>DASWDF010000105.1:0-19585 GCA_036395475.1 Casimicrobiaceae bacterium
GATCAGGCCTTCGCGCTGAAAGCGCGAGAATAGTCTGCTCACGGTCTCGAGCTTCAGTCCCAGGTAACTGCCGATTTCCTCGCGCGTCATCCGCAACACGAACTCGCATGGCGAATAGCCAAGCGCCTGATACCGCCGCGACAAGTCCAACAGGAATGCAGCCAGCCGCTGTTCCGCGTTCATGGTCCCGAGCAGCATCATGACGGTCCGCCCACGCGTGATTTCCCGCGACAACAGTCGGTGCAGATTGTGCTGGAAGTGGCCGTTTTGCCGACTCAGCGCCGCGAGGCGCTCGAAAGGCAGCGCGCAAACTTCGCTGTCCTCAAGCGCAATCGCCTGGCAACCGTGAGTATCGGTGCCGACCCCGTCGGTGCCGATGACTTCTCCGGGCATGTGGTAGCCCGCGACCTGGTCGCGTCCGTCCTCCGACAGCGACACGGTCTTGCACGAGCCGGACCGGATCGCGTAGAGAGATGTGAAGCGGTCTCCCGTGCGGAAGAGCGTTTCGCCTTTCCGCAGTCGGATCCGGGCGGTCATGAGCTCGTCGATTTGGCGCATGGACTCCGCGTCGAGGCCTTCCGAGAGGCAGAGATCCTGCAGCTTGCACGTCGGGCACGTAACCTGGCGCCGGCTGACGTCGTGCAGTACGGCCCTTGGCCGAACCGCCGCAAAGTCTCGATAGGGTCTTGCAGCCTGCAACACGGCAGCGGCTTGCATTTCGTCCTCCTCGTCGGTCGGAACGCTCATGACTGGCCGCGTCAATGCCGGGCCAGAATGCATTCGGTAACCACTTCCTTGATCTTGCCGAACTCGGTGCTCTTGTCGAGGAACCAGTCGGCGCCCGCTTGCATGCAGACCCGCCGGTACTGCGCATTCGGGTGGTTGGTCAGCACGACGAACGCAATCTCTGGCGATGCGGGACGCACCGCACGCAAAACGTCGACGCCGGTGCCGCCGATAAGCTGATAATCGAGGACGACGCAGTGCGGCTTTGTTTGCTGGATACCGGTGACGGCGTCGCCCGGTGTTTCCGCTTCGCCGACCACGCATACGCCCTCGATTTCACCGAGGAGCTCGACCAAGCGGCCGCGGATCGACGGGGAATCTTCGACGATGAAGACTCTGCTGCAGTTGCGTGTTTCCATGTTCGCAGTATCCGCAGCTGCCGCATGCGTCACCATCGGCGGCCGCTGATTGCGGCTGTCGGAGTACGTCCGAAGCACAGGGTAGGACGCGGCCGAGACCGGGTAGGATTCGTCCTACCCACGGCTGCGCCGTTCAGCCGGGAGTGGCCGAGTGTCGCGGTTCCATGTCTGCGGTGGTCGTGGGTCGTGGAGAGAGCAACGGAGCGGCACTCGCGACGCGAGGGGTGAGGCGGATCAATGCCGGGCGCCGGTACATCCGCCGACCGCGGCGCCACGCATCGGGCCCGTACTCCAGGGCGATCAGGCGGCAACCATCTCCGGCAGCGACCACTGCTCAAACGCGGCGAGCGCATCCGCCGCGTACATCAGCGACGGCCCTCCGCCCATATAGACGCAGACGCCGAGCGCTTCCTCGACCTCCGCGCGCGTGGCGCCGAGCTTGATCAGCGTCTTCATGTGGAAGGCAATGCACGCATCGCAATGCCCGGCGACGCCCAGGCATAGCGCGATGAGCTCCTTGGTCTTGCAATTGAGCGCGCCGTCGCGCGTCGCCGACTGTCCCAGCGCACCGAACGATTTCATCAGCTCGGGCATGTCCTCGCGGAAGCGCGCAAGGGACTTGGAGACACTGCTTGTGATATCGCGATAGTCCTTGGTCATATCAGCCTCTTGTCGGGGTACCGTACAGTTTCCATGTGTGCGCCAAAACGCGACGGAGCGCGTTGATTCAGGTCAACGGCGCATGTGCGGCGCCCGGCGCTGACTGTCAAATCGGGTTCGTGCCCGATCCCGGTCGGAGCTCGGGAACGCGCACAACGTGAACGCTGCAGGGCGCGTTGGCGGTGACGGTCGACGCCGCCGAACGCCACCAGCCCAGCGTCTTTCTGGACGGTCCAGGCGCGCCCAAGACGATCAGATCGACGTGGTTGGTGCGCGCGAGGTCGAGCAGCGTATCGGCTGCATTCGCGGCTTCGACGACGTGCAGCGAAATGCGCGACGGCGCGAGCTGCAACGGCTCGACCCAGCGCCGTAAGCGCATCTTGTGCTCGAGGTGCTTGCCAGTCGCCGTGTCGAGCTCGGTGGGGCCCCCGCCCACGGGCACGCTCCGGATCACGGACACGCACATCAGCCGATACTCCGGATTGAGCGAGACGATCTGCTTCGTTGTCCATTGCAGCGGGGAATGGCGTTCGTCTTCAGGATGCTCGGTATCCACCGCAACTAGCACCACGACCGCGCGCGAACCGGAACGCCGCTGCAATAGCCAGCGGCGATCGGTCTCGCGCCGGATGCGCCACCATCGCTTCAATTGCGGAAAGAACCCCAAGACCTCCGTCCGCTCTGCCCGTGCCGATAATGCCACCTGCTCCGGATGCCGCAGATCCAGCGCGATATGCGCGGCTGACTGATAGCGCGCGGCGGCATCGTGCTCCAGGCAGTGGAGAATGACCTCCTGCAACCATGGCGGGATGCGCGCGTTCACCACGCGGGGCGGCGCCGGGTCACGCCACAGCCGGTCGCGCATTCCCGCCAGCGTTTCGGGCTGTCCGAATGGCTGCCTGCCGGTCGCGAGCTCGTAGAGCAGCACGCCGAGTGCGTAGAGATCGCTGCGCGCATCGCTGCGGTCGTCCTGCAACTGCTCGGGCGATACGTAAGCCGCTGAACCCGCGGCGAAGTGCTGCTCCTCGCCGAGCAGATCCGGATAGCTCGCGTGGTGGGCGAAGCCGAAGTCGAGCAACACCGCTTCGCCGGACGGTCGCAACAGGAAGTTTTCGGGCTTGAGATCGAGGTGGACGACTCCCTGCGCGTGCACGCTGTGGACCGCATCCGCGAGCGCCGCGCCGATCCGCGCGACTTCTTCGGGCGGCAGGGGCGCATTCGCGACGATATCGGCGAGCGCGCGGCCATCGATCCGCTCCATGACGATATACGGCGTCGCGGTCACGTCGCCCGTCGCCGCGAACCGCGGCACGTGAGGGCCGCTCAGCGTCGGCAGTATCGTCTGCTCCATTTCGAAACTCTCGATCCCGATTGTCGCCTCACCGCGGCCGAGGCGCGGCACCTTCATCACCAGCGGAAATCCGGGATTTGCCTGGGCGGGTGCTTCGACCCGATAGATCGAACCCGTGCCCCCTCGGTGGATGCATTCACCGACGCGATAGCCGTCGATGACCGCGCCGGGGTGCACTTGATCCCGCATGATCCGAGCCGTGGCGTCAGATGCCCGACTCGACGCGAACCGCCAGCGAACCAGGCAGGCCGGCCTTGCGAATCTTGTCGGCCGCGGCGCCGGCGTCGTACGCGACGCGGCAGAACGTGACCTGCCGGCGCGCGAGGTCGAACAGCGCGTAGGCCGCCGCCGGATTGCGGTCGCGCGGTTGTCCCACCGACCCGACGATGGCGACCCAGCGTCGATGACTTCGCACCGGGATCGGCGTGCCCGCGACGGGCCGGAACTCCTTCATCCGTCCGCCCGCGCCTTCGAAGTAGAGCACCTGATCGTGCACGTGCCCGCAGAATGTGTAAGCAACCTGCGCCGCGTCGGCGCAGCGCCGGGCGGCCGACGGGCTGTCGACGTAATGCCAGCGTTCCGGAGACGCCGCAGAGGCGTGCACGTAACAGATCTCGCCATCGCGCAGCACCAGGGGCAGCGCGGCGAGAAAGCGTTTCTGTTCGTCGCCAAGTTCCGTTCGCGCCCACTCGAGCGACGCCCGCGCCGCCTCGTTGAAGTAGCCGGCGCTCTTTTCCACCGCCTGATCGTGATTGCCCTTGAGCACCACGGCGCCCTCCCCGGCATAGTGCTCGACGATCTCAACGACGCCGGCAGGATCCGCGCCGTAGCCGACGAAATCGCCAAGAAACACGTAGCGCCCCACGCCCCGTTCGCGCGCGTGCTGCAGACAGGCGTGCAGCGCTTCGAGGTTGGCATGAATGTCGGACAGCAGCGCGATTTGCAACGGGCGCTCCAGTGGGCCGCGAGGCGCGGCGTCGATGTTAGCAGAGCCGCTACGCAATACCGCGACGCGCTGCCTACGGCTGTGCTTTCGGGTTGACGCGGCCGGACGACTCGCCGCCGGTCGGAATGTCGATCACAATCCGCGTCCGCACGCCGCACCGCTTTTGACCTGCCACGGGCACGATAAGCGACGCGGTTCGAGCCCGTCTTGATGCCGGTCAATGTCCCGGCCGTTTCCGCACGTTAGCATTTAGCTATGAGCGGCAGACGGCCTGCCGCGCCCAGGGAGGAACACGTGCAGTCGATCCGCATTATCCAGGACGAGCACCGCTCATTGTCCGCGGTTTTGCACGGCATGCTGTACCTCGTGATGAAGATCCGCGATCGCGGCACGAAGCCGGACTTCGACCTCTTGGGCGCGATGGTCTATTACATCGACACATTCCCCGAGCGCTTCCATCACCCCAAGGAAGATCAATACCTGTTCCGCCTGTTGCGCATCCGCTATCCCGAAGCCGCACCGCTGATTGAGCGGCTGGAGGCGGAGCATCGTGCTGGTGCGGACAAGATTCGGACTCTCGAGCAGACTCTGGCGCGCTACCAACAAGGCGGCGCATCGGAATTCAGCAATTTCTTGACCGCGGTGCAAGCCTATGCGGCATTCCACTTGGAGCACATGCGAGCCGAGGAAAAAGAACTGCTGCCGCTCGCGGAAAAATACCTGACGGCCGGGGACTGGGAAGCGATCGATGCTGCGTTCACCGGGCACACCGATCCGCTTTTCGGTGAAGCGTCCAGCGAAGATTATGACAAGCTGTTCCAGCGCATACTGAACCTGGCACCGCTGCCGATCGGGCTGGGGCGCGTGCGCTGAGTCACATGCGCACGTCGCGAGAGGAATAGCGCTCGCGGTCGGCGTTTTTAGCGCGTGATCGCCTCGGGTGTTCGCGCTTCGCGCGCGATCTGCCGACGGAGCGCGGCATATCGCTAGGCCCCGCGTCCTGCACCCACGGGTATCGAATCGCGTTCGCGTGGATTCGTCGGTCTTTCATCTGGTGCTGGACGGGCGGCCGGCCGCAGGCTGAGGCAGCGGATTCCATCGGGAAGCGGCAGCCCAAGGCGAGCTGCCGCTTCCCGACTTGAGGCAGATCAAGAAATCCCCAAAAAAAGACCGTCGGGCGTGACAGTGGAAGCCCATAATCACCATAGGTGGTTTATCGTTCCCCTTTGGACACCAGATGTTGTGTCTGGGAGGCCAGCCAATGGAGCGTGGGATGAAAGGGTCGGTCCACAAGGCGCCCGCAGCCGTCGTCAAGCGCGACGGTGCACGCGTAGCCTTCGATCGGTCCAAGATCGATACGGCGATCGCCCGCGCCGCCGCTGCATCGGGCGAGTTCCGGGCGCACGATGCGGGCTGTATCGGCCGGCAGGTCGCGCGCGCGTTGGCCGCACGCGCCGGAGCCGCGGTGCCTATCGAGGAGATCCAGGACGCGGTCGAGCTTGCGCTACTGCGTGCGGGCCACCTCAAGACCGCACGCGCCTACATCGTCTATCGCGAACAGCACGCCAAGCTGCGCATCGACCGGAAGACGATGGTCGACGTCGCCGCCTCGGTCAATGAGTATCTGCACCAGGAGGATTGGCGCGTCAACGCCAACGCAAATCAGGGCTATTCGCTGGGCGGCCTGATTCTCAACGTGTCCGGCAAGGTCATCGCCAACTACTGGCTCTCGCACGTCTACGCACCCGAGATCGGCCACGCGCACCGCAACGCCGACGTTCACATCCATGATCTGGACATGCTCGCGGGCTACTGCGCCGGCTGGTCGCTGCGGCAGTTGCTGCACGAGGGCCTGAACGGCGTTCCGGGCAAGGTCGAAGCGGGTCCGCCGAAGCACATGTCGAGCGCCGTGGGCCAGATCGTCAACTTCCTCGGCACGCTGCAGAATGAGTGGGCGGGCGCGCAGGCGTTTTCGTCGTTCGATACGTACATGGCGCCGTACATCCGCAAGGACAGTATGCGCTACGGCGATGTGAAGCAGTGCATCCAGGAGCTTATCTACAATCTGAACGTGCCGTCGCGCTGGGGCACGCAGACGCCGTTCACCAATCTGACCTTCGACTGGGTGTGCCCCGAGGATTTGCGCGCGCAGGTCCCCGTGATCGGCGGCGAGGAGATGCCATTTTGCTATGGCGAGCTGCAGCCGGAGATGGACGCGATCAACCGCGCCTATATCGAGACGATGACCGCCGGCGACGCGCGTGGCCGGGTATTCACGTTCCCGATTCCGACCTACAACATCACGCGCGATTTCGACTGGGACCATCCGAACACCGACGCATTGTTTACCATGACCGCGAAATACGGGCTGCCGTATTTCCAGAACTTCATCAACTCGGAGCTGAAGCCCAACATGATCCGGTCGATGTGCTGCCGGTTGCAGCTTGACTTGCGCGAGCTCTTGAAGCGCGGCAACGGCTTGTTCGGTTCCGCCGAGCAGACCGGATCGGTGGGCGTGGTGACGCTCAACTGCGCACGGCTGGGCTATCTCTTCCCCGGCGACGAGCCGGCGCTCTATCGCAGGCTCGATGAGCTGCTCGGCTATGCGAAGGACAGCCTCGAGGTAAAACGCAAGGTGATCCAGCGCCACATCGACGGCGGGCTTTTCCCTTACACGAAACGCTATCTGGGTACCCTGCGCAACCACTTCTCGACCATCGGCGTCAACGGCGTCAACGAGATGATCCGCAATTTCTCCGGCGATGCCCACGACATCACGACGATCTACGGACATGCGTTCGCGCTGCGCCTGCTCGAGCATATCCGCGCGCGGATCGTCGCCTTCCAGGAACAGACCGGCCACATGTACAACCTCGAGGCAACGCCTGCCGAGGGCACGACCTACCGTTTCGCCAAGGAGGACCGCAAGCGGTTTCCGGACATCCTGCAGGCCGGCACGCCGGAAATGCCCTATTACACGAATTCGTCGCAGCTGCCGGTCGGGTTCACCGACGACCCGTTCGAAGCGTTGGAACGCCAGGAAGAGCTGCAGAAAAAGTACACGGGAGGGACCGTGTTGCACCTGTACATGAGCGAGCGCATCACGTCGGCTGCGGCGTGCAGGAAGCTGGTGCAGCGCGCGCTTACGCGCTTCGGCTTGCCGTATATCACCGTGACCCCGACCTTCTCGATCTGCCCCAAGCACGGCTATCTCGAAGGCGAACACAAGTTTTGCCCGAAGTGCGACGACGACCTGATCGCCCGGAAGAGCCGTGCGAGCAGCGAGTCGCCAGTCGACCCGCTCGCGGAGCGAGCGGGGGTCGAGCGTCCGCGAGTCGCGGCTGCGGCAGACACGGTACGTTTCGAATCGAGGTAACGACGCAAGGAGGCCGCGAAGGGAACTCGCAGCCGCCTGAGCCTGGCACAACAACGGAGGATGAACATGAACGATATGGCCAAGATCAAGATGCTGCGGCCGATCGTGCTGACCGACGCCGAGCGTCAGCCCTGCGAGGTATGGACTCGGGTCATGGGCTATCACCGTCCGGTGGCTTCGTTCAACATCGGCAAGAAAGGTGAGCACCGCGAGCGCCGATTCTTCCACGAAGCCTGCGCGCGGCTCGATGGCCCGGACTGAGCGCCACGGTTCGCCGGCGGGGGCGTCGCGGTGCTTGCGCATCGGCGGCCTGACGCCCCTGTCGACTGCCGATTATCCGGGACAGCTTGCGGCAGTCGTCTTCTGCCAGGGGTGCCCATGGCGTTGCGGCTATTGCCACAACCCGCATCTGTTGCCCGCGCGCGGCGCGGCGGAGATCGCGTGGGACGACGTGCTCGCGTTTCTGCGCCGGCGCGAAGGGCTCCTCGACGCCGTCGTGTTCTCGGGTGGTGAGCCGCTCGCGCAGCGCGCGCTTGCAGGCGCGATGCGGACGGTGAAGAAGATGGGCTTCAAGATCGGAATGCACACCGGCGGCGCCTATCCGGCGCGCCTCGCGCAAGTGCTGCCGCTGCTCGATTGGGTAGGTTTCGACGTCAAGGCGCCCTTCGATGCCTATGTGCTGATCACGGGCGCCCCGGAGAGCGGTAGCTATGCACAGGCGTGCGCCAAGCTCGTGATCGAAAGTGGAGTGGCGCACGAGTTCCGCACGACGGTCCACCCGCGGCAACTCTCGGCGCTTGCGGTGCGACGGCTGGCGGACGATCTGGCGTGGCACGGCGTGCGCCACTACGCGCTGCAGGAGTTTCGCGCCGAAGGCTGCGCGAACGCCGCGCTTGTCAACGACCGATCGCCGTCGTTTCTGACCGAGCATTTCGGCGCAGCGATCGCGCCGTGCTTCGCGTCGTTCGAGTTGCGCCGCGCGAGCCGGCGGACCTGAGCCTGCCACCGCAGCCGCCGATCGCCGCGTCTAGGCGCTCTCCGGTATCGCGTTGCCCAGCAGGAGATCGAGCAGATCGCGGACTGGCCGGATCATGGTTCCGAACGGCAACGGCGCGGCGCCGCGAAAGAACAAACCCTTTTTGATATCGCCGCGTAGCGCGGCAGCAAGCTGCATGTCGATGCAGAACTGGCCGAAGCGCTCGACGCCGTCGCGCAGCGCGCATTGCGTCAGACAATCGAAATAGAGCGTGCAGCGGCGTTTCTTGTGCGCGACGGCTTGCATCGCGGGGAGGTGGCGCAGGTACGTCTCGAGCCATGGCGTACGCACTGCGCGCGCCGGCAACCCGGCGACGCTCATGAACTCGACGATGTCCTCGGGCCCGGCCCCGGCCAGCACGGCCTTGAATTCCGGAGCCGCGTCGCCTTCCTCGGTCACTGCGAAGGCGGTCCCGAGCTGAACACCGCCGGCGCCGAGCGCCATCAGCTCGACGATGCGCGCGTGCGAATTGATGCCGCCTGCGGCGATGAGCGGAATCGAGCCCTCCGCGATCCCCTGGCGGTGAAAAAACTCCAGCGTCTCGGGGATCACCCGCTCGAAGTCGAAGCGCTCGTCGGCGAGATCGTCGATCCTGGCCGCGCCCAGGTGGCCGCCGGCGTAGCGCGGGTGCTCGATGACGACGGCGTCCGGCCGCCGGCCTTTGCGCTCCCACTTCCTGACCACGAGCTGGATCCCGCGAGAGTCCGACAGGATTGGAATCAGCGCGACGTCAGGATGCTCCGCGGTCAGATCGGGAAGGTCGAGCGGCAGGCCCGCGCCGACGACGATCGCATCGATCCCGCTCTCGCACGCGACGCGCACGCTATCGGCGTAGGCCGAGATCGCGCGCATGATGTTCACTGCCAACAGGCCGCGGCCGGCGGCGATTGTTTTCGCGGCCGCGATCTCGCGTTCCAGCGCGAGCAGATTGGCGCGATCGATTGCGGCCCGATCGCGGCAATGCGCGGTCTCGGCCATCAGGTCGGGATGGTGCCGGCGCAAATCGACGCCGGCGATCGTTCCCATCGCGCCCCAACGCGCGACGTTGCCGGCCAGCCGGTGCGCCGAGATACCGACGCCCATGCCACCCTGGACGATCGGCAGGATGGAGCGGCCTTTGATGATCAGCGGCTTGAGCCGCGTCGTGAGTGGAACCTCGGGGGCGATCGTCATGGGTGCAGATCCTTCGCATAGAGCGCCTGGGCCGCCGTCAAGAGTGCGACGAGCAGCAATGCCGCGCCGGCATTGTGCGCGACGGCGAGCACCAAGGGAAAGCTCGCGAGCACGGCCGCCGCGCCGAGCGTAGGTTGTACCACGAGCAACGCGGTAACGATCACGCCGAGGCCTCGAGTGTGGCCGCTGGTGCGCAGCAGCGACACTGCGACTGTCGCACCGAGAGCGAACACGATCAGTGCGCCGACGCGATGCGCCCAATGCAGCGCCGCGAGCGTGGCGGGGCGCGCGATGGCGCCGTCGGGACCGAGGACGCGGTCGGCGAACGGGTCGAGGCTCTGGAGCAACGCACCGGTCGGCCAATCGCTGCCGCAGACGGGGAACGCGGGGCACGCGAGCGCGGCGAACTTCGCGCTGACCAGCGCGCCGAGCGCGATCTGGGCGATCACTGCCAGCAGCGCCAGTGTCACGGCGAGCTTGAGCCATAGCGTCGCCTGCACGACAGGCGGAGGTGCCATCGTAAGTCGAAGCAGCCACAGCAGCGCAAGCAGCGCAAATCCGCCACCGAGATTGGCAAGGATCACCGCCGGCGACGGGATCTCGGACGCGGATGCCGGAAACTGGGCGCCGAGAGCCGCGAGGTAGAGCGCGATCGCGAATGCAGCCGCGGCGATCCCGACCTGACGCCTGAGCCAGGGGCGCTGCGTGGCGCCGATCAACACGGCGGCGAGCAACACGACGCCCACTGCGCTCGCCGCGATGCGGTGCGCGAACCGAGCGATGACCAACCCGCTCGTCGCGGCAGCTTGAGGTTCGACACGGCCGTAACACGCCGGCCAGTCGGAGCACGAGAGGCCCGCCTGGGTCAGCCGCAGGTACACACTCGACACGATCACGACCAGCATCAGTGCCGCGCCAGCGCTCGCCAAGATGCGCAACAGGCGCTGCACCGACGCGCGCTCGCCGGGCCCCAGCTCAAGGTGTCGGTCGCCTTCGGCCACGATAGATCGCTTCCAGAACGACGAACACGAACAGCACACCGCCGACGATGGCGATGAGACCGCCCAACCCCATGAGACCCATCGCCAAGATTTCCTGTGTGCTGTGCAGCACCTGCTCGCTGCCGGCGACCTTGCGCTGGACCCCGTATCCCCCTGACCACACCAGTCCGATCACGTGCAACAATTGCCCGCCGCCGTAGAGATATGGTTGCGGCGTCGCCAGGCGCACCGAGGGACGCGCGAAGCCGAGGGCGGGCAGCAACAGATACGCGAGTCCCATGAGGGCGATCGTCACGCCGACGATGCTGCCGTGGTAGTGAGCCGGGATCTTCACGTTGCTGCCGTGAATGAAAAAGCCGATGATCCCGCCGACGCCGAATAAGGTGATCGAAGTGAGAAGCGCGGCACGCAACGGACATTGATCGCGCTCGACGCGACCGCGACGGCCGCATGCCCAGAGCACGGCCAGCGCGACGGGCGGGATCGCGAGGCCGCCGCCGAACTGCATCAGCCAGGTTAGCAGCCGGTGGTGCTCGACCGAGCCGACGTCGTAGGCGAGGTAGATCGCCGGTGTGATGAACGCCGCGGCGAGCGCAATGCCGAAGAGCAGGGTCGCGACGCGCGGCGACAGCGGCACGCGCGCCCCGGTTGCGTCGGCGAGCGCGAGCCAGGCGACGAGCATCAAGAGCGTCCACGTGAACTGCAGCACGTGGCCACCGCCCCAGAACAGCAGCTCGTAGTAGGCCACCGGATCGAGAGCGGTTGGCACCGCGCGATACGACCAGGCGAACGCGATCAAAGCGACCGCCGTCGACACCAGCGAGGCATTGAGGCCGAACCGCAGCGCGCCTGCCCCGTCGATATGGATTCCGACCCGTGGAGCGGTGGCCATGCCGCGCAGCACCAGGATTGCGACACCCACCCCGAACGTGACGAGTCCGGTCAGGAACCACGGGTCGCGGAGGACCGGGATGTAATTCGCCATCACCGGCCGTCCCTGGCCGAGGAAGGGCGCGAGCGCGATAGCAACGGTGCCGGCGGCGGCGAGCCCGAATGCGAGCCTGCCGGCGCTTAAGCCGCGCGGCGTGCCGTTGAGCGTCCACAACACGCCAGCGAAGGCGAGGAACCACACCAGCACCGACAGGTCGACGTGCGCAACGAGTGCGACGCGAAAGAAATCGGCGAGGTGGAAGACGTTCTGCAACAGCGGCGTGCGCGAGACGACCAGCAGAACCGACAGGATGCCTGCGGCGACCAGCGCGAGCACCCCGAGCGCAAGCCACCACACCGCGAGCGTGCGACGAGCGTCCGTCGGTATCGTCAGCGCATAGCGGGGTGCGCCGTGCGCCACGCCAGATTCGGTGCGATCAAAGCGCAGGGCGTTGTCGCGGTTGAGCTCCGCGCTAGACATGCCGGGTCTCTACGCGCTTCGGCGGCCGGCGTCCCGTGCGTGCCGAGGGGAGCAACGCATCAAGCGCTTGCCGGAAACGCTCGAGCTCCGCCGTGAGCGATTCGGCGTCGTCGGGACCGGCCCACGCCAGGCGCACGCGCTCGTTGGGCATGGCTGCCCGCAGATGCGGCTCACGCCGGGCCGCGAGCCGCTCTTCGGCCCAGCGATTGCCGAGGCGGTACTGGCAATCGCCCTCGCGGCAGCCGGTGACGAGCACGCCGTCGACTCCGGCGCACAGCGCGTATTCGACAAACGACGGCGGAAGCATCGCGGTGCACAGGAGCGACACAACCGCGATCTCGGGCGCCGCCAGCGCCGCAGCGTCCGCGGCGCATTCGCAGCCGAAGACAACGACCTTCACGCGTCCGCGCAGCGCGCCGATCGCGCGCTCGAGCTCGGCGCGCAGCGCGCGCACCGGCCGCTGCGGCATGTCGATGCCACTGATGAATTCGCCCGCGCTGCGAAAGGGCGTCGACGATGGACACGCGCCGGCGCAGATCCCGCATCCCGCGCACAGCTCTGGATCGACGACCGCCTGCAGCGGCAAGGGTTTGCCGTCGGTGCGCGGCTGCAGCGTCACCGCAGCATACGGGCAGTCGGAGAAGCAGCGCCCGCAGCCGTTGCAGTTGGCCAGATCAACCCGGGCGGCGGGCGCGCGTTGCCGCGGCGGCAGCCACGGCAGCAGCGCGAGCAAGAGCGTGACGCCGCCGGCGAGCGCCCAGAGGATGCCGGCCGAGGTCGCATAGAGCAGCGGGTGGAATCCGAGATAAAGCCAGTCGAGGTCGACGGCTGACGGCGAAAGGGAAAGGTCCGCCGGCGCGCCACTTGCCGCCGGCTTGGCGAGCGCGAGTACGACGAGCGCGGCGAGTAGTCCGACCGCGAGCGCAGGCGGCGGGTTCGTTCGCGGCCGGCTGATGCGCTGGATGTGCACCCACATACCGAGCAGCAGTGCAAGCGGTATCCCGATGTGCAGAAAGATCAGCAGTGAGAAGAAACGGTCGCTTACGCTCTCGCCGGCGATGAAGTTGCGCACCAGCAGCTCGCCGAACAGCGGCAGCCAATCCAGCCACTCGGCGGTCGCGATCAGGCTGAATTGCGCGAGCCGGTCCCAGACGAGCCAATAACCGCCGATGCCCGATGCATACAGGAGCCACAGGAGGGGCACGCCGGTGAGCCACGAGAACCAGCGGAAACCCCGGGCGTGGCCGCCGACCCATTCGCGGCCGAGATGCAACAGCACGACGACGACGAAGGCGTCGGACGCGTAGCGATGCAAACTTCGCGCGAAACCCGAAGCGGGCCAGGCGTCGTGCGTGATGCGCTCGACCGAGGCGTACGCTCCATCGGCACTGGTATCGAACGCCGCGTACACGTAGATGCCACTCGCGACAATAAGCCAGAACAGGTAGAACGCGATGGCGCCGAGATGCCGCCACGGGTTGGCGCTCGCGCCGAAGGCGCGGTCGAAGCCGGCCTCGACGCGCAGCAGCAGGCGCTGCAATGCGTCGCGCACGCCGCGCGCAGGCGGCGCGATCGCGCTGCTGGCAGGATAGGTAAGCGGAATCGTCATGGCCGATGCCCACATGGTATGGGCCAGCCTGCGACGGCGACTTGATCTGCGTTAAGCGAGGCTCGCGGCGATCAACTGTGGAAGATGAATCCGCCCTTCGAGGCGTCGAAGTCGATCACCAGCACGCGTCCGGGGGCCAACTCGACCGTCTTGTCGGCAGTGTGATTGAACGCACCGTCCGGGCCGTCGGCGAGCCGCGCGGCGATGCGGTGAGTTCCGGCGGGGATCTCGAAGCGACGATAGACCGTCGATGCGCCGTCCCTCGCCAGCCCGGACGGCGGCGCGACGATGCGAAACAGCGGCGCGCCGTCGAGCGCGACCTCGACGATCACCGGCACGCGCTCGCGCGGGCATACGGTCTGCGCGCGCATGTTCGGCGCAAGCTTGGCGAGCTCCTCGGCCGAGCGCTCGCGGCAGGCTTCCTTGCGCTGTCCGGCATGCGTCAGCGATAGCTTCAACAGCGCGTCGCCCGGGGGCAGATGAACGTAGGTCGGCGAGGTCGACAGATAGCCGACCACGGCGACGAATGCCGCGTAGCAGACCGCCTGCAAGACGTAGCTGACGGCCTGGTTGAACGTGCGTGTGGTCATCGCATCATCCTTGCGTCTGCTCCACCTTCAGCTCCCGCCGCCCAGCCGCACCATGTCCGCCTCGGGCGCTTGCCGCGGGAGGTGCGGCGCGAGGTTGAAAGCGTCGGAGAAGCAATCGTCCTGTTTCAGGCCATGCGTCCTGAAAGCCGGGTGCGCGGCCTCGACCATCTTCACCGAGCCGCAGGCGTAGATCTGATGTCCGGCGAGATCGGGGAAGTCGGCGAGGATCGCTTCGTGGACCAGACCGGTGCGGCCGGTCCAGTGGTCTTCGGGCCTGGGATCGGAAAGCACCGGCACGAACGTGAAGTTGGCATGCTCGGCGGCCCACTTCTTCGGCAGGTCGGGAAGGTAGAGGTCCTTGAGCGAGCGCAAACCCCAGTACAGGATCATCTTGCGCTTCAGACCGATATGGAATGCATGCTCGATCATGCTTTTCACGGGCGCGAAGCCGGTGGCGCCGGCGACGAAAATGATCGGTTTGTCGGAATCCTCGCGCAGGAAAAACGACCCCAGCGGGCCCTCGAAGCGGACGCTGTCTCCGGGTTTCATCGCGGTGAACACATGGGTCGTGAACCTTCCGCCCGGGATCAAGCGGATCTGCAGCTCGATCTGGTCGTTGACGTGCGGCGCCGTGGCGAACGAGAAGCTGCGCTTGTCGATGCCACCCTTGCCGTCCGGCAGCAGGATGTTGATGTACTGGCCGGCGTAGAACGCAAGCGGCGCTTCGCCTTCGAGCTTGAGGCGGACGATCATCACGTCTTCCGCGGCGCGTTGCATCGCGACGACACGGGCGGTGTGCTCGCGGGCGGGGATGCCGCCGGGAAGCTCGGTCGGCACATACTCGATTTCGATATCGGTGAGCGCCGTCGCGCTGCAGGCGAGCACCTTGCCGGCGGCGCGCTCTTCCGCCGGCAGCGCCGATCGCTGATGCGGGCCCTGCTCGACATCGCCGTAGACCACGGTGCACTTGCACTTGCCGCAGCCGCCGTTGCGGCACTCGTACGGAAACGCGATGCCTTCGCGCAGCGCCGCCTCCAGGATCGTCTCACCGGCGCGCGCCGGGATGATCCGGTTGTCCGGGTGCACCAACAGATGGCGCTCGCCTTTGGCGGCGCGCTTCGGCGGCAACCACGGCAGGAGCACGAACAATGCGGTCAAAGCGCCGACGAACGCCCACAGACGGCCTGGCGACCAGAGATAGATCAGCGGATAGACCGGCAGGTAGAACCAGTCGAACGGAAACACCGTGGGCGCGGTGGCGAGGTCCGCCGGAGGGCCGGACACGGCCGGTTTGACCAACGACAGCACGAGCAGCGCGAGGGTCACTCCGAGCGCGACCGGCCGCGGCGGCGACGTTCTCGCGCGCGGCACGCGTTGCGTATGCACCCACAGCAGCGCGAGCACCGCGAGCGGCAAGCCGATGTGCAGGAACGACAGCAGCGAGAACAGGCGGTCGTTGACCGCGTCCGGAGTGATGAAGTTGCGGATCAACGTGCCGTTGAAAATCGGCAGCCAGTCGAGCCATTCGGCGCTGGCCTGCGTGACGAATTGGGCGGTACGGTCCCACGGCAGCATGTAACCATTGATGCCGCTGACGTAGACCAGCCACAGCAGCGTCACGCCCGAAACCCAGGAGAACCAGCGAAAGCTGCGATAGTGGTCGAAGACGTAATGCCGGACTAGGTGCAGGATCATCGCCAGCACCATCGCGTCGGAGGCGTAACGGTGGAAGCTCCTCAGGATCCCGCCCGCCCACCACTGCTCGCGCGTCAGGTACTCGACCGATTCGTAGGCCTCATTGACACCGGTCTGGAAAAAAATGTAGAGGTAGAGCCCGCTCGCGACGACGATCCACAGCAGGAAGTACGCGATCGCGCCCAGGCAATAGAACGGGTTCAGTTCGTCGCCGAAGGCCTTGTTGAATAGGGCCTCGACGGTCAGGAATACCGCCTGGCCCGCGCGCTGGATGAGCTTCAGCATCGCGGCCTAAAGCGGCGTGAGCCGGCGGCGAGGGCCCGCCGCTGCCATCGAGCGCATTTCTCGGATCGCGTCGTCGGCCCTTCGCGGCCGGCTCGGTGGCGGCGGCTGAGGCCATGGGCCGCCTTGAGGCGCGAGAAGCGTGATCATGCCGGCGATGTTAGCGTGGAGGGCCGCTAGCGCGACATGATGTGCATCAAGCGGCGTGCCGGGCCTTGAGGTTCCTTAGTGCGCGCCGTTGCCGGCGCCATTCGGTCGACAGATACCAGAAGATCGAGCCCAGAACCGACAGACCCGCAAAGATTTCGATGAAAAGTCCGTAGTTGAGCCGATACCTGCCCGAGACCGGATCGTAGACGGTGCACAGGATGCGCACGCGATCGAGCAGCTCGCTCACGTTTTGCACCGGCGATGGCGCACCGGTGACGAGCTCCCGCAACGGACCGATCAGCATCGGCAGCTCGAACGACTCTCCGTAGACCTGGCGGAACACGCGGCCGTTCGCATCAACGATCGTCACCTGCGTGATGTGGTCGAAGCCGCTCGCGGTCGCGTTGTAGACGAAGCCGAAGTCGGCGGCCAGCGCATCGACGCTGGCGGCGTCGGGGGAAAGAAACTTCCAGCGCGATTGATCGATGCCCTGCTGCTTCGCGAATGCCTTCATCGCCGCAGCGCTGTCGAACGGCAGGTTGAAGCCGATCGTCGCCACGTTGAACGCGTCCGGACCGAGCGCGCGGCGCGCTTCGGTCACCGCACGGCCGAGAAAGCGCGTCGTCGTCGGGCAAACCTGGCTGCACCCGGTGTAGACGAAACTCACCAGCAGCGGCTTGCCGCGGTAGTCCGCAAGCCGCACCCGGCTGCCGTCGCGGTCGGTGAAGGCGTAGTCGCCGAGCTGGCGGCCGACGGCCGCCTGGCTTTGGACGAGCGCGCGTTCGAGATCGAGGCTGGCGCCGGTCGCAGCGAGCGCGCAGAGCATCATCGCGAGCGGCGCTGCGATCGCCGCCAGCGCGCGGGCGCGCCGTCTATCGCAATAACATTGCATCGGCGATCGCGGCAGCGAGCAGCAACGCGAGTTGCGCGAGCGACGCGTGGAAGTTCGCCATCGCGCTGCGCCGACCCGGATCGAGGACGAGCGCGGCGCTCTTAGCGAGAAAGTAGGCGCCGCCGCAGATCGCGCCCGTCAGGTAGATCCAGGAAAGCCCGTACCACGCGGGCACGAGCGACGCGAGCACCAGCAGCACGGCGCTGGCGAGAATTGCCTGCGCCGCTTTGGCATCGCCGACCACCACCGGCAGCATCGGCACTCCGCTCGACTCGTAATCCTTGCGATAAGCGATCGCGAGGCTCCAGAAGTGCGGTGGCGTCCATAGGAAGAGAACGATTGCCAGCCACAGCGGCACCGCATCGAGGCGGTCGGGCGTCACGGCCGCTGCGCCCGCGAGCACGGCGAAGCTGCCGGCGAGCCCGCCGATCACGATGTTGAGCCAGGTGCGGCGCTTGAGCCACACCGTGTAGACGATGGCGTAGACGAACGCGCCGAGAAAGGTGTACAGCGCGGCAAGAGCGTTGGTCGCAAGCATCGCGACGACAACCGACCCCGCGCACAGCAGCGCAATCAGACCGAGCCAGCCGCGGGTGTGCTTGAGCCGCCCGGTGACGAATGGCCGCGCCCGCGTCCGCGCCATGCGGGCATCGATCTCGCGCTCGACGTACTGATTGAATGCGCCGGCGGCAGCCGACGAGACGACGACGGCGAGCGCGAGCAGCGCGACGCGCCAGCCGGCCGGCGCAGCACCGGGCGTGACCGCGAGACCGGCCAGCGCCGTGAAGCCGATCACCAGCCCGATCCGCAGCTTGAACAGATCGAAGAACAGTGCGATCCGTCTGCCCATCGTCGTCTCCGTAGCGCGCATCGTGTCGGGGCGTGTGTCTCGGCGGTGGGAGGCGTCGGCGGGCCAGGCCCTGGCCGCCGGCGCCCGGCCGCTCAGGACAGCGGCCACACCGTCGAGAGGTATTTCCAGTTGACGAAGTAGTAGAGAACGAACGCCACCAGGAACACCATCGCCAACGCGAACGTTCCCGGAGCGACGAATCCAGCGATGCCGATGCTGCCGTGGCCGGTGATCGCCGCCCCGACCGGTTGCGCGGGAGGAGGCGCCGCCCGCCCTTCGCGTACGCTGACCGGCTTGAAGTCGGGCGTCTGGATCTTCTTGCCGAGGAACACGCTGCCGACGGTGATGAGCAGATAGGCCACGCCACCGACGATCGCCACCAGTCCGGAGAGCGCCATGATGCCCATCATCAGGTACGCGGTGCCGGGGAACTCGTGCCCAAGCGGATTGCCGGCGAACGTCATGTCCCAATGCCGCCGCGGCACGCCCAGCGTTCCCGCGCCCATCATGAACACGGCGAATCCGCTCATACCCAGACCGAACAGATACGGTTGCCACTTGGCGAGCCCGGGAAACATCAGCTCGCGACGGAACAGCACCGGGATCAGGAAGTAGGTGAGGCCCATGAACGCGAGCGTGGTACCGACGACGACCGTCGCGTGGAAATGGCCGGGCACGTAGAGCGTGTTGTGGATGATGAGGTTCAACTGTTCCGTGCCCATCATGACGCCGGAAATGCCGCCCAGGAATCCGAAACCGATGAGCGAGATGAACATCGCCGAGAACGTCGGATTGCCCCATGGCGCCT
The DNA here is from genome assembly GCA_036395475.1 of Casimicrobiaceae bacterium. GTDB lineage: Bacteria > Pseudomonadota > Gammaproteobacteria > Burkholderiales > Casimicrobiaceae > PALSA-1003. The sequence continues at coordinate 18,976 of DASWDF010000105.1, forward strand.
TGCGCAGCCACTCGTACAGGCCCTTGTTGAAGCCCTTCACGCGCTGCGCGACCTCGATCGAGCCCGGCACCGTGAGCCCGTGCACCATGGACGCCAGCACCGCGAGATACATCGCGTAGCTCGTGTTGAAGATCTTCCAGTTCGACGTGAGCCCCGGATCGGCCAGCAGGTGGTGCGCGGAGGCGAGCTGCAGGAACAGGATATAGAGCAGGAATGCGGTACGCGAAACCTTCTCCGACATCGGCTTGGCGCCGAAGACGATCGCGGCGACCGCGTACCACACCGAAACGTGCGCCGCGACGTTGATCTGCTGCGAGCTGTGGCCGAACGCCCACCACACGGTACGATACATCAGCGAGTCGATGTAGTTGACCAGCCCGAGCGACCACAGAAACGTCGGGATCAGGATGATCGCGCCGGAAGCAATCGTGAAAACGGCAATGATCGCGGCGGTCACCGCGCCGAAAGTGACGATCGGGATCGAGCCGTTGTACGTCTTCTCGTTGCGCCCGACCACCAGCGTGCCGAAGAACACGAACAAGGCGACCAGCGCGCCGACGGCGAACAGGATCAAGCCCAGGTAGAACGCCGGATGCGCGCCCATCGGCGC
>DASWDF010000106.1:0-45752 GCA_036395475.1 Casimicrobiaceae bacterium
GGCTTCGATGTAGGCGAGGACGCGATCGAGCTGCGCGCGGCTCACGATCGCGCCCATGGTCGTGGCCGGATCGGTCGCGAGGCCCGGCTTGAAGAAGGCGATCCGAGTGCGGATCCGCGCGAGCACGGTGTCGTAGATCGATGCGTGGATGAAGGCGCGGCTCGTCGAGCCGCACGACTGACCGCACCAGGTGAAGTTCATGCCGCCGATCACCGCGGCCGCGACCTCGTCCGGATCGGCATCCGGATAGGCGATGAGCGCGTTCTTGCCGCCCAGCTCGAGCAGCAGCGGCTTGATCGTTTCGCTCGCGGCGCGCATCACCGCTCGACCCGCCGCGACGCTGCCGATGATCGCGACCATGGCGACGTCGCGGTGCGACGCCAGCGCGGCACCGGTGGCGCGGTCGCCGGGAACGACGTTGAAGACGCCGGCCGGCAGCAGACCATCGACGAGCTCGGCGAGCCGCAGCGCCGACAGGGGCGCCTGATCCGGCGGCTTGATCACGACGGCATTGCCCGCCGCCAGCGGCGCGGCCGACTTGCCCGCGGCGAACATGAACGGATGGTTGAACGGCACGATGCGCACCACGACACCTACGGGCTCCCGTACTGAAAAGTTGACGACGTCGGGTCCCATCGGGATCGACGAGCCTTTCATCTCGGTAACCAATCCGGCGAAGAAATCGATCTGCGCCGCAGCGACCATCGCATCGCTCGCCATCTCGCGTACCGGGTTGCCGCAGTTGGCTGCATCGATCAGCGCCAGCTCGCCGGCGTTTTCGCGGAGTAGCTGCGCTATTCGTCGCAGGATCTTCGCGCGCTCGAGCGGCGGGACGGCGCGCCACTCGACAAATCCGCGTTTCGCTGCGGCGACGGCGGCATCGACGTCCGCGGCGCTGCCGACGCCAACCCGTCCGAGCGACTCGCCGCTGCTCGGGTTCAATGTCTCCGCGAAAGCGCCGGATGCGGGATCGTGCCAGGCGCCGCCGTAATAGGCGCCGCGGTGCGCGGGAAGCCACAAGGCCAGATCTGCGCTCGCGGTCGATGCTGTCATCGGCGTTCCGGCTCCCCAAGCCAGCCGATCGAACGACCCTAACTGCGGCCCAGCAGACGGCGAGTCCGCGCCGCCGGCGAGGCGTCCGGGTTCAACGAGAGGTCGAGCGTCTCAGACCTCGGGAATCTCGAGGTCCTTGCAGATTTTGCGCGCCAGGTAGTCATTGATTTCTCGGTGGCGCGGTACGGTCGAGGTCTTTCGCGCGGCGCGGTTTACGTACACGGAGTGCCGCCCACCTTCGCGAAGAAAGACGCAGCCGTGTCGTTCAATGTGGCGCAACAAGTCGGCCCGTTTCATCCCACAGGGATGACTAGCGGCTCGCGGATGACATCCTGGCCGGCAATGGCTTCTTCCGTCAACGTGCGATTCGCGTCGAGAATCAGCTCGACCGCCTCGGATAGATTCGCACGCGCCTCTTCCAGGGTCGCGCCCTGAGTGTTGGCACCGGGGAGCTCTTCAACAAAGCCGATATACCCTTCCGGTACCTTGCGGAAAACTGCCGTCAGCTGCATCGGTGACTCTACGCGTTCGAATCCCAGCCGAGAGTATACCGTTGCGGCCGGTGAGACGCCCAACGAACGAAGCAAATGGCGCCGCGCAGATGGCGCTTCAGCGTCGCCGGCGAGGCGTTCAGGTTGAGCGATGAGAGGTTAGCCGTCATACACGGCGATTTATACTACTTCGAGGAGAGCTCGCGGATTCTTCGCAGCCACCAGCAGCAGCGTGCGAGCCGCGCCAGACGGTGCGCGGCGGCCTTGTTCCCATTCTTGTAGAGTGCGCACAGAGACACCAAGTAGTGCCGCAAATTGCGCCTGCGAAAGACCGGTTCGCTCACGAATTATGGTTACAGAGGGGACGTTCACGACACGTCCGACCTCGCCACGCTTCAGTTGGCGCAACCCTTCCAGGATCTCCATCCCGACGTTTCGCTTTGCTACGACCTTAGCCATCAATTTCATCCTTAATCTTTTTCAATATATGCGCTGGAATATTCTCGGCAACATTCTTCGGGTAGAGGGTTAGCATCCAGATCTGCCCTTGCCGCATGCGGAGGAAATAGATGATCCGAATGCCACCACGCTTGCCGCGCCCGGCCACGCCCCAGCGTAGCTTGCGGATACCGCCCGAGTGCGGAATGACCGCGCCCGCCTCGGGATTCGCCAGCAGCGCCTGCTGAAGCTTGGAGTATTCATCGTCCGACAAGTATTCCTGCACAAGGCGCGTGAACAGCTTGGTCTCAATGAAGCTGATCATGCGCTCATTATACGGCAAAGCCGGACTACGTCAATGCCGGAGCACGGTGTGTTAGCGGCTAACGAACCAATATATCTAACCGGCACCGAGCGGACGGCGCGTCAGTGCCGCCGGCGAAGCATCCGGGTTGAGCGATGAGAGGGCGCCGTTTCAACGGCCTGCTCCCAGGCCGGGGAACACCAAGACCGCTGGATGGCAACGCAGCGCACGTGCAAGCACCTTGGCACGCTCCACACCTAGGCGCACGCGATCGTTCTCGATAGCGGAGAGAGTTGCTTGGGGAATACCGCTGAGCTGTGCCAGCTGGTTTTGGCTGTAGCCTTGCAACTCGCGAATAATGCGTACCGATTCCCCAACCGTGACCTCAATACGCTTCTTCGCTGGCCGAAACTGATTCATTCAGGTTCTCCGATAGTCGTGAGCGGTGACTGAGATGACCTGAAAACGCATGTCATAGCATGTCAAGCGCGGCCCGCTAGACCGCGGCTTAACAACGCGTTGGCGCCAATCGCCAGCACGAACAGCACGATCAAGAGCGCGTACATCCGCGGCATATCGAACGTCGCATACGCCTGAATGATCAGATAGCCGATGCCGCGGTTCGAGAGCTTGGTCTCGGCGAGCAGCGTACCGATGATTGCAACACCCAGGCCCAGCCGCAGACCGTTGACGACGGGTTGCCGCATCGCGGGCAGATAGATCTTGGTCACCATCTGCCAGGCGCTCGCGCGAAAGCTCCTTCCGACGCGGATCAGGACGCGGTCGATCTGCCGCATGCCTGACGCGGTGCTGATCGCGATCGGGAAGAAGCAGGAAACCGCACCCATCGCGATCTTCGATCCCGAGCCCACGCCGAACCACATGATCATCACCGGAAAGAAGATGATCTTCGGTGTCGGCCCGAGATAGTAGATCAGGGATTCGTAGGCGCGTGACAGGAACCGGTTGGCGCCCAGAAGGATGCCGGTCGCGAGCCCGCTCAATCCGCCGATGAGCATGGCAACGCCGATCTCTGCGGCGGTGATGCCGAGATTGCCGTAGAAATCCGGATTGGCGAGGAGACGCGCAACGGCCGCGCCGATTGCGGCGAGGGAGGGCACCACATCGCGAAACAGCAGCCCCGATCTCGCCAGCGCCTCCCATCCGAGCAGAACGGCGGCGATGATGGCAACGCGCGCCAGCGTTACGCGGCGTGCGCTCGAGCCGGGGACGGCGACGCTCACTCTGAGGGTCTCAGCCATCGCTCGAGACGCTCGGTGACGTCGAAAAATACGATGCTCGCAAGGATCACGAAGCAAATCGCTCCGTAGGTTCCTGGCAGATCGTAGCGTTCGGCGAGTTCGTTGATGAGTTGCCCGAGCCCGCCGAAGTTGATCAGGAATTCGACGCCGACGATGTTGATCATGGCGAAGATGAGTCCGAGCTTCAGGCCGACGAAGATCGACGGCAGCGCGGCGGGCAGCAGTATTTTCCAGAACTGCTGCGCCGGCGAGAGCTTGAAGCTGCGGCCCACGTCGATCAGCACTCGCCGCGTCCCGGACAGGCCTTCGACCGTCTTCAAAATCACCGGCGCGAGCCCCGCGGCGAATCCGATCATCACGATCGTCGTCGCGCTGCGTCCGAAAATGACCAGAAACAGCGGGTACATCAGCACGATGGGCGCCGCGGCGAGTGCCGCCACCCACGTTTCGCACGCCAGCCGCAGAATCCTGAAGCGGTGGAGCAACGCACCTAGCGAAATGCCGACAGCCGCGAGCAGCAGGCTCGCCCAAAGGATCTCCTGAGCCGTCTGCCAGAAGCGGTGCAGCACGTTCTCCTCGACGATGATGCGCGGGATCGCGGCGAGGATCTGCGAGGGAAGCGGGACAATGAAGCGGTTGATGTATCCCGCCCGGATCAATAGTTCAACGCCGGCAATCAACGCCAGCACCGTGACCGCGCCAAGCACCCGCGCGCCGCCGCGCGATTTTGCCCATGCCTTGAGCGTCACCGTTTCGCTCCTCCTTTGAGCACGCGCGATTCGTCATCGCGAATGCCGCGGCTCGCTTCCTCGCGCAAGTCCTGCCAGATCTCGGCGACGTAATGCCCGAAGGCATCGCTGCTGACGACTTCGGAGTCGCGCGGATGCGGCAGCTCGATGCCGACCACCCGCTTCAGCCGTCCCGGCCGGTACGTCATGACCAGGACTCGATCGGAGAGCTGCACGGCTTCGGTGAGGTTGTGCGTGATCAGCAGCGTTGTCTGCTTGAGCTCCTGCTGGATCTGCAGCACCTTGTCGCCGAGCAGCAGCCGCGTCTGCTCGTCCAGCGCCGCGAAAGGCTCGTCCATCAGCAGGATCCGCGGCTCGGAAGCCAGCGTCCGGGCCAGGGCGACGCGCTGACGCATCCCACCGGAGAGCTCGGCCGGAAAGCGGCGGCCGAAGCCGCTGAGGCCGACCATGGAAACAAAGTGTTCGGCGCGCTCCAGCCGCCTTTGCCTGGCGACGCCGGAGACCTCGAGCGGAAAGGCAACGTTTTCGAGCACGGTACGCCAGGGAAACGTCGACTCCTCCTGGAACACCATGCCGATCGCCGGATGCGTGCCCGAGACAATCTCGCCGGCGACTGTCACGCGGCCTTCGTAGTCGCCGATCAGCCCGCCGATGATGTTGAACAGCGTCGACTTGCCGCAGCCCGAGGGCCCGATGATGGACACGAATTCGCCCGGCGCGATGGAAAAGGAGATGTCGTCGACCGCGGTGATTGCGCCTTCGTTCGTGATGAAGCGCTTGGTGACGCGGTCGACATCGAGGAGGCGCGCCGGCTGCGGTTGCGCGGCGACGCCCGTATCGAAGGACGGGGCGGCAGGTCGCTCGATCGCCGCTTTGTGATCCGCGCTCACGCTTGGAGGGCCCGCCTTCGCGCGGCCGGACTTACTGCCGCGGCGGAATCTGGATCAGTTCCGCCAGCTGTTCCTTGGTCAGGGGGGCGGCCGTGAACTTGAGCGCGACGGCATCCTGCACGATCGTGTCGAGCCCGGTGATCTTGTCCGGGTCGACCGATGCCTTGGGAAAGAAGTCATCGCGCGTGCGCTTGGCCATTGCCACCGGAATGCCCACAAAGTCGGCGTAAGTCTTGAGCGCGGCGGGATCGTCCGAGTACAGCCAGTCGATGGTCTCGCGATACGCTTTCATGAAGCGATCGATCACGGGTTTGCGATTCTGCAGTGTCTGCACGTTGGTGATCAACAGCCGCACGGTTTGTCCCTTGAACACCGCGGCGTCGTTGCCGGTCGCGATGATGCGGATCTTGCCCTCGTCGAGCAGTTGCAGGCCGAAGGGCGGGGCCGACCAGCCCACGTCGATCTGCCCTGACATGACCTGGGTCAGCGTTGGCGCCGGGCCGCCGGTCGCCGTCGGCTTCGCTTTCAGGTCGTACTGCTTCATGAACGCGGTCACGATGCCGTGCGTCGACGAGCCGTTGGTCGAGTAGGCGATCGTCTTGCCCTCGGTGTCCTTGAGCGACTTGATCGGCGAGCTCGCGGGAACGTACCAATATAGATCGGTTGCGCCGGTCGTCTCGGCGCCGATGACCCGGACCGGCGCACCCTTAGAGTATGCGGAGAGCACGCCCATGATCCCGGGCGCAACGCCGATGTCCACGCTGCCCGAGATGACCGCTTGCTGCGTCTCGCCGGCGCCCTGCGTCCACAGGATTTCGAGCGTCAACCCGTGCTTCTTGAAGATCCCTGCGCGCTGTCCGACCTCGGCGATGGTGGTGTCCCAGTTGCCTCGCTGACCTGCGGCAATCTTGAGCGCATCCTGCGCCTGCGCCGTTTGCAACACGGCGCCGAGCGCGAATGCCATCAGCGCGGCCCGGAAAAGCATGAACCTGCTCATCGATTCCTCCTGCCTACGTTCTTGCCTGCGGAACGACGCAGCGGTAATGCACGTTATCCCGGCGCAGGCCGGGATCCAATTTCGAAAACACAGATTGGGCCCCAGCCGCAGCCTGCCCCGGTATGCGTGAAGCCGGGGCCGGGGCGACAGTATCGTGTCAACGAATTACGCAATCCCCTGCAGGTTGTGCCCGCGCGGCGCAGTGTGGCGCGCGGTCACCGGATGCGTCAAGCATCCCCCGCCCCGTTGACACCGTCACGGACGGCTGGGTACGGATGCTTCCTGCTGTAAGGCAAGCTCTTCCGCGGCGACGCCCAGCATCGTCCACGGCGTCGTCTTCGCGACGATGCCCTCGAAGGATTTGAGCTTGACGTGCGGAACGTGCCGCGGCGATGTCCCGATCGCCGGCCCGCCGTCGCGTACCTTGCGTGCGGCATCGACCATGATGCGCCGGAATTGCACGATCGCAACGTCGCTCGCGCCCAGCCGTTCGCGCGAACGGTCGGCGATCGGTCCCATCGTCTCCCACATGGCGATGTCCTGGTTCGGAATGCCCTGGATGCCGGTGTGGCTGCCAAGCTTCATCGCCTGGCGATCCTGGAGATAATTGTTCTCCCGTGTCCGCGTGCGCCGGAAGCTCGCATCGAGGTCCACGCCGACCTGCGCCCCGCAGAATTCGCGCCACGCCTCCTGATCGATGCCTTCGCCCTCGCTCCAGGCGATGAAGTAGAACATCGTGTTGGTGTCGTCGAGCGGTATGTTGAGGATCGACAGGTTGTAGCGATCGTTCGGCGGGATCAGCACGGTGAACGGCGCGACGAAGAGCGTGATGCGCAGATAGTCGTGCGTGCGCGCATCCCTGATCGGACGGCGGATCGCCACGTAGCGAAACCCGAAATCGGTACGCTGCACCTGCAGCCGGGGCGCCTTGTCGGTCGACGGGCGCAGCCATTCCGTATCTGTCGCGCCCGCACCCTCCACCTGCGCGGGCACCATGTCGGTCGAATGCAGGCTCGAGCTGTGCGCCGAATCGATCGCACCTTCGAGGACCTGTGCCCAGTTGCAGCCGACGTGCATCTTCACGACGCTGGTGCGAACCTTGGAGGAGGGCGCCCACGCCGGAGGCTCGAACTCGCGCATCTCGTCCGGCGGGCCCATCCAGACCCAGACGAAGCCGCCGGCCTCGCGGCAGGGATACGCCTTGTGCGTCACCTTTTTGGCCAGGACTGCTTCGTGCGACTCGGAAGGCCGGTCCACGACGTTGCCTTCGACATCGATCTTCCAGCCGTGGTAAAGGCAGCGCAGCCCGCACTCTTCGTTCCGCCCCAGCGCCAGCGATGCGCGCCGATGCGGGCAGTGCTCGTCGAGCACGCCGATCCGGCCCTCGGTATCGCGAAACGCCACCAGGTCCTCGCCCAGTAAGCGCACCCGGACCGGCGTCCCGTCGCGTTCGGCGACCTCCTCGGAAAGGCATGCAGGTATCCAGTGGCGGCGCATCAGGCGGCCCATCGGCGCATCGCCTTCGACGCGGCAGAGCAGGTCGTTTTCTTCGGCGCTCAGCATGCTTCCTCCGACGCGAATCTCCGATGAGTTGCCGGGAACCGTCGCAGCGGGAATAATATTAGGACCCTAAGCAAATATTAGGCATTTTCATGTGCGCTGTCGAGGGCCATGAGCACCGGGTCGGGGCTGCGGCAGCGCCTGACATGAACCGACATGCCTGAACGCCGGTTGCGCATCGGCGTCGCCGGTCTGGGGCGCGCGTTTACGCTGATGCTACCGACCCTGGCCGCGGATTCGCGACTCGAGCTGGTTGCCGCGGCGGACCCGCGCGCCGAGGCAACCGGGCGCTTCGCTGCCGACTTCGGCGCGCGGGTGTATGTGTCGGTCGACGAGCTCTGCGCGGACGAAGGCGTCGAGGTGGTTTATGTCGCTACGCCGCATCAGCATCACGCCGCGCACGTCGCGCTGGCCGCCGCCCGCGGCAAGCACACGCTGGTCGAGAAACCGATGGCGATCACGCTCGAAGAGTGCCGCCACATGGTCGACGCGGCCGAGCGCGCCAACGTGTGTCTGATCGTCGGCCACAGCCACAGCTTCGATCACCCAATCCTGCGCACGCGCGAGATCATCGACAGCGGAACGGTGGGTCGCGTGCAGATGATCAACGCCCAGTACTACACCGATTTCCTCTATCGTCCGCGCCGGCCCGAGGAGTTTTCGACCGCGAGTGGCGGCGGGGTCGTGTTCAGCCAGGGTGCACATCAGGTCGACATGGTCCGGCTCCTTGGCGGCGGCCACGTTAAGAGCGTGCGCGCGCTGACGGGCGCCTGGGATCCGGCGCGTCCGACCGAAGGCGCGTACGCCGCGCTTCTGAGCTTCGCCGATGGCGCGTTCGCCTCGCTCGTCTACAGCGGCTACGCCCATTTCGACGCCGACGAATTCTGCGGCGGGATCGGCGAGCTGGGCACGGTGAAGAAAGCGGGCTCGTACGGGGCGGCGCGCCGGAACCTCGAGCGCGCGACGAACGCGGTACAGGAAGCCGCGCTGAAGCAGGCGCGCAACTATGGGGGCGTCGACTATCCGCCGCCCGGAGCCGCTGCCCCGACCGCGCCTTGGCACGAGCATTTCGGCGTCGTACTCGTTTCCTGCGAGCATGCTGATTTGCGTCCCCTGCCTACCGGCGTGATGATCTACGGCGACGCCGAAGCTCGTCTGGAGTCGCTCGCCAAGCCGACGGTGCCGCGCGCCGAAGTGGTCGACGAGCTATACGACGCGATCGTGCATGGACGACGGGCGCTGCACGACGGTAGGTGGGCGATGGCCACGCTCGAGGTCTGCCTGGCGATCCTCGAATCGGCGCGAGACCAGCGCGAGATCACGCTGCGACATCAAGTGGGTTTCCGGCGATGACGCGGGCAATCGCGGCGCCGGGAAAGCGCATCGCCAACGACGACACGCAGCGCATTCTGCGGCATTGGCGCGATGCGGTGCCAGACGATCGCATGGCCCACCTCGTCAAGGACGCAACCCGCGCGCTGGTCAAGGCGCTGCAACGGCGGCTCGCGGTGCACGGCGTGCCCTTCGGCCACTGGACATTCCTGCGCATCCTCTGGGAGACGGATGGTTTGACGCAGCGCGATCTCAGCCGCGAGGCGGGGGTCATGGAACCGACCACGTTTGCCGCACTCAAGGCCATGGAAGCCCGCGGCTATGTCGCGCGGCGGCAGCTCGCCGGCAATCGCAGGAAGGTACACATCTTTCTCACCGCCAAAGGCAAGGCGCTCAAGCGCACGCTGGTGCCTCTGGCCGAAGAAGTCAACCGCGTGGCGGTGCACGGCGTCCGGGCCGCCGACAGGACTGCCACGCGGCGTACCCTGCTCTCGGTTCTGGAGAATCTTGCGCGGGACGAAGCGCGCGCCGTGGCGGCGCAGACCGCGAAGCAGCGAGCGGCCGCCACCGGTCGCCAGCGAGGGCCACCTCTGGCGCGACCTGCTCGGCGTGAACCCGGTATGATTCGACGTCGCTTTGGGGAGTCGATTTGAGCAAGCTGCGGCTGACCCTGGCCTGCTGGGATTACGACCGCACGCGTGCGCTCGCGGACGGCAGCATACAGGCCGAAGGCGTCGAGCTCGTTTATCTGAACCAGCATGTCGAGGAGACCTTTTTCCGCATGCTGCGCCATCGCGAGTTCGACGTGGCGGAGATGTCGCTGTCCTCGTACGCCATGTCGATGTCGCGCGAAGATTCCGCCTTTATCGCGATTCCGGTGTTTCCCTCGCGGTTCTTCCGCCATTCGTGCATCTTCGTTTCGGCCAAGAGCGGGATCCGGGAGCCGAAACAACTGGTCGGCAAGCGCGTCGCCACGCCCGAATACCAGATGACCGCGCCGGTATGGATTCGCGGCATTCTGCAGGACGAGTACGGCATCGATCCGGCCAGCGTCGATTACTCTATCGGAGGCGAGGAGGAGCCGGGCCGCGAGGAAAAGCTCCAGCTCGATTTGCCGGCGCAGTTCAAGGTCACGCGCATCGGACCGACGCAGACGCTGGCGCAGATGATCGCCGATGGAGAAGTCGATGCGCTGTACACCGCACGGATACCGTCGACTTTTCGGGGCCGGCCCGGTGCCGTCAAGCGCCTGTTCGAAGATTACGTCGCCGTCGAACGCGCGTATTATCGCAAGACCGGTATTTTCCCGATCATGCACACCGTCGCGATCCGCCGCGACGTCTACGACACGAACCCATGGGTCGCGCAGTCGCTGTTCAAGGCGTTTGTCCGCGCGCAGCGCATCGTGTATCAGAACCTCTACACGACTTCCGCGCTGACGACCATGCTGCCGTGGCAGATCGCGCAGGTGGAAGAACTACGGGAGGCGATGGGAGAGGATTGGTGGCCGTACGGGTTCGCGGCGAACCGGCATGTGCTCGACACCTTCCTGCGCTATCACCACGAGCAGGGGCTGTCGCGGCAGCGGCTGCAGCCGGAAGAGTTGTTCGCACCCGAGACGCTCGATGCGTTCAAGATCTGACCGCCCACCCGTGAAAAGACTTGTTCTGTTGCGCCACGGGGAATCGGTCTGGAATCAGGAAAACCGGTTCACCGGGTGGACCGACGTCGGCTTGAGCGAAAAAGGCGTCGAGGAGGCGAGGGCCGCCGCAGAGCTCCTGCGCCGCGAAGGCTACGACTTCGATCTGGCGTTTACCTCCGTGCTCAAGCGCGCGATCAAGACGCTGTGGATCGTGCTCGAGGGCATGGACCGGATGTGGATTCCGACGCAGAAATCCTGGCGGCTCAACGAGCGCCATTACGGCGCGCTTCAAGGGCTCGACAAGGCTGAAACGGCGGCGAAGTTCGGCGACGCGCAGGTCAAGATCTGGCGCCGTGCGTACGACACGCCGCCGCCGCCGCTGGAGGATGGCGACCCGCGCCTCGAAATCAAGGATCCGCGCTATGCCGAGCTGGAGCACGGCGCGTTTCCCAGGACCGAATGCCTCAAGGACACCGTGGTCCGTTTCCTGCCGTACTGGCACGCGGCGATCGCGCCGGCGGTCCGTTCCGGCAAGCGAATCATCATCGCCGCGCACGGCAACAGCCTGCGCGCTCTGGTCAAGTATCTCGACAACGTTTCGGACGCGGACATCGTCGAGCTCAACATCCCCACCGGCCAACCCTTGGTCTACGAGCTCGACAGCGAATTGAAGCCGATCCGCCATTATTATCTCGGCGATCCGGACGCGCTCAACGCCGCGATGCAGGCCGTCGCGAACCAGGGCAAATCGAAATGAAGATCGAGCGCGCGTATACCGTCCTCAGTTGTCCAGGCCGCAACTTCGTCACGCTCAAGATCGTGTCGGGCGATGGCGCCTACGGCGTGGGCGACGCCACGCTCAACGGTCGCGAGCTGGCCGTGAAAGCTTATCTCGACGAGCACGTGATTCCGTGCCTGATCGGACGCGATTCGCGCAATGTCGAGGATATCTGGCAGTACCTTTATCGGGGCGCGTACTGGCGCCGCGGGCCCGTCACGATGGCGGCGATCGCGGCGGTCGACATGGCGCTATGGGACATCAAGGGCAAGCGCGCCGGCATGCCTGTCTATCAGTTGCTCGGCGGCAGAAGCCGTCATGGAGTGATGGTCTACGGTCACGCCAACGGCCGCGATCACGGCGAGGCGGTCGAAGCGGTCGGACGCTACATCGAGATGGGCTACAAGGCGATCCGCGTGCAGTCCGGCGTGCCGGGACTCGACAAAGCCTACGGTGTGGCCAAGGGCGACCTCTACTACGAGCCCGCGGCCAAGGGTCTTCCAGATGAGGAAATCTGGGACACGTCGCTGTACCTGCGGCACACGCCGGAGCTCTTCCGCAAGGTACGCGACGCTTACGGCTACGATCATCATCTGCTGCACGACGGCCATCACCGGATGACGCCGATCGAGGCCGCGCGGCTTGGGAAGGACCTCGAGCCGTATCGCCTGTTCTGGCTCGAGGACGCCACACCCGCCGAGAACCAGGAAGCGTTCCGGCTTATCCGGCGGCACACGACGACTCCACTCGCCGTCGGCGAGATCTTCAACTCGATCTGGGACTGCAAGGATCTGATCCGCGAGCAGTTGATCGACTACATCCGCGCGGCGGTCGTTCACGCGGGCGGCCTCACCCATCTGCGCCGCATCGCGGATTTTGCCTCGGTCTATCAGGTGCGGACCGGCTGCCACGGCGCGACCGACCTATCCCCCGTCTGCATGGCTGCCGCGGTGAATTTCGGCTTGTGGGTGCCCAACTTCGGCATCCAGGAATACATGCGGCACACGCCCGAGACCGATGCGGTGTTTCCGCACAACTACCGGTTCGAGGACGGTTTCATGATGATGGACGAGGTGCCGGGCCTGGGCGTCGATATCGACGAGAGGCTTGCGGCGAAATATCCCTACGAGCGGGCGTATCTGCCGGTTGCGCGTCTGCGCGACGGCTCGATGTGGAACTGGTGACCGAGCCCCTACTTCTGGTTTTGACGTTGACACAAGCCTTGGATGTACATACATCGTACATGTACCTATGACGTTCGCGAAGGTTCATGATGGCAGGAGCAGTCGAGAGGATCGTTGTTCAGGCTACCGCACGGGAAAAGAAGGCGATTGCGGCCAAGGCGAAGAAGCTCGGCTTGCCGATCGCGGAGTTGATGCGGCGCGGTGCGGCCGCCTATAGATCGACGGAAGCGGACGAGGAACTGGGCGGCTTGGCCGATGCCGCCAGAGTCGCGGCTGAACGAGCCAGTGCGTCGATTGACAGCGCGCTGAAGTTTATAGAGGCGAGCAACAAGCGCATTGCGGCGTTGGAGGCCAGGGCGAAGCGCAGCGCTCGAAAGGCTGCTTGATGGCTGTCACGGAGCGCGTGTGGAGCGCCCATGATCAAGCTAGAGGACAGGGTGACGCGCCAGGCCGATGCGCTGAAGGCGCAGCAAGTAAAGATCGACTTGACGGCCAGAGTCATTCGGCTCGAGACGCAACTTGAGCTGCTGACCGGCGCCGCCATGATCAAGAAGCTCAAGGGCGATTAAACGCGCGGGCCGCAACCACGGCGAAGCGGCCGTGCGCTATATCGAGATGGTTACAGAAGCAAGAGGGTCCGGACGCCGTAACGCTCGTAAACTGGCAGCGCGCGCCGGTCGCAGCTGACGAGCTCGGCACCGCACGCAGCTGCGGTCGCCGCTACCAGCGCGTCGTACGCGGTGCCGCCGGTCACTCCGTGGTCGGGCAAGCCCTGAATGAAATCTTTGTAGGCTCGCGTACTCAACCGCAGGAAAGGTTGGGGAAATCGTGTCATTAGAAATTGCTGGACTACGGTACCAGAGCTCCGGTGAGGCGCGGGCAGCCGAGTCAGCACGGAGTACGTCTCGAGCGCGCAGTGCTCGATCATGCGCATCCCGCTGTCCAGCGCACGTCGTGCGCCCTCGTGACTTTCGTGCCAGGATGCGAAAGCGGCGATCACCACGCTCGTGTCGGCCGCCTTCAACGTCGAACGCCCTCCAGTGCCTCGCGGACCAGTTCGGCAGTAAGTGCCGGCAGTTTGGCGTCCGGAACCGCAACGACGCCTTTACCCCGCTTTTTCAGTTGCATCGGGGTGGCGGCAATTTCGATTTCAAGGCAACCGTCGCTAGCCCGGATGTCCAGGGGCTGACCCGGTTTCAGCCCAAGCGCCTGTCGCAGGGACTTGGGCACGACGATGCGTCCAGCACTGTCAATGGTAGCTTTCATGGTATTTAGGGTGCCACAATAATGGCAGATTCGCAACAATTTGCATCCGCGCGCACTCGGTTCGCCTCGATGTGATCTAGAGAGCAGCTCAGTGGCGTATGAGTTTCCCGGTCTTCACCATCGGACATTCGACGCGGCCTCTCGCGGAATTCGTGAACCTGTTGAAGGAAGCGGATGTCACGCTTGTCGCCGACGTCAGAACAGTGCCGCGATCGCGTACGAACCCGCAATACAATCGCGAGACGCTGCCCGGGGCACTCGCCGAATTTCACATCGCCTACGATCACATCGCGGCACTCGGAGGTCTCCGCGGAAGGGAACATGGCATTCCTGCGGCCGTAAACGCCTTTTGGGACAATGACAGTTTTCATAATTACGCGGATTACGCGCTGACCGCGCCCTTCCGGTCCGGCCTCGATGCATTGCGCAGACTGGCACACGCCCAACGTTGCGCAATCATGTGCGCGGAAGCGGTATGGTGGCGCTGCCATCGACGTATCATCGCGGACTATCTGCTGCACGAAGGCGAACCCGTGTTTCATATTCTCGGCGGAGATCGTCTCGAGCCGGCGCGAATGACCGAGGCGGCACGGCCGGGACCGAACGGACTGGTATATCCGGCGACCGAGTGAATCCCGACCGCGCTCACCCCGAGAAGTGCTGTGCATTTCGGTCGGTCGTCACTACAATGATCGTGTAAGGCAGCGTGTTGCGTGACCCGCGGGGAGCCTCGATCCATCCAGCGAGGGGCCCGCGCCCGCTTCAATAACGTCAGAACCAAAAGCTCGGACGGATAAGGGATGCGTGCATGACGACCGTTGCGACCTTCGAGATTGGCTATACGCAGTTCGTCGATGCGCAGGGCGAACCGACGCAGCCATTGCCGCCTTTCGCGACCGATCCAGCAGCGTTGATCGCTCTTTACCGCGCAATGGTCGCGGCGCGCGCGTTCGACGCCAAGGCGATCGCGCTGCAGCGCACCGGAAAGATCGGAACGTTTGCCTCCGCGCTCGGGCAGGAAGCGGTTGGCGTCGGAGCCGCGACTGCGATGCGCCCCGACGACGTCCTGGTGCCTTCGTATCGCGATCATCCCGCGCAGTTCGTGCGCGGCGTGACGATGGTCGAAAGCCTGCTCTACTGGGGCGGCGACGAGCGCGGCAGCGGTTTTGCGGGACCGCGCCACGACTTTGCCAACTGCGTGCCCATTGCGACCCAGGTCTGCCATGCGGTGGGCGCGGCGTACGCATTCAAGTTACGGCGTGAGCCGCGCGCTACGGTGTGCCTGCTAGGCGACGGTGGAACATCGCGCGGCGATTTCTACGAGGGCCTGAACATGGCCGGCGTGTGGAACGTGCCGATGGTGTTGATCGTGAACAACAACCAGTGGGCGATCTCGGTGCCGCGCAGCCTGCAGAGTGCGGCGAAGACGCTGGCACAGAAAGCGATCGCCGCCGGGATCGAGGGCCGGCAGATCGACGGCAACGACGTCATCGCAGTCCGTCATGCGACCGAAGAAGCGCTGGCGAAGGCGCGTGCGGGCGGCGGGCCGACCTTGATCGAGGCGCTGACCTACCGGCTGGGCGATCACACGACGGCTGACGATGCAACGCGCTATCGCGATGCTGAGACCGTGCGCCAGCAATGGCAGTTCGAGCCGATTGCGCGGCTGCGCAACTACCTCGCGCGGAACGGCGCCTGGGACAAGGATAAGGAAGAATCGCTGCAGCGCGAATGCGCCGAGCAGGTGAGCCGTGCCGTCGACGACTACCTCGCGGTGCCGCTTCCCGGTCCCGACGCAATGTTCGACTACCTCTACGCGACGCTGCCGGCGTTGCTCGAAGAGCAGCGCGATGCAGCGCGCCGCTTTGCGCCTCAAGCTGGAGAACGAAGTGGCTGAGGTCAACCTCGTCGAGGCGGTCAATCTCGCGCTCGCCTACGAGCTCGAACACGACCAGGACGTCATTGTGCTGGGGGAGGATATTGGCGTGAACGGAGGCGTGTTCCGCGCCACTGCCGGGCTACAGGCGCGCTTCGGCTCGGACCGTGTCATCGACACGCCGCTCGCCGAGGCCGCAATCGCCGGTGTCGCTATCGGTATGGCCGCCGCGGGCTTGAAGCCGGTCGCCGAGATCCAATTCACTGGCTTCATGTATCCCACGCTCGACCAGATCATCAATCACGCGTCGCGGATGCGCCATCGGACGCGCGGCCGCTTGTCTTGCCCGATGGTGCTGCGCGCACCTTCGGGTGCGGGCATTCACGCTCCCGAGCATCATTCGGAGAGTCCCGAGACCTTGTTCGCGCACGTACCCGGCCTGCGAATGGTGATCCCTTCCTCGCCCGCGCGCGCCTATGGCTTGCTGCTCGCCGCGATTCGCGATCCTGATCCGGTGATCTTCTTCGAGCCGACGCGCCTGTACCGGTTATTCAAGCAGGAGGTGGCAGACAACGGCGAGGCGCTGCCGCTCGACGCCTGTTTCTTGCTGCGCGAAGGACGCGATCTCACGCTCGTGAGCTGGGGCGCGATGCTGCAGGAGACGCTGGCCGCCGCCGAGGCGCTCGCCGCTACCGGCGTCTCGGCGGAGATTATCGACGTGGCCACGTTGAAGCCGCTCGATCTGGCGGTGATCCTCGAGTCGGTCGCGAAGACCGGGCGTTGCGTGATCGTGCACGAAGCAGCGCGCACCGTCGGTTGCGGCGCCGAGATCGCGGCAGGGCTCGCCGAACACGGCCTCACCTCGCTGCTCGCGCCGGTACAGCGCGTAACCGGCTACGACGTCGTGGTGCCGCTGCCGCGGCTCGAAGGCCAATACATGCCGAGCGTCGACCGCATCATGGATGCCGCACGCAAAGCATTGGAGTACGCATGAAAATCTTCAAGTTGCCCGATCTCGGCGAAGGCATGCAGGAGGCGGAGATTATCGAGTGGCATGTCAAGGAGGGCGACGAAGTGCGTATCGACCAGCCGCTCGTGTCGATGGAAACCGACAAGGCGATCGTCGAGGTTCCATCGCCGCAGGCCGGACGCGTCGAGAAGCTCTACGGCCAAGCGCACGATGTCATGCACGTGGGCGCGCCGCTGGTGGGCTTCGAGGGCGCCGAGGACGCCGATGCCGGAACCGTCGTGGGCCACATGCCGGTGGGACGCGGCGTCGTCGCCGAAACAGCGGTCGGCGTCGGACACGCCGGCCCCGGAATCAAGGCCACCCCGGCAGTGCGCGCGCTCGCGCACCGTCTGGGTGTCGACCTCGCGCTGATCACGCCGTCCGGGCCCGACGGACTCGTCACGACGCAGGACGTGCAACGGGTGGCCAAGCTCCTCGAGGAGTGGGGTCCGCCGGAGATGCTGCGCGGCGTCCGGCGGGCGATGGCGCAGAACATGGCGCTGGCGCAGCGCGAAGTCGCGGCGGCCACCGTTATCGACGACGCGGATGTCAATGCGTGGGCTGAAGGCACGGACACTACGATCCGGCTCATCAGAGCGATCGTCGCCGGCTGTAGAGCGGCGCCCGCGCTCAACGCAGTCTTCGATAGCGCCGCGGGTGCACGACACCTGCTGAAGAAGATCGAAGTCGGCATTGCCGTGGACACGCCGGAAGGTTTGTTCGTACCGGTGCTGCGCGACGTCGCGAATCGCGACCCGGAAGACCTGCGTCGCGGGCTCGATCGAATGCGCGCCGACGTCGTCGCGCGCAAGATCCCACCGGAGGAATTGCGCGGCTACACGATCACGCTGTCCAACTTCGGCATGATCGGCGCCAAATACGCGG
This sequence comes from Casimicrobiaceae bacterium, assembly GCA_036395475.1. Lineage (GTDB taxonomy): Bacteria > Pseudomonadota > Gammaproteobacteria > Burkholderiales > Casimicrobiaceae > PALSA-1003. The sequence goes on from DASWDF010000106.1 coordinate 17,717, forward strand.
CACCGATCGTGATGCCGCCGACAGTCGCGATCCTCGGTGCCGGCCGCATCCGCGACCAAGTCGTGGCGGCGAATGGGCAGCCGGCCGTGCATCGCGTGTTGCCGCTTTCGCTGACCTTCGACCACCGGGTCGTAACGGGCGGCGAGGCCACGCGATTTCTCAACGCCGTGATAACCGATCTCGAGTCAGCCGGCTGACGGGCACCAGATCGGAATCGGGTCAGCCGATTGTGCCACCGAGTAACAGGGCTACGCCCCATAAGATGAACACGAACCCACCCGTCGTGCTCAACCAGCGGCTCCTGGGCAACGTCTTCTCGGCGAGGATGAACATGGCGAGCACCGCGATCCAGACGGATCGAAGAGGCGCGGGCCTAGCGATAGGGGTTCCGGTACGTCGGATTCAGTGGCTGCTCCACTGAAGGATGAGCATATCGGATTCGGGTGTCACTCGGGTACCGAACCGTTTGCCTTCGCGCGTCAAGGTCTGCTCGAGCCAGCGCGCGTCGGCTGCCGAAGCATGATTCACACGAAAGCGGCGAATCTGCGTGGGCGCCAACGCCAGCCGCGTGAGCTGTCCCGTCCGCGAGTCGAGGCTGGCAAAATAGGCAACGGCGAGATCGGCACGAAACGATTCGTAGCCGCCGATACCTTCGTAATCGTTGATAAAGTCGCCACAGCCGTAAAGGACAAGATGGTCGCGATAGACCTCGATCCCTTTCGGATGATGGGACGAATGGCCCAGCACGACATCGATGTTTGCTCTGTCGATAAGCATATGCGCAAACTCGCGCTCTGTGCGCGTCACCTCATAGCCCCAGTTGGCACCCCAGTGGATCGCGGCCACCGCGATGTCCCCGGCGCGTTTCGTTGCCTTGACTTGCCGAGCGACGGCTTCGACCGTTCGCTCCGATAACTCGTCCAGAAACCTGACTCCTGCACGTACGGCCGTCGCGGCCCATTCGCGCGGTACCCCGGCACTCGCGGTGCCGAGGGCGAACACCAGTACCCGCAACCTGTCCCGCGCATCGATGATGGCCGGAGCCGCTGCAGCATCCGCGTTGATCCCCGCGCCCGCCGTGCTTATGCCGGCATTGCGCAACGTCGTCAGGGTTTCCGAAAGCCCATGGTAGCCCCAGTCGAGGACGTGGTTATTGGCAAGGGTGCAGCAGTCGATTTGCGCGGCAACGAGGCAGGGGACGTTTGCCGGGTGCATGCGATAGTGGATACCTTTCGCCGGCCAGGCGTCCTCGGATGTCGTGACCGCTGTCTCGAGATTGATGATCCGCGCGTCGGGTCGTTCCCGCTCGAAGATCCCGAGCGCGTCGCCCCAGACATAGCCGAAACCGACCGGGCGCTCGAGCGGACCTGTCTTTGCCTCCGCAAGCGCTACATATTGCGACGCCGAGCGTACGTAACGCTCGTAGAGATGCGGCTCGCTCGGGTGCGGGAGGATCTGGTCGATGCCGCGCCCCGTCATCACGTCGCCGCAGAGAAGCAGCTTTACGCTGCGCGATCGTGCGTTGTCAACGACCGCGCCGCGAATGGGCTCGCTGCGCTGGGTCGTGCCTGTCTGCACCTCGGCTTCGCCGCCAACCGGCATCGCCACAGGGGTCGTCAGCAAGGCTGCAACCGACTGCCCAAGGAAGCGACGGCGGTTCATGCGTCACGGCAGCGCGTTGGATATCCTGAAGCCCAGCGTACACGGCTTTGTCGACCGCTGCACTTCGCGCCCCGGATCTACCGTCCAAGCGAGACGTCTCGATTGACGCTCGCCGCACGAGGCGAAATCGGCGACGCCGACACCTGGTCGAAATGGCAGACCTGCTTGCTGAGGAACGGAAGCCTTGCGGGTTCGGTCGAATGTTCCGGAGCCATCGCTTAAGACGCAGCGCCCGCCGCTCCAGGGGCGTGACTGGCGGGTCCCCGAGGCCATACGACTTCGCGGTACAGCGTATCGGCACCGCCATGGGCATGCGGTTGGACCTGAACCCAGGTTGGGGACCAGCCGATCTTGAACGGAAGGAGGGTAGGTCATACAAATCTGAACGATCAGCTCATTGAGAACCAGGGTTTTCAAACGCGCTTAACAAGGAAAGGTATCCATGATGAAAACCAAAAGCGGATTGCTTGCGGCAGTACTCCTCTGCGCACTGTTGTCGGCTTGTGCGACGTCCGCCACACGCGTAAGCACGACATCCGATGCTTACCGACAAATGGCCAGGAGCCAGCAGGCGTGGTGTGCGCAATTCGGTTGCGGCTGTACTCTGGACGGAGTCCAGGCGACGTGCACGCTGGTCGGTACTTGCCTGAATACGGGAAGTTGCCAGCGAGTCCAGTAGTCCAGGGAAGCGGAGTGTACCGGTCGCCATTTCACCATGACTGGAAGCGAAGGCTCGCAAACTCCTTGCACTTCCTCCTGCACGTGTTTGACCGCAAGAACCAGCTCGCGTCGGCGGCCGCACAGGCCGTCGACGCGAGTAGCTTGATACCGCGCCCACACGTATCGATCCCGCTGAAAGGCTCAGGGCTGCGAATGTCCACCTTTGGCGGCGTTGGACACGATATACGCCAGGCGTTGCAGAGCGGAAAAGTTATTGGCAAAGGCCAAGAGCGCTACGGCTGGCATGAGCCACCCGGTTAGAAGTCCGAGGGCGAAGACGATAATTCGCTCGGCACGGGTAACGACGCCGATGTCCTTGGTGTCGAGCCCCACCATGCCGGCCCGCGAGCGGATCTGGCTGCCGACGATCGAGCCGAACATGGCGACCAGCGTCAGCAGCACCGTGGCCTGATCTCCGCCCTGAAGGGCCTGCCAGGCGATCGCCAGGTATACGGCAAAGTCGCCATAATGGTCGGTGATGGAATCGAGGAAAGCGCCAAAGGGCGTGGCGGACTCGCTTTGCCGAGCGAGCTCGCCGTCGAGCGCATCGAGGAGACCCGAAAGAAGCAGCACGAGGGAAGCCGGGATCAATAGGCCGCCGGCGATGAGCGCGCCTGCTGCGACCGCCAGCAACAGCCCGGCTAGCGTCAGCTGGTTCGGCGTCACCCTTGCCCGCAGCAGCAACCGGATGATCGGTCGCAAGAGCTCGGGTGACCATCGACGCAGCAGTCGTGAAAGCACGATGGCATCCGCGCGAGGCTAGCGACTCGATTGGTTCGCCCAGTTCCGGCGAATCAACTCCAGGGCCTCGTCTTCATCCATATCCACCGGCGGCGATTTCATATAGAACGCGCAGGCTTCGGGGATGATCCCTGCTCTACCGGCATCTAGCGCAGCTTTCGCCAGACGAATCAGGTCGACGACCGAGCCGGCACTGTTGGGCTTGTCGTCGCTCTCCAACTTGACCGAGATCTTCACCGGTGAGCCGCCGAACACGGTGGCATCGATGTCGATGAAGGCGTTCTTGAGCGGCCCTTTGGTGGGGTCGTAATGATGCCCGACGTGGAACGCCGCCTCGCCCAGCAATCCCGTCATCGACTTGCGCTTGGAGACGAGCTTGGTTTCGGCCCGGTGGACAAAATTGGCAAAGTCTGTGTTGCCGCCGATATTGACCTGCGATGTATTGATCAGGACGGCTCCGCGCAGATGCAGCATCTTCAGCAGCGTGCGATGCAGAATCGTGGTTCCGAGCTGGCTCTTGATATCGTCGCCCAGGACCACCAGCCCTTTCTGCCGAAACTGTTCTTGAATCTCCGGACGTTGTGCAAGAAGGGTCGGAATGCAGTTGATGAATGCGCAACGCGCCTCCAGCGCAGCTCGCGCGTAATGGGCGCTGGCTTCCAGGCTGCCGGTGGGGAGCAGATTGATGAGCACATCCGCCCTCTTCTCGCGCAAAACGGCGGCGACGTCGACGGGCGGCGTTGGTGATTCCGGAACCAGCACTGCGAGGTGCGGCGGGTTGCCGTCCAGCGACGGTCCGCGCTCTACGACGGTAGGATTGTTCACGCTTGGATGGCCGCGAATACGGACAAAATTATTCGGCGGCTGCAGGATCGCTTCGCCAAGCGGGCGCCCGACTTTTTCCCGCGCAATATCGAACGCGGCCACGACCTCGATCGCGTGGACCGAATAGCCGCCAAGGACCGGAAAAAGCAATCCGCGCTGGTCGTCGGGATGCTGCCGGTAGTAGGCGATGCCTTCGATCAGGCTCGATGCGCAATTGCCGATCCCAGCGACCGCCAGCCGGATGGCCTTCCCGGTTCCCGCTTCGTTCATCGCCCGTCTTCTTGCAGATTGTGGGCGCCGTGAAGGCGCCTGCACAGCGTCAGGCCAGATTATCCGCGTATCTCTGAATGCACGCTTGCTGCTCGCGGTTCAGGCGCACACCGGAGCGCGTGGCTCTTAGCCGGGACGATGCCGAGAAGCGCGAGCAGATGGCTGTAGCTCACTGCCTATTTCGTTCCAGGCGCTCTCGCAACACGATACCACAACGGTCGTGGCTGGCTGCCAATCTCCGCTCCGACCAACGCAGGGCTCGGTCCAGACGTCGTGCTCGCTGGCCGCTGCTCGTCTGAATTCCGGAAATTGCCAGCGAGCTCAGTAGCGCAGCTCAGCGAAGTATCGCGGTGTGAGTTTCACGCCCGGACTGGAAGCGCGAAGTCTCGGAGGTCCTGCCGCATGGCCCGCATGCGCTTCACCGAAAGAACAAACTCGATAGCGCGCTATAGCGTGGAAATGCGAAGTAGAGTCAAAAGCGGTATGGAGAAGCTGATCCAGATGTCAGCACCGCCTGGAGTTAGGCGCAGGGCGGCACGATGTACCGGCTGCGGTCGATGCATGCTACGGATGTTGTGAGCCACAACTCAATCCACTCGTCGGTCTGACGAGGCCATTTGTCGTGTCTGGATTGACGCGACCGCGATTGTAATCAACTATCGTGACGAGTCGCGGCATATAGCGACCAAAAATAGTAATTGGCAAAACTGTCGCAAGGCAGTGACGCAAAGCTTCCGGCCCGTGAACTAAGCAGCGGGTAGCGGAGTTGCCGGCGGGAGACTCCGCCGTAAAGCAGGAACGGGAAACGGTGTCGAGCCCCGTCCTCCTTCCAGTCACTGCCTCTAGACGTATCGAGCAGAGGCATGATGGACTGGAAAGTGCCGTTCCGCCGGGCCACGCCGCGGCAACCGCGAAATCCCGAGTCCCCAGGCTCCGCCGCCGGCGCGCGACCATGCGCACCGCCGCACCGCGTCACCCTCGTCCGCCCGTGCTGCTCCAATTGGCGCAGGCGCAGCGCCATCGATCCGTTGTTGTCGACAACAGCGATCGACGCAACCCCGTCGCATCCTCCATTCGCTCCCAGACCGTGTGCTGCACGGCGGGCGGGTTTTACGCTAATCGAAGTGCTGATCGTCACGGCAATCGTGGCGGTCCTGGCAGCGATCGCATTACAGAGCTATCAGGCACAGATCAGGAAGGGCAATCGCGCCGCAGCGCAATCGTACCTGATGGATCTGGCGCAGCGCGAAGCACAGTACCTGCTCGATGCTCGCGCGTATGCGTCCACCGAGGCGACGCTCGGCTACGCAGCGACACCTGCAGACGTCGCGCCGTATTACACGATCAGTATCGCAGCGCCCGTCGTATCGCCGCCTGCGTTCACGATTACGGCGACAGCAATCAGTGTGCAGGTCCCGGATGGCGGCCTGACGATCGACAACCAGGGCACGAAAACGCCTTCGGGAAAATGGTAACCGATGTCAGCTCGTCACCTTCCGCGTCGGAACCTCGCAAATGCGCTACCGCGCAACGCTGCTCGTACCCGCGGCTTCACGCTGGTCGAGCTGCTTACCGTGGTCGTCGTCCTGGTAGTGCTCACCATCATTGCGGTGCCTGCGTTCAACGAGCTCACCAGGAGCCAGCGCGTGCAGCTGGCGGCGATGGACCTGTTCACGTCGCTGTTGCGTGCGCGCAGTGAAGCCATCAAGCAAAACACCGACGTGACGCTCTCGCCCGCCGGCACGTGGGCAGCCGGTTGGGTTGTCGCGGTCGGTGGGGCGAATATCGATACGCATGCCGCGACGAGCAATATTTCCATCAGCGATCCGGGGGTGGTGACGTATCGAAGCTCCGGCCGGGTCGCTGGCGCGACGCCGCACAAGTTCTCGGTTTCCGCGACACAGACCGCCACTAAGCGCTGTGTGCAGGTGAACCTGAGTGGCGAGCCGGTCGTCACCAACGGCGCGTGCTCATGAATGTCCATCCGCTCCCCAGGGTGAATATGAATCGCGAGTGCGGCGTAAGCCTGCTCGAGGCGCTCATCACGATCGTCATTCTCGCGTTCGGCATTCTGGGGCTCGCTGGCCTGCAGTCGAAAATACAGACGGTCGAAGTCGAGTCGTACGCACGCTCGCAGGCGCTGATCCTTCTGGACGACATGGCGGCGCGCTTGAGCGCGCACCGCAGTGTCGCGGCGACGTACGTCACCGCGAGTCCCGCGGGAACGGGCGACACGCAGCCGACGGACTGTTCCGGCACCGCCTTGGGTGTCGAGCGCGACATGTGCGAATGGAGTCACGCTCTGAAGGGGAATGCCGAGCTCTCGGGCAGCTCAGCGATCGGCGCGATGATTGGCGGCCGCGGTTGTGTCGAGCCACTGGCAGGAGTCGACCCGCCAAGCTATCGCGTCACCGTGACCTGGCAGGGCCTGAGCCCGACCGTCGTGCCTGGCGTCGGCTGCGCCCAGTCGCTCTACGGCGCCAACGACGCGCTTCGCCGGGCGGTCGCCAAGGTTGTTTCCGTCGCCGCCCTCGGTCCATGACAGCCTATTCGCCGCTACGCGGACGCATGCGGCTAAGCGCACCGCGCGGATTCACCTTGATCGAGCTGATGGTCGGCATCACGCTCGGGCTGATCGTGCTCGCGGTCGTGACCACGGCGTTCGTGAACGTCAGCAGTAATCGGCGCGACATGGAGCGAACCGGGCGGCAGATCGAAAACGGCCGCTTCGCCATGCAGTTGCTCGCGGACGACATCGTCAACGCGGGCTACTTCGGCGAGCTCGATCCGCGCGACGTCGGGCCGCCCGCGGCCAAACCGGACCCTTGCTCAACCAGCGCAGCCGACCTGAAGAATATGGTTCTGATGCACGTCCAGGGCTATGCCGCCGGCGCCGTCAAGCCATCCTGCGTCAGCGACGTGCGTTCGGAGACCGCGGTGGTCGTTGTTCGACGGACCGCCACGTGCATCGCCGGCGATATCAACTGCGACGCGGCTGCCGCGGGCCAGATCTACCTTCAGTCGACACTGTGCAACGACGAACTCGCGAATCCGGCGATCTCGACGCACTACATCGTCGCTGCGAAGCCGGCGTCGGGTGCATCGGCGTTTCCGCTGCACAAACACGATTGCACGACGGTGGCGAGCCTGCGGTCTTATGTGATGCACGTCTACTTCATCGCCAACAATAACAATCCGGGCGACGGCGTACCCACGCTCAAGCGCGCGGAGCTTGGCGCGAACGGTGAGTTCTCCGTCGTTGCGCTGGTCGAGGGTATCGAGAACCTGCAGGTCGAATATGGTCTCGATACGAACGGCGACAGCATGCCGGACGCCGTCAGCGCCGACCCCGGAACGTACGGCGGCTGCGCCGCGGACCCTTGCTACATCGCCAACTGGCTCAATACGGTGACGGCGAAGATCCACCTGCTTTCGCGGTCGACCGAAGCAAGTCCGAGGTACACGGACACGAAAACGTATCCGCTCGGGTTGCAGGCAGACGACACGCAGCTCGTCGTCGGACCTTTCAACGATGGCTTCAAGCGGCACGCCTACACCGAGACGATACGCATGAACAACCCTGCCGGGCGGAGAGAGTCATGATGCGGCGCAGTCACAGATTTACAGCTCGCGATTCCCAGCGCGGCGTCACGCTGGTCGTCGGGATGATCATGCTCGTGCTGATCACGCTGATCGTGCTCGCGAGCTTCCATCTGGGCCGCAATAATCTCGTGATCGTCGGCAATGCGCAGCAACGCAACGACGCGCTCACGGCAGCACAGCAAACGATCGAAGCTGCGGTCAACTCGCCGTTGCTGACGAGCTCCCCCGCGTCGATCTTTCCGACGCCATGCTCTGGCTGGCCGGATAACACGCTGTGCTACGACGTCAACGGCGACGGCACCGACGACGTCGTGGCGCAGATCACTCCGACGCCGACCTGCGTCAAAGCCCAGGTCATCCCGCTGACCAGCCTCAGCCTGACGGACGCCAACGATCAGGCCTGTCGAACACAACAGCCGCAGTCGTGCTTCGGCCAGGGGGGCGCATGCAACGACTCGAGCTGCGCCAACAGCGTCTGGGACATCCGCGCCGTCGCGCAGAATCTCGCCCCGAATGGCACCTCCGCCGCCAGCCAGGGCCCCACCGCCGTCGTGAACCAGGGTATCGCCAAGCGCGTCGCGACGAACGAAATTGCGACCTCATGCCCGTGACGCGGGCCGAAGGATCGTCATGAAGCGAGAACACTTCAAACGAACATGCGCTCTGCTCCTAGCGGCCGCCTTCGCACTCGTCCTTCCGCTGTCGGCAGCAGCGGCGGATATCGACATCTTCGTCGGCGGCGCGGGTGGGAGCAGTGCCGCCAATGCACTTGTCATCATCGACAATACCTCCAACTGGGCGGACAACGCACAACACTGGCCGGGTGGCGAGGTTCAAGGCCAAGCCGAGCTGGAGGCGCTCATCGCGGTCATCCCGACGCTTACCGAAAGCGTCAACGTCGGCTTGATGCTGTTCAACCAGAACGGCAGCGGGACCTGTTGCAGTGGCGGCTACATTCGTTCTGCCATGCTGCCGATGAACGCGGCCAACCGGGCTGCTTTGCTCGCCGAGCTCAACAATATCCTCACCAACTTCAGCAGCCCGCTGAACAAGGCGGCGTCGAACGCCAGCTACAGCATGGCGCTGTTCGACGCCTTCAAATACCTCGGCGGTTACACCAGCCCCGCGCACGCGACGGATGACGTCGCCGGCACGCCGACAGATGCGGGCCACTTCGGGCCGGCCGTGTTCGCCACGCCGGCAAGCACATTCAACCGCCCGGACGCGTTCGGTTACGCCAATGGAACCTTCACGGTGTACAGCCCGCCCGCCGCGGCGGCCAACGCCTGCGGAGGCAAGAACTACATCATCTTCATCGGCAACGGCTTTCCGAATACCGACACGGCGCCGAGCGAGAACATGAAGACGTATCTGGAAGGCGTCGGCGGGAACTCGACGCAGATCTGGATGCCCGTTCTGACGAGCACGACCTCGACCTCCTTCACGAGCCTGGGCTCTTCTGCCTCGTGCTACAACAACAACGGCGCCGGACTGAGCAGCTGCAGCACGGACAACGCGGGCACCTGCGGATCGAGCTACGACACGTGCAGCTGCGGCACGCCGACGGCCACGACCGGTTGCAGCGGCGGGAAGGTCAAGTATTCGGTCATCGGTGGCGTCGCGACGACCGCGGTCACGCCGACGGGGACAACTGCGTTGCCGGCGGCCAACAAGACGCTTTACGCGGACGAGTGGACACGCTTTCTCTATCTGACCGACGTCAATGCCGCGGCGGGCCAGCAGAACGTCACCACCTTCACCATCGACGCCTTCAATGCCAAGCAGGACGCCGATCAGACGGCGCTGCTGTACAGCATGGCGAATTCCGGCGGTGGGCAGTACTACGCCGCCAAAAGCAAGAATGACCTCATCTTCGCTCTCGGCGACATCTTCGCCAAGATCCAGGGCACGAATAGCGCCTTTGCGTCGGCGAGCCTGCCGGTGAGTGCAACCAACCGGGCGGTGAACGCGAACGAAGTCTACATCGGCATGTTCCGGCCGGACGCGGCGGCAAAGCCGCTCTGGTACGGCAACATGAAGCGCTACAAGATCGGCAACTTCGGCGGCAGCTTCAATCTGGCGGACAAATCGGGCGCGCAAGCCGTGAATCCGCTCACCGGCTTCCTTGCCGATTGCGCGACGAGCTGGTGGACAGCGGACTCGGGCAAGTACTGGTGGGGCGTGACCAGCAATCCACCGCCTAACGGTGCATGCCCAGTGTCGCCAAAGAATACGTTCGACCCGTACTCGGATGCTCCGGACGGCCCCAAGGTGGAAAAGGGCTCGGTCGCCGAAATCATCCGTCGGGGGAATAACCCTGCCTCGGCACCGACATGGGCGCTCAATCGGACGCTCTACACCAAAGGGTTCCTCGCCTTCAACGCGGCAAACTCGGGCATGGCCGCCGCCGACGTCGATTTCGTCAGCGGGCTCGACATCGACGCAGCGGGGACGTCTCTGACCTACCAGTACGATCCGACCGACCCGACGAAGACGACGACCATTCGTCCCACCGTGCACGGCGACGTCGTGCATTCGAGGCCCACGCCGATAAACTACGGATCGGGGCAGACGGTTGTCTATTACGGCGCGAACGATGGCACGCTGCGCGCCGCCGACTCGACGACCGGCAAGGAGCTCTGGGCGTACGTCGCGCAGGAATTCTACGCGACGCTTCCGCGCTTGCGCCAGGACAGCCCGCTCATTAGCTACAGCTTCCTCGACCCGCTCAGTATCTCGCCGCCGCCGTTGCCTAAGAACTACTACTTCGACGGCTCGCTCGGCGTCTATCAGAACCTGGATAGCTCGAAGGTATGGGTCTATCCGACCATGCGCCGGGGCGGGCGCATGGTCTATGCGCTCGATGTCACCACGCCGTCCGCGCCTACGCTCAAGTGGAAAGTCGGCTGCCCCAGCCTGACCAGCGACACCGGCTGCAGCAGCGGCTTCACCGCCATCGGGCAGACGTGGTCGACCCCCGCCGTCGCGAATCTCAAGATCGGCGGTACTGCCGGCGAGACGCCCACACCCATCGTCGCCGTAGGCGGCGGCTACGATAACTGCGAGGACGATTCGCCCAACGCGGCCTGCAGCGGCGCCAAGGGCTCGATCGTGTATATCCTCAACGCCGACGACGGCTCGGAGCTCGCATCGTTCGCCACCGCGGGCCGCGTCGTCGCCGATGTCGTGTTCGTCGATATGGACGGCGACAACATTCCCGATCTCGCCTACGCCGTCGACACGCGCGGCAACATCTACCGGATCAGCTTCGGCTTTTCCAAGTCGGCGCCGCTGGCAAAGACAAGCTGGACGTCGACCCTCATTGCGGCGACGACGGGGTCGAAGCGCAAATTCCTTTACGCGCCCGCCGTATCTCCCGCATACGACAGCAGCACCGGCAAGTTCTATGTCTATCTCGCCCTTGGCAGTGGCGATCGCGAAGAGCCGTTGGAGACCCAGTATCCATATGCCGATCCGGTACTGAATCGTTTCTATATGTTCGTCGATGACATTGCGTCTGCGGCCAAGGCGGACCTGGATAACTCGACTGCGATGAGCGACTTTACAGCAACGACGTCATGCGCTACGTCGCTGGTCCTGCCCGGATCGGGCAAGTCCGGCTGGTTCATGGATCTCAACGCGTACGGACGCGGCGAGCAGACCGTGACGTCGGCCGTGATCGTCGGCGGATTCGTCGCGTTCAGCACCAATCGCGCCATCCCGCGCAGCCCCAATGTGTGTGCGCCTCTGGGCGAGGCGCGAGGCTATGCAGTGAATCTCTTGAACGCGTCCGGCGTCATCGGCGTGCAGCCGAAAACCTGTGGTGGCGATCGGTCGGGAATATTTACCGGTGGCGGCCTGCCGCCGTCGCCTGTGGTAGCCGATGTAAATATCGATGGGCAGGTCATCAAGGTAGGCATTAGCGTTGTAAACCTGGATGGAGGAGCCAGCTCCGGAGTCCAGAGCCAGCAGGTCTTCAAACTGCCGCCGCAACGTCGCACTCGTGTGTACTGGCGGCAGGAGGGCGACAACTGAGCTGCGATGTCCTTCGGCATGGGCTCAGGCAGGTGGAGGGGGATTGCGACAACATGACGATTCGGACACTGGTCTTGCAACGGTTGCAATTCGGCCTCGAGCCGTTGGCGTTCCGGCGTGGGGCTACACGCGTGCTTGCCCGCGTCGCGGGCCGACCGCGCGAGGAAGCCCCGGTCACCGTCGAAGACCTGCGGCAAGACTTCCGGCTCGATGCGGCAGGCGCCGAGGCGCTGCTTCGCGCGCTGGTCGCGAGGCGATTGCTGGAGCGCGCGAGCGCCACGTCGGATTACCGCCTCACCGAACGCTTTCGCGAGTTCGCGCTCGCGCGCATCGTTCCCCCGTTGCAGCGTGCACGCGCGAAGCGTCTCATTGAAAGGGCAGGCGTGCTGGCCGGGCAGATCAACGCGAAGTGGACCCGCAATCCCTTCGCGATCGCGATGATCGCGGTCTCGGGTAGCTACATGAGCCGCAGCAAGACCCTGCCCGAGCTCAGTCTTTGGCTCATCGTCCGGCCACGCCCTCCCGGCCGGGCGCGCCTTTGGGAACCGTCGTCGAGCAGGGGCGACGGCGCACGACAGATCCGCCACGCGGTTCGCTCGCTGAGTTCATACATGGCGGTTCGCCTTGTTACCGATACGGAGTTGCTGCCGCGGCCGTTCATCGTCGCGTTTCGAGCCGACGACATGGTGGCGCCGCCGCCGATCTTCGGCGTTCTGCGCGTGTGGAGCGATTCAGTTCGCCGGCGGATCGGTAGGCGTCGAAGCGACGGACGCGCCGTTGAGCTGGCCTGATCGTCGACAAGAGGGTTTGGAGGCGGAGGTCGGAATCGAACCGGCGTAGACGGCTTTGCAAGCGCTGCATCTTCAATTAATCGAGAAGATGCAGGAGTGCCGCGTTACTTCAGCGAGCCGGCTCGAGATGAGCCAAGGCCATTTTGACGGCGACGTGCTTGAGTCGCTTGTCGCGCGTCCACAGCCGGGTCTCGCCGTGCAGCGCCGTGGCGGCGAGGAGATGCACGTCGATGTACCCGAGGCCGCGGCCCATCAACCGATAGCGCTCGAGGAAATCCAGGACCTCTTCATCGGTGGCTGCCGCCAGCCGCGCCAGCGATCTCAGGAGGCCCAATACCGACCCCCGCGACTTGAGCAACCCGCAGGCCAATTCTCCGATCACAAACGGGTGTATGGCCACGACATTGGCGTCCAACGCGGCTGCGAGTGCTGCATCGCTGCGCCGCAGGTGGTCCACCCAGACGGAGGTGTCCACCAGGATCATGAAGCCTTGGGACGGCGGCGCGGAGGCGCACGCAATCGGGATTGCGTGCCCCCCAGTCGCGCGAGGCGGCGCGCACTCTCTCTCTGGATCAGGGCTTCCAAGGCCTCGCGCAGAAGCGTACTGCGTTCCTTCAAGCCGCTCAGCTCCCGGGCGCGATTCAGCAATGCATCATCCAGGTTGATCGTCGTGCGCATAGGGATTTCTCCTGATGTCTAGCATGCATTCTAGCATCATCTGATGCGGAAAATCGTGCTTTGAGATCGGATCGAACCACTACCCGAAGGGCGCGCTGGCCCGCGGTCTCGTCGCGCCCGCGCTACGTTGGAGAGCGCCGAACCGACTTAGGGTGTCGAATGCTAGCGCTTGGTCGTGCAGTTGTTGTGCGTCGTCTTGCCGTTCTCTTCGATGAATGCCGTATTGCCTTTGTTCCAGAATACGAAGCTTTCATCGCTATTCGCGTAGCGCGCGCCCGAACCGGACACTGCTTGCGGCAGCGAGAGCTGGCGGCCGTCGGAAAGGGTGAGCTTTACGCTGCTTTTCGTGCCATTGGTAAAGACGGCATTCACCGTCTTGCCCGCATCGCACGCAAAGAATGCCTGGATTGTTTTTGCAACCGCAGCCGATTGCGCGGTCGCTCGTGCTGGAGACGCTGCGCGCGGGTTCGACTCCCGCGTGCACCTCCCGTCGAAATAAGCGGTCGCCCTGCAGGTCCTGCCGCTCCTAAAAGTACAGGTACCTTGTTCGTTCGCCGTGTTGCTGCCGGAAGTGACCTTGTACGCGCCGCCCGTGATGGCGCAATAGCGGGCGGCCGACGTAACGAAGCCGGTCACCTTGATGCCGCCCGCGGGGCAATCGCCGCGCATCATCGCCCACTCCTCGCACTGCAGGTTGTCGGGGAACGTGCAAACGCCGAATTGGCCGCCCTTGCGGTTCTTCTCGAGGGTCAGTCTGCCGCCCTTGTCCACGCAGTTCTGCGAGGCGGGATTGGCGAGGCCCGCGACACGCGCTGTGTTCGCCGGTGTCTCGGCGCGCGCTGGTGGCCCAACGGAGGCGGCAGCCAGGACGACAAGCATGTGCGCAAGACCGATGCCGGAAGGAGCTAGCCTAGCCAAAGCTTGTACCGCTCCAATCAGGTGCCGCAGCCTAGGCGCTGCAGTTGCAACAGCCTCACCAGCCTGACTGCTTTCGACTCTGACGACTTGGCTTAGTGGAGGCGGAGGTCGGAATCGAACCGGCGTAGACGGCTTTGCAGGCCGCTGCATGACCACTCTGCCACCCCGCCGGGTGGACATTCATCAGACAATCCGGCCCGTACCGCGGATGCAGCAGCACGACCCGTGACGCCACTATAAGCGCAAAAGGGAAAGCGCGCGCTCTCCCTCGTAAGAACTGGAGCGGGAAACGAGTCTCGAACTCGCGACCTCAACCTTGGCAAGGTTGCGCTCTACCAACTGAGCTATTCCCGCGGCCGGCAATTTGCAATTATAGCCTGCGTCTCACCCGTGTCAAAGCGCCGCGCGCCTGCCGCGCCGTCCGCGCACTACGCGATCACCGCAGCGATCGCCTCGGCCACGTAGTCGAGGTTGCGCGCATTGAGCGCGGCGATGCAGATTCGCCCGGTATCGATCGCGTAGACCGCATGCTCGCTGCGCAGCCGTCCGACCTGCTCGCGGCTAAGGCCCGAATAGGAGAACATGCCGCGTTGTTCGAGGACGAAGCGAAAATCGGCGTCCGGTGCGCGTCGCGCCAGCCGGTCGACCAGCGCGCCGCGAATGGCCCGGATGCGCTCGCGCATCGTGCCGAGCTCCTTCTCCCACAGCGCGGAAAGCTCGGGCGAGCCGAGGATCGTCGCTACGACCTGACCGCCGAACGTCGGCGGGCTCGAGTAATTAGCGCGCACGACGCGCTTGGCCTGCGAGAGCACGCGCGCCGCTTCATCCTGATGCGTCGCGACGATGGACAGCGCGCCGACACGCTCGCCGTAGAGCGAGAACGATTTCGAGAACGAGCTGGCGACGAACAGCGGTCCCGGCGTTGTCGCGAAGCGGCGCACCACTAAGCCGTCAGCGTCGAGGTCCTCGCCGAAGCCCTGATAGGCGATGTCGAGAAACGGAACGTGACCGCGCGAGCGGACGACTTCCAGGATGCGGCCCCATTGCTCGGGCGACGGGTCGACGCCGGTTGGATTGTGGCAGCATGCGTGCAGCACGACGATCGCGCCGGATGGCACGCGGTCGAGCGCGCCGATCATGCCGGCGAAGTCCAGGCCGCGCGTAGTTGCATCATAGTACGGGTAGACATTGACGCTGAAGCCGGCGTTCTCGAACAGCGCGCGGTGATTTTCCCACGACGGATCGCTGATCCAGATCTGCGCGGCCGGCGCGAAGCGGCGCAGGAAGTCGGCGCCTATCTTCAACGCGCCGGTTCCGCCGAGCGCCTGTACGGTGACCGCGCGCCCGGCGCGCAGGATCTCGCTCTCCGCGCCGAAGACCAGCTTCTGGACCGCGCGATCGTACGCGGCGATGCCGTCGATCGGCAGATAGACGTGCGGCGCGCCGCGCTCGGTGATCGCGTGTTCCGCGCGCCGCACGCACTCGAGCAGCGGCACCTTGCCATTGTCATCGTAGTACACGCCGACGCCGAGATTGACCTTGTTCGGATTCGGATCGGCGTGAAACGCTTCGCTGACGCCCAGTATCGGGTCGCGCGGCGCCATCTCGATGGCGGACAGGAGCGGGGCGGCGAGGGGAGCGTTCATCGTGGCACCGGTACGCGGTCGATGCGCGAATCTTAACATGCACTGCGCGGCGCTCCGGCACGCCGCCGCCTGCCTCGGCGCAGCGGTGAAGAACGTGCGCCGCGGAACTCGCTTCGGCTACAATGGTCGATTGTTCTCGCGCTTGAGCATTCTATGGTCGTAACGTTCCCCAACAGCCCCTACGAGCTGCACCAGCCGTTTCCTCCTGCGGGCGATCAGCCTGAAGCGATCGACAAGCTGGTCGAAGGGATCGCGGACGGACTTTCATTCCAGACGCTGCTCGGCGTCACCGGCTCGGGCAAGACCTACACCATGGCCAACGTCATCGCCCGCACCGGCCGGCCGGCGCTGGTGCTCGCGCCGAACAAGACGCTCGCTGCGCAGCTCTATTCGGAATTCCGCGAGTTCCTGCCGAGCCACGCGGTCGAGTACTTCGTCTCCTATTACGATTACTATCAGCCCGAAGCGTATGTGCCGTCGCGCGACCTGTACATCGAGAAGGACTCGTCGATCAACGAGCACATCGAGCAGATGCGTCTGTCCGCGACCAAGGCGATCCTCGAGCGTCCCGACTGCGTGATCGTCGCCACCGTGTCGGCGATCTACGGCATCGGCGACCCCTCCGAGTACCACAGCATGATCCTGCACCTCCGGCAGGGCGATCGCCTGGCCCAGCGCGAAGCGATCAAGCGTCTGACCGAGCTGCAGTACCAGCGCAACGACACCGACTTCCGGCGTGGGACATTCCGCGTCCACGGCGAGGTCATCGACATCTTCCCCGCCGAACACGCGGAGAACGCGATCCGCGTCTCGCTGTTCGATGACGAGGTCGACTCGCTGCAGCTTTTCGACCCCCTGACCGGACACATCAAGCAGAAGCTCGCGCGCTTCACGGTGTTCCCTTCGAGCCACTATGTCACGGCGCGGCACAAGGTGCTCGACGCGGTCGAAGCGATCAAGGTCGAGCTCGCGCAGCAGAAGGAATTCTTTGTCTCGCAGATGAAGCTGATCGAGGCCCAGCGTATCGAGCAGCGCACGCGCTTCGACATCGAGATGATGCTCGAGATCGGCTTCTGCAAGGGCATCGAGAACTACTCGCGGCACCTGTCGGGACGCAAGCCCGGCGAGCCGCCGCCGACGCTCGTCGACTACTTACCGCGCAAGGCGCTCGCCTTCATCGACGAGTCGCACGTGACGATTCCGCAGGTCGGTGGTATGTACAAAGGGGACCGCGCGCGTAAGGAAAATCTCGTCAACTACGGCTTTCGGCTGCCGTCCGCCCTCGACAATCGGCCGCTGCGCTTCGACGAGTTCGAGAAGCTCCTGCCGCAGACGATTTTCGTGTCCGCCACGCCCGCCGACTACGAGCGGCAGCACGCCGGTCAGGTCGTCGAGCAGGTCGTGCGGCCGACGGGACTCGTCGACCCCGTGCTCGAAGTGCGCCCGGCGCAGACGCAGGTCGACGATCTGCTGTCCGAAATCACCCTGCGCGTCGAGCGAGGCGAGCGTGTGCTGGTCACTACGCTCACCAAGCGGATGGCGGAGGACCTGACCGACTACCTGAACGAGCACGGGGTCAAGGTGCGCTACCTGCACTCGGACATCGAAACGGTCGAGCGGGTCGAAATCATCCGCGATCTGCGGCTGGGCGAGTTCGATGTACTGGTCGGTATCAACCTGCTGCGCGAAGGTCTCGACATCCCCGAGGTGTCGCTGGTCGGCGTGCTCGATGCCGACAAGGAAGGGTTCCTGCGCGCCGAGCGCTCGCTGATCCAGACCATCGGCCGCGCCGCGCGGCACATCAACGGCACGGCGATCCTGTACGCCGACAAGATGACCGGATCGATGAAGGCGGCTATCGGTGAGACCGAGCGCCGCCGGAACAAGCAACTTGCGTACAACGAGCGCCTGGGCATCACGCCCAAGGGCGTACAAAAGAGGATCAAGGACATCATCGACGGCGTCTACGACATCGACGAGGAGCGAAAGCAGCTCAAGGCTGCACAGGCGCACGCCAAGTACGAAGCGATGCCGGAGAGAGACCTCGAGCGCGAGCTCAAGCGCATCGAACGGGAAATGCTCGACGCCGCCAGGAATCTCGAATTCGAGAAGGCGGCGGAGTTACGCGACCGGCTCTACCAGCTCAAGGAAAAGTTGTTCGGCGTCGCGCTGCCGGACTGATTGCGGGATGTCGGTCTCGAGCTATACGCGTGATAGCATTGCAGCGCAACAAAGTGGTGTTCCCATACTCCGGATGACGGCTCACCGCGCGACCAAGCCGACTCGCTTTAAGTTGCCGAAGCATGAGCAGACCGTCCTCGCGCTGCAAGGCGGCGGCGCGCTCGGCGCCTATCAGGCGGGGGTCTACGAAGGCATGGCTGAGTGCGGATTCGCGCCGAACTGGGTGGTGGGGGTTTCGATCGGCGCGGTCAACGCAGCCTTGATCGCAGGCAATCCGCCCGAGCGGCGGATCGAGCGGTTGATCGCGTTCTGGGACCGCGTCTCCTCGGGTATTCCGATCATTCCGCCGGCGTATCTCGATCCGCTCCGACTCGCATTCAACCGCGTCAGCGCGATGGCGACGACCGCCTTCGGCGTGCCGGGATTTTTCGTGCCGCGCGTGCCGCCGCCTTATCTGGCGCCGGACGGCAGCCCCGGCGCGCTCAGCGTCTACGACACTGCGCCGCTCAAAGAAACTCTCGCGGAGCTCGTCGACTTCGAACTCATCAATCGCAAGGAGATCCGCCTTTCGGTAGGCGCGGTGGATATCCACACGGGCAACTCCGTGTATTTCGACAACCAGCGACAGCGGATCGAAGCCGAGCACATCATGGCGAGCGGAGCGCTGCCGCCCGGGTTTCCGCCGGTGATCATCGACGGCAGCCATTACTGGGACGGCGGCATGGTATCGAATTCGCCGCTCTGGTACGTGCTCGACGATTCGCCCGGAATCAGTGCCCTGATCATGCAAGTCGACTTGTTCAGTGCGCGCGGCGATTTGCCCAAGAATCTCGACGAAGTGCTCGAGCGCAGCAAGGATATCCAGTATTCGAGCAAGACACGATTCAACACTAGCCGCGCAAAGGAGCTCGAGGACGTCCGCGCCGCGCTGGGGAGCTTCCTGCGCAAGCTGCCCGCGAAGCTGCACGACGATCCGGACTATCGAATGCTCGCGCCGCTATGCGAGCGCCAGCGACACGTCACCATTGTGCACCTCATCAATCGGCGCCTCGCGCACGCCTCGAGCGCCAAGGATTACGAATTCTCGCGGGCGACGGTGCGCCAGCTCTGGGAAGGAGGTCGCGAAGATCTGCGGCGTTCGTGCGCCAACCCGAGCTGGCATCACGCGACCGAGAGCGTCAACGGCGTCCAGGTATTCGATCTCGCGACCTGAACCGTTGCGGCTAATGGGAGAGGCGAAATGAGGCTCAAGGACAAATCCGCAATCGTCACCGGCGCCGCGAGCGGCATCGGCAAGGACATCGCGCTGGTGTACGCGCGTGAGGGCGCGAAGGTGGCGATCGCCGACCTCAACAAGAACGCCGCTGAGGCGACCGCAAACGAGATCCGGGCGAGCGGCGGGCAGGCGATCGGTATTGCCATGGACGTCACCGACGAAAAAGCGGTCACCGATGGCGTCGCCGCCGTCGTCGCGACTTTCGGAGGCGTCGACATCCTAGTCAGCAATGCCGGCATCCAGATCGTGCATCCGATCGAAGAGTTCAGCTACGCCGAGTGGAAGAAGATGATCGCGATCCACGTCGACGGCGCATTTCTGACCACGCGCGCGTGCATCCCGCACATGTACAAATCGGGGCGCGGCGGCAGCATCATCTACATGGGCTCGGTGCATTCCAAGGAAGCTTCGGTGCTGAAGGCGCCTTATGTCACCGCCAAGCACGGGCTGATCGGGCTTGCCAAGGTCATCGCGAAGGAAGGAGCAGCGCACGGCGTGCGCGCCAACGTCATCTGTCCCGGCTTCGTGCGCACACCGCTGGTCGAGAAGCAGATTCCCGAGCAGGCGAAGACGCTCGGCATCTCCGAGGAAGATGTGATCAGGAAGGTGATGCTCAAGGAGACCGTAGATGGCGAGTTCACGACCGTGGACGACGTCGCCGAGGTGGCGCTATTTTTTGCGGCGTTCCCGTCGAATGCGCTGACCGGGCAATCGCTTGTCGTAAGCCATGGCTGGTTCATGCAATAGGCGCGGCCGCTGTGCGAGAGCAGCTGACGGGATCCTGACGGCGCCCGCATATCCTTATCTTTTTTCCATCTTGTCACCAACCTGACGCCGGGATGGGAGACAATCGAAGGACTTGGCAACAAGCAACAAAGGAGCGAGCCATCATGCGCATCAATATCGAGTCGGTGTTCGAGCGTTTCGACGAACAGCTTTCCGCCGCGATGGCCAAGGCCGCGCTCGAGACCGTACCGGGGATGACGCCGAAGACGGCATTGCGGATGTACCGGGCGTTCCGCCGGAATGCCATTGGCGCGCTTTCAACCTGGGAGACCGTCCCGCGCGAGCTGACCGTGGATACGATCACCGGCGCGGAGCAAGGGCAGGATAAGGGGATATCGCTGCACGAGCGCCCCAAACGGGAACGCCGTTAGCGCCGTTACGTCAATCCTCGAATTGGTCCGCCGTGTTGTCCAACCTAGGCCGTCACTGGGAACATCGCAGCAAGCAGCACACCGCAAACGTGCTCTTCGTTTGCATGGGCAATATCTGCCGCTCGCCGATCGCGGAAGGCGTGTTTCGTGCGCTGGTTGCTAATGCCGGGCTCGCCGAAAGGATCCTCGTCGATTCCGCCGCGACGCACGACTATCAGCTCGGGGAACCTCCCGATCCGCGCGCAATCATCCACGCGCGCCGGCGCGGCTACGACCTCCCCGGCCGCTGCGCACGCCGCGTCGACGGCGACGACTTCCGCCGCTTCGAATGGATCCTGGCCATGGACATGGACAATCTTCGAGTGTTGCACGGGCTGCGCCCGGGCGACTACACCGGCTACCTCGGCTTGTTTCTGGATTTCAACCCCGGGCTCGGTGCCCTCGAAGTGCCCGATCCGTACTATGGCGTGCCGGAGGATTTCGAGCGGGTGCTCGATCTCGCCGAGCGCGGCGCGGCGGGATTGCTCGATGTGATCCGGGCAACCTTCGTTGCGTACGAAGCGGATGATTAGCGCCGTAGCCCGGGCTGAGCGCGAAGCGCGATGCCCGGGATGACGTGACATCGACGCGTGTCCCGGGCATCCCCCGGATCAAGTCCGGGGTCAGCCCGGGCTACGCAGCTCAATCCCGCATTAGGGGTTCAACCCGAATTACGCGGTCCATCCCGAGCTACACCGGCGGCGTCGAGTCCTTATTCGTCGTCTCGACCATCTGCAGCGGTTCGTCGGCGATAGCGACGCGCGGCGGACGTACGCGACGGACTCGGGATGGTTCGGTTTCCTCCGCAGCCGTCGGCGCGACATGCGTGGTTTCAACCAGGACCAGGCCGGAGTCCGGCGGCAGCTCAAGCGCCACCCGGGGGATCTCGGGTGCGTTGCGGGGCATCGCGGTCGCTTCGGCCGGCTTCACCACCTGCGCAGGCGGGACATCTGCCGGCTCGACGCGAACGATCTCCGAATTCGGCGCGGGCTCGAGCACCGCCGGCATCGCCGGCGCGGCTGCCTCGTGCAGATGATCGTCGTGCCGTAGAGCAGCCGGCAATGCCTCGACCTCGGGTACCGTTTCAGCGCGCGCCTTGGGTGCCGCCTCGTGCGCGGGTGCTGCAGTCTGCGGGGCTACCGGTCGCTGGCCGCCGCGATCGCTGCGCGGCTCGCCGTGTACGTTGCGCTCGCCGCGATCGCGGCCGCCGCGACGGCGATCGCGCCTCCGGCGGCCCCCTTCGCCATGCTCGGCGTCGTGCGTCGCGCCGGGCTGTCCCTGCGTAATGGCCGCTTGCGCCGGGTCGGCAGGGTGCTGCTCCTGTGGTGGCCTCGGCTCGCGCGGCGGGCGCTGCTTTTGCGGTTCACGCTGGCCGTCGCGGCCCGATTCACGGTCACGGCGCGGTTGTTGCTGCCCGCTCTGCTGGGGACGCTGCTTGGGCTGCTCGCGCGATTCGCCACGCTGACCATCGCGCTTCGCCTCGCTGCGGTCCTGACCGCGACCGTCGCGCTGCTCGCGCTGGTCGCGCCGCTCGGGTCGATCCCGCCGACCGCGGCCGCGGTCCTCACGCGGCTCGCGCGGAGGTTCCCGGCGCTGCGGCGCTGACGCAGGCGGGGCCGCCGCCTCGATCGGCTGGCGCTTGAACCAGCTCATGACGGTCGATAGCCAGTTCTCGTGGCGAGGTGCTTCGGATACCGGCGGGCGCTCGATGGGCATCGGCGCGGGCTGTGAGGGCGTGATGCCTTTGACGGCGGCCTCCTGCCGCGGCTCGCGCGCTTCCTCTTTTCGCTGCTTTAGGATGTCCTCCTCTTCCGGCCGCTCGACCATGTCGAACGACGCTGGCAGCGGCTCGCCCTGGTTCAGGTCGTCGTGACGCAGGCGCTGCACCTTGTAGTTCGGCGTCTCGAGGTAGGTGTTCGGCACGAGCAAAACATTGACCTTGAACCGCGTCTCGATGCCGTGGATCTCCGGGCGCTTTTCGTTCAGCAGGAAGGTGGCGACATCGACGGGCACTTGGGCCACAACCTGTGCGGTGTTCTCCTTCATCGCCTCCTCCTGCAGGATGCGCAGGATGTGCAGCGCGGTCGACTCGGTGCCGCGGATGTGGCCGATGCCGTGGCAGCGCGGGCAGGGGATGTACGCGGATTCGGCAAGCGCCGGCCGCAGGCGCTGGCGGGAGAGCTCCATCAGCCCGAAACGCGAGATCTTGCCCAGTTGAACCCGGGCGCGGTCATACTTGAGCGCGTCCTTCAGGCGGTTCTCTACCTCGCGCTGGTTTTTGGCGCTCTCCATGTCGATGAAATCGATGACGATGAGGCCGCCGAGGTCCCGAAGGCGGAGTTGGCGCGCGATCTCTTCGGCGGCCTCGAGATTGGTCTCGAACGCGGTGGTCTCGATGTCGCCCGCTTTGGTCGCCCGCGCGGAGTTGACGTCGACGGAGACCATTGCCTCGGTGTGATCGATGACGATCGCGCCGCCCGCCGGCAGCGGTACTTGGCGCGCGTAGGCGGTTTCGATCTGGTGCTCGATCTGAAAGCGCGAAAACAGCGGAACGTCATCCTTGTAGAGCTTGACCCGGTTGACGTTTGCGGGCATCACGTGGCTCATGAACTGCTGCGCCTGCTCGAAGATCGATTCGGTGTCGATCAGCAGCTCGCCGATATCGGGATGAAAATAGTCACGAATCGCGCGAATGACGAGGCTCGATTCCTGGTAGATGAGAAACGCACCTGACTGCATCTTCGCAGCACCATCGATGGCCTGCCAAAGCTGCATCAGGTAATTCAAGTCCCACTGCAGCTCTTCCAGCGAGCGGCCGATGCCGGCGGTGCGGGCGATCACGCTCATGCCATTGGGCACGTCGAGCTGATTGATCGTGTCACGCAGTTCGTTTCGATCCTCGCCCTCGATGCGGCGCGAGACGCCGCCGCCGCGCGGGTTATTCGGCATCAGCACCAAATAGCGTCCGGCAAGCGAGATGTACGTCGTCAGCGCAGCGCCCTTGCTGCCGCGCTCGTCCTTGTCGACCTGGACGATCAGCTCATGGCCTTCCTTGAGATTTTCCTGGGGCCGGTTGCGACCGCCGTCGCCGTCGCCGCGCAGGTATTCGCGCGCAATCTCCTTGAACGGCAGGAAGCCGTGGCGATCGGTGCCGTAATCGACGAAGCACGCCTCAAGGCTGGGCTCGACGCGAGTGATGACTGCCTTGTAGATGTTGCTCTTGCGTTGTTCCTTGCTCGCGGATTCGATGTCGAGGTCGATCAGCTTCTGGCCGTCGACGATCGCCACCCGTAGCTCTTCCGCCTGGGTAGCGTTGAACAGCATGCGTTTCATGTGGTATTTCCCCGGCGCGGTTGCGCTCGGGCCAGGCGGGGTGCAGCGGACGACGCCCGAAACCGGGCGCCGGGTTCTAACTTGCGGCGGGCGAAGGCGAAAAAGGCAAGTGCGGCCGCGCGGGCAGCGCTGGCTGCCGGGCTACGAGGGGTCGGATGCGGGTTCGGGGCATCTTGGTTGGCAGCTCGGCAAACACCCCTAGGGGTGCCCGAGCCGGCCGGTCTCGAGAGCGTGGTTGCTGTTCCTTGCGTTGTCGCTCAAACGGTCTGGCGACTGCGCGGCGAGGCGCTATTCGCGCCGCGCGTGCCGGGGAGCCTCACGGGGCCGCCGGCCGATGCAGTCGGATGCAGAATTCGTTGCGCTAGAGTCTGTATTGCGCGCCGCGCGTCAGGCCGCGTCACTCCGGCGTCTGGCCGGTGCGGAGACTGCGCTCTTCCATTAACATCGCTACTTTTCCGGGTCGCAAGCCCGGACGGTGAGCCGAATTAACCTCATTGCCCCTCGCAGGGCGCAACAAGCGGATGCCGCGGTCATTGTTGCGGACCGCCGCAAGCGCTGATGATCGGGTGTGCCTGTTGCCGCTCCCGAACTATCCTGCCGCTCGTTGTTGCCTGAGACAATTATAAGGAAATGAAGGATTTAAGCAAGGATGTTGTGAATCATCTTGCCGTTGACGAGGCGGGCGAGGGTCAGCGGGTCGACAATTTTCTGCTCCGCATACTCAAAGGGGTGCCCAAGAGCCACATCTACCGGATCCTGCGCAGCGGCGAGGTTCGGATCAACCGCAGGCGCGTCCGCCCCGACACCCGTCTCGCCGTCGGTGACGACCTTCGTATCCCCCCGGTTCGCGTCGCCTCGCCGCAGGATCTTTCGCGGGTGCTTCCGGCCCGGCCGATCGCGCTGCCGATCCTCTACGAAGACGAAGCGCTCATCGCAATCGACAAGCCCTCCGGACTGGCTGTCCATGGTGGCAGCGGCATCAGTTTCGGCTTGATCGAGCGGCTGCGCGCAGCGCGGCCCGACGCGCGGTTCCTCGAGCTGGTGCATCGCCTGGACCGCGATACCTCGGGCGTCCTGCTGGTGGCCAAAAAGCGCGCGGCGCTGCTCGCGTTGCATGCGACGCTGCGCGAAGGCGAAGCCGACAAGCGTTATCTCGTGCTGGTCAGGGGCCGCTGGCGCGACGCGAAGCGCCGGGTCGAGCTCCCGCTGGCCAAGTTCGTGACCGGCGGCGAGCGCCAGGTGCGCGTCGAACACGCTGGCGGACGCATGGCGCGGACGGTGTTCTACCGGCGTCGCGTCTGGACAAAGGCCGCATCGCCAGTCAGCCTGCTCGAAGCCGAGCTCACGACCGGGCGTACCCATCAGATCCGCGTGCATCTGACGCATCTCGGGTTTCCGCTTGCGGGCGACGACAAGTACGGCGACTTTGCCTGGAACAGAGCGCTCGCGAAACAAGGCTTGAAGCGGATGTTTCTACACGCGTGGCGATTGTCGCTGCCGCATCCGACCCAAAAGCGACTGTTGACCGTCGAGTCGCCGTTGCCGCCGGATCTAGCGGGATTCGTTGCACGCCTTGACGAAGCGCAGCACGGTGATGGCGATGGATAGGCTTTCCACCCCGCGCCAATTTCGGCTGCTCGTTTTCGATTGGGACGGCACGCTCGCCGACTCGACCGCGATTATCGCCGGCGCGCTCCAGCAGGCGTGTCGCGATCTCGATCTCCCGGCGCCGGACGACGCCGCGGCGCGCTTTGTCATCGGTCTTGGGCTCGCCGACGCGCTGCGTCATATCGCTCCGACGCTGCCGAGCGCGGATTACCCGCGCCTGTCCGAGCGCTATCGCGAGCATTACCTCGCGCGCGATCCGGACATCCCGCTGTTCGGGGGAACGCGCGAGATGCTCGATGAACTCGACGCGCGCGGCTTTCAGCTCGCGATCGCGACCGGCAAGACGCGCGTCGGCTTGACGCGCGCGCTGGCGCAGCAGCGACTCGCGCATCGTTTTGTCGCTTCGCGCTGCGCCGACGAGGGATTTCCCAAACCGCATCCCGACATGTTGCTCAACTTGATGGACCGTTGCGGCGTCGATCCCGTCGAGACGCTGATGATCGGCGATACGACGCACGATTTGGAGCTGGCCCGCAACGCCGGGGCAAGGTCTCTGGCGGTCACCTATGGGGCGCATACGCTGGCCGGGCTGGCGGGCCTCTCGCCGCTCGCGACGGTGGCATCGATCGCGGAGCTCGCGTCGTGGCTCAGGGCGAACGCCTGATCTGCCCGAGCGATGCGCTCGTGGACGGCGGCGCGGGCGTGCGCTTCGAAGTGCGCCGCGCCGGCGGTCCGATGCCGGCGTTCGCGATCCGGTTTCGTGGCCGCGTCCACGCCTATGTCAACGAATGCCGGCATCAGGCGTCGGAGCTCGACTGGAATTCCGGTGAGTTCTTCGACGCGGAGCGGCTATACTTGGTCTGCGCCACGCACGGCGCCCTCTACGAACCGGCCAGCGGAGTCTGCGTCGATGGGCCGTGTTGCGGGGCAAGTCTGGCAGTCGTCGCGGTACGCGAACACGACGGCGGCGTCTACTGCGGCGAGGATTGAATCATGGCCGAAGAACATTGGGAACGCGGCGTCATCGAGCGGCTAGCCACCGAAGGATTGCGCGAGCAGAAGCGCGCGAGGCGGTGGGGCATCTTCTTCAAGCTGCTCGCGTTCGCGTTCCTGTTCGTGACGCTGCTCGTGACCATCAGCGCAGTCTCGGAGAGCACTCATACCTGCCTCGATAAGTGCACGGCGGTGGTCGAGATGCGCGGTGAGCTCGATGCCGATTCCCCGGCGAGCGCGGAGAACATCACGTCCGGCCTCCAGGCGGCGTTCAAGAACAAGGGCACCCAGGGGGTCGTGTTGCGCATCAACAGTCCGGGCGGGAGCCCCGTGCAGGCCGGTGAGATCAACGACGAGATCCGCCGGCTGCGCGCAAAATATCCTGCCACGCCGATCTACGCCGTGGTCGAGGAAGTCTGCGCTTCGGGTGCATATTACGTTGCCGTTGCGGCGGATCAGATCTACGTCAACAAGGCGAGCCTGATCGGTTCGATCGGCGTGATCATCGACGGCTTCGGATTCGTCGGCGCGATGGAAAAGCTCGGCATCGAGCGCCGCGCGCTCGCCGCCGGGGAGAACAAGACTTTTCTTGACCCGTTCTCGCCGCTTTCTCCGCAGCAGCGGGACTACGCGCAGAAGATGATTGCAGAGATACACCAGCAGTTCATCGCCGCCGTCAGGGCGGGGCGCGGCTCCCGGCTCAAGGAATCGCCGGAGCTCTTCTCGGGCCTGGTGTGGAACGGCGTGCGCGGCGTCGATCTCGGCCTGGCGGACGCGCTCGGCAGCGTCGACTACGTCGCGCGCGAGGTGATCAAGGCGGAAGACGTCGTCGACTTCACGGTGAAGGAGAACCTCACCGAGCGCCTGGCGCGGAAATTCGGCGCGACGCTAGGAAAAAGCCTGGGAGCGGTCATCGGCCACGCCGTGCACTGGCGATAACGGCACCCAATCTCCGTCTTTTGGCGCCTCACTCGCTGGCCCGAGCCGCCTTAGCCAGTCCCTCGATCCGGGCGCCCGGCGCGATATTCCGTTCCGCAAACCAGCCTTTTTTCATCTCGAGCGCGTAGAGCGCTCGTCCGCGCGACGGATGCGTGTTCTCCGTCAGCGGCGCCATGTCTTCGATGTTGATGATCAGGCCGTCGCCGTCGATGAACGCGATCGACAGCGGCACATAGGTATTCTTCATCCAGAATGCCTGGGGCCGCGGCTCCTTGAAGACGAACAGCATGCCGTGATCCGGCTGCAGGCTGAACCGGTTCATCAATCCGGTGGTGCGCGTCGCTTCGGTCGCCGCGACTTCCGCCACGAGGTGATGCCCCTTGATGCTGAGCTCGACTGTCGGCAGCCCGGCCGCACGCGCCGCGGCCGTCGCAAACAGCACGATAAAGACAAACGCGGCCGAAGAGCGAGTCGCCATCGGTTCTCTAGCTCCGCCGCGGGCCATTCCGCGACACGCTACAACTCATACTGATCCGCGTCTCCCCTAAGCGCTGCCTCGATCGCCGCCCGGTCGAATTGGGGTGCGAACAGGGTGATGAACTCGTAAACAAAGCCGCGGGA
>DASWDF010000107.1:0-9917 GCA_036395475.1 Casimicrobiaceae bacterium
TCGCGAGCGCGAGTAACGCAAGCGCCGCGGTAACGAGATCTCCATATGCAGCCGGACGGGCGAAGTCAGCCGGCAAGTCCGGCGAGACGACCCCGGACACCAGAAAAGCCAAGCCCACGAAGCGAAACGAGTGCAACAGCAGTAGCGGGCGCAGCGCGCGCGCACGCGGCAGGCCGCGTAATGCCGGCCACACGTACATCGCTGCGATGATCCCCCAAACCACGAAGCTGACGACAACGCTGATGCCGAACAGGGCACGAGCAGGGATCATGGAGCACCCAAACCGTCAACATGGATCGTACGAATCACCGTCAGACCGAGCGGTCAAATTGGGAGTTCCGCCGGAGAACATGCTATTTCCGGACAGCAGCAGACCGACCGGTCGGTCGATATAATCCCTCGCGGCGAGGGAATGAGGCATGGTCAAGCGAGACAGCAAGGCGACCCGACAGCGGATCCTCGAGCAGGCGGCGACTCTGCTCAATACCGCCGGCTATCTCAGCACGTCGGTGTCGGACATCATGCGCGTCACCGGCCTCAAGAAAGGTGGCATTTATCATCACTTCAAAAGCCTGGAAGACCTTGCGCTTGAAGCGTTCCAGTACGCGGTAGGACGCGTGCAAGCGCGCATTCTCGACGTGATCGGGAACAACGCGCCCGCGAAGGAAAAGCTTCTTGCGTTGATCGCCATTTTCAGAAATCTTCCATTCGATGACGTACTGCGCGGCGGATGTCCGATCGCGAACCTCGCCATCGAAACCGACCATACTCGATCGCGGTTGCGCGGCGCAGCAGCACAAGCCATGGAGAAGCTGTTGCTCTGCTTCCAGCACGTCATCGAGGAAGGCATGACACAGCAGGCATTCGTGAAGGGCGATGCGCGCGCGCACGCGGCCGAGATTATCGCGGCCCTCGAAGGGGGATTGATGCTGAGCAATCTCTATAGGGACTATACGTACCTTCATGGCGTGGCCGATCAACTCGAAGCACGAGTAAAGGCCGGCCTCCGATAATCCGATCCGGTCGCGGATCGATTCGGCCGGAAGGCACGCCCATCGAAAGGGCGGCGCCCGCGTTTCGGCCGAAATGGGCCGGCACTTGCACACGTGTGCACAAAGGGCTTACGATCTGCACCCGTGTGCAAAACCGGGGGTTTCGGCGTGGGCCCACAATCGGCGCGTCGGGCATTCGTCACTGCAGCGGACGTCGCAAGGCGCGCCGGCGTTTCCCGCTCTGCCGTATCCCGCGCCTTCACTCCGGGCGCCAGCGTGTCGATCAAAGCGCGCGAGCGCATCCTGCGCGCCGCCGATCATCTCGGGTATCGCGTCAACCGACTCGCGCAGAGCCTGATCAACGCCCGCTCCAACGTGATCGGTCTGGTCGGTACCGATCTCCAGCAGCCCTTCCACGCCGAGTTCCTGGCAACGCTCTCGGGCGCGCTGCTCGCCGATGGCTTCCAGTGCATGCTGCTCAACGCGGCCAATGCCGAGCGCGACATGAGCGCACTGATCGCGCGCGTGCTCGAGTACCGTGTCTTCGCCATCGTCGTGATGACGGGCACGCCGCCGGCGCGCATCGTCGAGGAGTGCCTCAACAACGGCGTTCCCGTGATCCTGGTCAACAAGGTGTTGCCGGGACTCGCGGTGGACACCGTTGTTGCCGACCACGCCGAAGGCGGACGACTCGCCGCGGAACACCTGCTCGCCGCGGGCTGCCGCCGGCTTGCGGTCGTCTCGAGCGCGGCACGCACCGCGAGCCTCGTGGGTCGCATCAACGCATTTCGCACCCGGGCGGCAAACGCGGGCGTACCCGTGCGCATCTGGCAGCAGGGCCCCACCGACTATCGCAGCGGATGGGAGGCGGCACTGGCGCTGCTCGCGGAAGAGCCCTTCGATGGCGCGTTCTGCGTCACGGATCTGCTCGCGCTCGGCTTCCTCGACGCCGCGCGATCGAAGTTCGGCCGCCGCGTCCCCGATGACCTTTCGGTGATCGGCTTCGACGACATTCCGCAAGCGGGCTGGAGCGCGTACCGCCTCACGACTTTCCGTCAGTCGGTCGGCGAGCTGACCCGCGCCGTGAGGGAGGTACTGCGGCGCCGCGTGGAGCACACCGCACCGCTGCATGCGCTCACGACGGTACCCGTGCAACTGGTCGCGCGATCGACCGTGCGCGGCCTCGCGGCCGCCGAGGAGCCGCGATGAGAAGACTACAAGTGATTGCTCATCGCGGAAGCAGCGCACGCCACGCTGAAAACAGCTGGGCCGCGTTCGAGGCGGCCGTCGTTGAACGTGCGGATGCGATCGAATGCGATGTGCAGTCAACTCGCGACGGCATCATCGTCGTCCGTCACGATCTCGCGATCGACAATCGCCTCGTGGCCGATCTGTGCCTGGCCGAGATCGAGGCGAGAGCGCCCGGCACCGTCCTCCTCGCTGACCTGCTGACATTCGTCGAGCGCGCCCCGATCGATTTGCTGGTCGAGATCAAGGACGCCGATGCCGCCGAGCCGGTGGCGCAGATGATTGCCGCAAGCGCGCAGCGCGAGCGGATCGTGGTCGGCAGCTTCCATGGGCCGGCGCTTGCCGCCGTCAAGGCAACCGCGCCCAACCTGCGAACCTCTTTCATGATGGGCAGCGTTGCGGGACCCGACGAGCTCGCCCGCCTTGCCGCCGCGTTTCGCGTCGACGGCGTGCACCTCTGCTGGGAAAGGCGTGCCCCGCGGCCGCATCGTTTACTCGACTACGCGACGGTCGACCGGCTGCGCCGCGCCGGGTTGGCGATCACGCTCTGGCACGAGGAGCGCGAAGACGAGCTACGCGCGTTGGTGGCGCTCGAACCCGACGCGATCTGCACCAACACGCCTGCGGTCCTGCGGCGCATCGTGGATGCGCACCGTGCCGCGTCGGGCACGCAGCGAAGCGGCGCGTCACGCGATGCGTCGCCGGAACGAGTTGTCAGCGGTATGCAATCAACGCGTCAAGAAGAAAGCTGAGTATCGGATTATCGAATCCGTGGCGCCCAATGCGACGACCGATGAGGAGGAAAGTCATGAACTGGAAGCTTGCCATCGCTGGAACGCTTGTCGGCGCGCTGCTCGGCGCCGTGGTGCAACCCGTATTTGCCGAGGACGTCGTGATCAAGCTGTGGTCGCGCGCCGACCGCTCCGGACCGCTGCGCGCCGGCAGCATCGTCGCCGCCGGCGACACGCTGAACAAGATGCTGGCCGCCATCAACAGCGACAAGCGGGTCAAGATCGAGCTGAACGAGACCAACGCCAAAGGCTACGACGACGATGCGCTCGATCTGTTGAAGGCATTCGCGGTCGACAAGGGACCCGATATCTTCGTGCTCGCCCATGAATGGACCGGTGCCTTCGCCGAGGCCGGCTACGCCCTCAATCTCGAGGACCACATCACGAAGAATCCGGAGCTCTACGGCGACATCATCGCCCCGCTTTGGCAGTCGGTCACGTACAAGGGCGCGCGCTATGGCGTGCCGCAGGATTCCGAAGTGCGCATGTATTTCCTGAACAACGACAAGCTGCGCAAGCTCGGCAAGACGGACAAGGAAATCGCGGCGCTGCCTGCGAGGGTCGATGCGGGCGAGTTTACCGAATATGACCTGTGCGACCTCGCCGGACAGGCGGTCCAGAAAGGCGTCGTCAAGTACGGCATCCTGCACCGCCCGAACGCCGGGCCCGACTTTCAGATGATCACCGAAGCGTTCGGCGTCGATCCGTACGACAAGCAGTCGGCCAAGCTGCAGGCGTCGAAGTCGGGGCTGCGCGACTTCTACACGTGGGTCAAGTACTGCGTCGACAAAAAGGCGATTCCTTCGACCAACACGTCGATGTCGTGGGACGTGATCGAGCAGGCGGCGTTCGGCGGCGAAGAAGCGCTGGTGTTCTTCCACGGCGTGTGGCGCGTCACCGATCAGATGAAAGCCTTCAAGATGACCGGCAAGGACGACTACTTCCGCAAGTACACGTGGATCAACGCGCCGGCCGGCAAGAAGGGCGGCAAGCCCACGAACCTGTCGCATCCGATCGTGTACGCGGTGTCGGCCAAGTCGAAGAACAAGGAGCTCGCCGCGTACATCGTAGGCTTGGCGAGTCAGCCGATCCCGAACATGCGCCATGCGGTATCGACCAATCACACGCCGATCAACTACGGCGAGCAGGCGATGCCTGAGGTGGTCGAAAAGGGCTGGGCGCTCGTTGCGGCGACGCCGATGCTGAAGCATGCGACCTTCATGCCGAACCACCCGAAGATCGGCCAATACAACTCGATCATCTTCAAGGGGATCCAGGGTGTGGAGACCGGGCGGCTCACGGCGCAGGCGGCGACCGACTTCGTCATCGGCGAGCTCGAGAACGAGCTCGGCAAGGACGTGATCATCCGCAACTGACAAGACATTCGTCATTCCCGCGAAAGCGGGAATCCAGTGTCTTGCACTGAACGCCACTGGGTCCCCGCCCCCCGCCTACAACATGCGGGGGCAGGCTTTGCGGGGACGACGTGACAGACGTCACCATGTCCGACTTCGCGCGAGCGCAGATCCGCCGGCAGCGCGCCAATTTCTGGCTGTTCCTCGGGCCGGCACTGTTGCTGCTCGGCTGCTTCTTCATTGCGCCGGTGATCGTCGATGTCGTGCTGGCGTTCACCGACATGGACCGCACGCTCGCGGTCACGACGCTGACGCTGGACAATTTCGCGCGCATGGCGACGCGAGACACGCGCCTGCTCACCTCGCTCGGGATCACCGCGATCTTCGTGCTCTCCACGCTGAGCATCTTCAACGTCACGTTCGCGCTCCTGCTCGCGCTGGTGACCACCGCCGTACCGCGGGGACTCGGCGCCTTCTTCCGCGCGGTCTGGCTGCTGCCGCGCATGAGCCCATCGGTGGTCTATGCGCTGCTGTGGCTCTGGGTGATCGATCCCAACGAGCGCGGCTTGCTGAACCAGATCCTGGTCCACGTGCTCGGGATGCCCCCTCTCGACCTGCGCAACAATCAGCCGCTGCTGATCATCATTGTGGCCAACGGCTTCATCGGCGCGTCGCTCGGCATGATCATCTTCACCTCGGCAATCCGCTCGATTCCCGAGCATCTGTTCCACGCCGCGCGGGCCGACGGCGCCGGAGCGCTTTCGATCGTCCGCCATATCGTCTTCCCGGCGCTGCGCTGGCCGATCTCGTACATGACGATCCATCAGACGCTGTCGCTGCTGGTGAGCTTCGAATACATCCTGCTGATCACCGGCGGCGGGCCGTTCTACGACACGACGGTCTTCTCGTTGTACGCGTACCGGCGCGCGTTCGAGAACGGGCAGTACGCGTACGGTGCCGCGCTGTCGCTGATCCTGATCGTGATCGGCGTGGTCGCCGCGCTCGCGATGTGGCGGCTGATGGACATGCGGCGGCTGCTGCAGGCGCCCCGCATCGAGGTGCACTGATGCTGGTCGACGCACTCGAAACCGGGGCCGGCGCGGCAACGCGCCAGGACTGGCCCGCGCTGGCAAAACGCGCGCGATTGAAGCGCGCCGCCGGACAGTCGGCGCTGCTCGCGTTCCTGCTGATCGTCTCGGTGCCGATCATCCTGCCCTACTTCTGGATGGTGGTGATTTCGTTCACCGCACGCAGCGGCGGCGTGTCGACGCAGGTGCTGTGGACCGCCTGCGCGGTGATCGTGCCGGCCGTCTTGATCTACAGCGTCGTGCATCTGCTGGCGCCGTCGCCGCGTGTGCGGCTCGTCGCCGGCGCGCTGTTGCTCGTCACGGTCGGCGCCCTGCTCGCCGCGCTCGTCGGCGGACAGCTTCACGTTGCCAATTATCGCTTCCTGTGGCGTACCAACATCATCGAGGAAATTCGCTCGAAGGCGACCGCGGGCGGCCAGTTTCCATCGGTGTGGACGGCGTTTCGCAATTCGCTCGCGCTCGCGCTGTCGCAAACCGTAATCATCCTCACCGTCGCGTCACTGGCCGGCTATTACATCTCGCGCTTCGCGTTTCGCGGGCGCGAAGCGTTCCTCCAGGGCATGCTCGTGCTGCACGCGTTTCCGGCGATGACGCTGATCATCCCGATCTTCCTGATCCTGCACTGGGTCGGCCTGCTCGACACGATTGCGGGCGTCATCTTCGTGCTGGCGACGATCGAGCTGCCGTTCTACGTCTTCGTGCTCAAAGGCTTCTTCGACGGCGTGCCGTGGGACATCGAGATGAGCGCGATGACCGACGGCGCGACGCGCCGCCAGGCGTTCCGCATGGTCGTGCTGCCGCAGGTGCGCGCGGGGCTGATCGCGGTCGCGGTGTTCGCGTTCATCCGTGCGTGGGAGGAGTACATCTTCGTGCGGACCTTGCTCATCGAGAACAAGAACTGGGTCATGAGCCTGTATCTGTTCTGGGTCTCGGACGACATCATGGGCGTCGACTACGGCATCGTCGCCGCCGTGTCGGTCTTCTATGTCGTGCCAAGTCTTCTGCTGTACGTCTTCTGCCAGAAATATCTGACGCAGATGACGATCGGCGGCATCCGGGGGTAAACGATGGCGCGTATCGAGCTCAAGAATCTGCGCAAGCAATGGGCGGGGGCCGCCGCGGTGTCGGGTGTGGACCTGTCGATCGAGGATGGCGCGTTCATCGCCGTGCTGGGGCCGTCGGGTTGCGGCAAGTCGACGACGCTCCTGATGCTCGCCGGCATCTACAGCCCGACCGCCGGCGAGATCGCCTTCGACGGCGCGCGGGTGAACGACGTCGAGGCGCGCGATCGCAACGTCGGCATCGTGTTCCAGTCCTACGCGCTCTATCCGAACATGAGCGTGCTCGAGAACGTGATGTTTCCGCTGCGCTTCAAGAAAGTCGAACGCGGCGAAGCCGAGCGGCGCGCCCGCGAGACCGCCGCGCTCGTTCACATCGACCCGTTGCTCGACCGGCGTCCGAGCCAGCTCTCCGGCGGCCAGCAGCAACGCGTGGCGCTCGCCCGTGCGCTGGTCAAGCGGCCGCATCTGTTGCTGCTCGACGAGCCGCTGTCGAACCTCGATGCTTCGTTGCGCTTGTCGATGCGTACCGAAATCCGGCGCGTGCAGCGCGAGCTCGGCGTGACCACGATTCTGGTGACGCACGATCAGATCGAGGCGACGACGATGGCCGACCGCATCGTCGTCATGAATGCCGGTCGCGTCGAGCAAGTCGGCACCGCCAAGGAGCTCTACGAGCGGCCGCACACGCTGTTCGTCGCGACCTTCGTCGGCTCGCCGCCGATCAATCTGTTCGACGGCCACACGGAAGCGGGCACGCTGAGCGTGCACGAGGCGAAGCTGCCGCTCGCGGGCTCGGCAGCGGGCAGCGTCGTGCTCGGGATCCGTCCGGAGAGCTTGCGCGTCGAGTCGGCGGGGACACCGGCTCGCATCATCGCCGCCGAGCCGATGGGGCGCGAAGTGCTCTATACCGCTGAGAGTCCGTTAGGTCTGGTGCGCTTCCTCGAGGCGGGCGCCGAGGCGCGTCACCGCGAGGACGACAGTGTCGCGCTCGCTTTTCCGCCGCACGAAGCGCTGCTGTTCGACAAGGCAAGCGGCCAGCGACTTGACGCGCGTGTTACGGCTTGATCACGTAACCAACTCACTATGGCAATCCGAGCACAAGACAAGGTTCTGACATCAATTGTAGGCAGCTATCCAAAGCCGCGTTACGTCTACAAGCAAAACGGTCGATCATTGCTCGACAGCTTTGGCTTTGCTTTTGACCGTCGGCAAAAAGAGCTCGGGCAAGCCGAGTTTGCGAAATTGTTGGACAAGGCCGCTCTCGAGGCCATCAAAGACCAAAACCGGGCGGGCATCGACATCATGACCGACGGCGAAGAAAGACGCGGCCATTACGTACTGCACATCGTCAATAAACTAGATGGTGTCGACGCGTGCAATCGAAAACCCATCTCCATGCGAGCTGGAACTTCCACGCAGAACGCCCCGCGCGTAATCGGCAAAATAAAGTACAAGGGGCCAATGGTTCTGGATGAGTTCCTGTTCACGAAAATGCACGCCGAGGGCATCGCCAAAATAGGCCTTCCCGGGCCCAGTACCGTTGCCGACTGTGTCGCCGATGAATGGTATCAGGGTAATCGAAAGCAGCTCGCCTATGACTATGCCGACGCAATTCATCATGAAGTTGCAGCGCTGATAACGGCCGGGTGCCAGGTCATTCAGTTCGACGATCCCGTACTGCTACGCTATCCCGATGCAGCGCAGGCGTGGGGGCTGAAGGCACTCGAACGTTGCTTTGCAGGACTGGAGACCCGAGCGACTTTTGTCGTGCATATTTGCCGCGGCTATCCCAATAAGCCGCTGGAGCGAAAAGGCATAAGCTACAAGGCGAACCAGAACTATTACCGCGATATCTTGACCTGGCTGTCCGAGTCCAAGCTGGACATCGTTTCCATAGAGGGGGCGGCGAGCAACCTGGATATTTCCATATTGAGCGCAATCGGCAAAAAAATCGCGATGCTGGGAGTCATTGATGTCGGTGAGAACGCAGTTGAAAGTGTGGAATCCTTGGTCGAGCGCGCTAACGAAGCGCTCCGCTACCTGCCGAAAGAGCAACTGATTCTGGCGCCGGACTGCGGCATGATCGAGCTGACGCACGCGAGCGCCAGAAAAAAGCTCGTGAATTTGTCGTTGGCAGCTCGCGAAGTTAATGAGCCTAGCGCAAGTTGATGTATCAGTTGGCGCTTCAACCAGAGGCGAGCGGTCGGAGGCTCGACGCGCGCATCGCGTCCCGAAGATCGCACACGGGATGACTCGAGCCGCCCATGCATCTCGTCACCTACAACATCCAGTTCGGGCTCGGCAAGGACGGCCGCTACGATCTCGCGCGAATCGCGGCCACCGTGAAAGACGCCGACATCATCGCGTTGCAGGAAGTCGATCGGCATTGGCAACGGTCGGGTTGCGTCGACTCTCCCGCGGTCCTTGGCGCGCGGCTTCCCGATCATCACTGGGTCTATGGCGCCAATCTCGACATGGACGCGAGCTACCGTGATGCGCAAGGCCGGCTGATCAATCGGCGCCGGCAATTCGGCACGATGATATTGTCGCGACTGCCGATCGTGTCGTCGCGCAACCATCTGCTGCCGAAGTACGGCACGCTCACGCAACACAGCATTCAGCAGGGCGCGCTGGAGGCGGTCATCATCACCGAACGCGCCGGCCCCGTGCGCTTCTATTCGGTTCACCTGAGCCATTTGAGTCCGGCGACGCGGCTGCCACAGGTTGAAGCACTGCTCGACATCCATGCGCGCGCACCGAGCGAAGGCGGCGCGTGGTGTGGCGGCCATCCGGAGCCCCACGCCGGCTGGACCGAAGGCGGGATGCCGCCGATGCCGTCCGACGCGATTCTCATGGGCGACTTCAATTTCGTGTGGCATGCGCCAGAATACGATCGCATCGTCGGACCGATGTCCGAGCGCTACGGCCGCCTCAATCGGCTCACCGGATTCGCCGATGCCTGGGTCGCCGCCGGTCACCGCGAGGATGAAGGCGCGACGGCCGATAACGGCAAACGGATCGACTTCTGCTTTGTGTCGGCCGCGCTGGCGGGCCGGGTGCAAGCGGCTCGCATCGACACCGAGGTCACGGGCTCCGATCATCAACCACTCTGGGTGGACATGGATCTCTAGGAAGGTCGCGCCACACCGCCCTCATCGCGTTCGGCGGTACAGCGCGGACAGCGCGCGCACCTTGTCCGCTAACCGCCGACTGGGTGGTCGAGCTGGCGCGCCCGTAGGCATCCGGGGACGAGCGACGCCTATGGAGTTATGGATCGGTTGGACGCACACTGGGGCGCGCGCGATCAAAAACTACTTCATTGCTGACACGTTTGGGGCCTGTTCTCGATCGCTCTAGCCGAGCGCATGCGCTGCTTTGATTA
>DASWDF010000108.1:0-1513 GCA_036395475.1 Casimicrobiaceae bacterium
TTCGATCGCCGCGAGCCGGCGCTCTACCTCTGCGGCCCACGCTTCTTCGACTTTGGGGTCGGCATCGAGGCTGGCGATGAGCCGCTCAACGAGCCTGGCTCGTTCGGCCTCCGGCAACTGCAGCGCTTCGGCTTCCAGAGCTTCTAAGGTGGATGACATGGGCGCTTCCTCATTCATGAGCGACGTGTACCGACTGGGGCGCTATTTACGATCTTCCTTGCCCTTGTCGGTTTGCTTCTCGGTGCGTTTCGACTCCTCCTTGGCCTTTGACCACACGCCGGCCACCTCGCCGGCTTTCTTCACCTCCTGGCCGATGCCCTTGAGGAGCTCGCCGAAACCTTGTTCGGTCTTCTTGACGCTGTCTTTAATACCATCGCAGGCCAGCGCGGACCCGATTCCGAAGCTCCACACTACGACGATGAAGCTCGCGATCCCCATCGTCCGCAGGCACTGCTTTCCGCACAGGTGTTTGGGCTCTTTCATTTGAAAAAAATGCATGATCAGCCTCCTTCAAGCCGCCTTCTTCCGATTTTTCTCCAGCCAGCCGTCGACGAGCGCGACGGTTCGATCGACTTCATCGGAGCGCATGCCCTTCTGCGCCGCGACGGTCTGCACCAGGCGGTCGGTGCGCTCGATGTTGGGAGCGCCGTTGGCGAGCGCGCGCGCCGCGGAGGACGGGGTCAGGAGCGATAACGCCGCATTGGCGTATTTTTCGAAGGGCACCATGTCCTTCTCGTCCGCGCCCAGGGAGACGCACAGCTTGACCACCCAGTTGTATACAGCGCGCGAGGCTTCGATATCGGTGTGCACGGCGTCCTTGATGGGCCGCACGCCGTCTTTCAGCACGCAGCGGTAGTTTCCGGCGAGGAGCATCGCCCATTTGGCGAGAGGCACGAAGATCGAGTCGTGCACCTTGAGCTTGACCGGCAGCTCGATTTTGCCGGAGCCGGTGTCGAAGCGCGACGCTTCGATATCCGACTCGAGCTGGCGCAGGATCGCGGTGTGGGCGTTCGAATCGAAGCGCGCCGACTTGAAGTTGGTCGGCAGCCTCACCTGCAGCACGTTGACTTTTTCCTCCGGCGGGCGGAACGCCTGCGGGTCCGGGCTGCACAGCGTCATCCACTTGGGATCGAAGCCGTCCCAGACGCTCGGGTCGGTATAGCAGCTCCTGCAGGCGTCGGCATTGAGGCCCGGAATGCGCTTCAGGTAAGGCAGCGGCGGCATGTTCATGATCGACATGCAGGGGGCCCTGGCCTTGGCCACCGCGGCGAGCAGCTCGCGCACGCCGGGCGAACGGTACTGCGGCTCCTGCATCGCGAGCGCGACCAGATCGTAGTCGGACGGCTTGACGCCGGCCGTGCCGCCCGCTGTCATCTTGCCCGGCAGCTTCTTCGAGTTGATCTCGACGAGCGCGTCGCGGCCCTTGACCGGCATGCGCACGATCGCGCCTTCCTTGTTGATCAGGTCGGCTTCAGCGGGCAGGCAGATCAAATGCGTCGAGTGCCCCGCGAGC
>DASWDF010000109.1:0-6523 GCA_036395475.1 Casimicrobiaceae bacterium
GGCCGCGATTGCCCTCGGCATCACCCGTCAGCAGGTCCGAGATCGCCTGCCACGAGCCGACGTCGCTCCAGTCGAACCCGGCGCGGACGACCGCGACCTCGGTGGTTTTTTCCATCACCGCGACGTCGAAGGACTCATTGGGGACCGACGCGAACAGCGCCGGGTCGATCTCGAGCATGGTGTCCTGGAGGTGGCCGCGCAACGGCTCCCAGACGGCACGCACCGCGTCGAGCAGATCGGCGGCGTGGCGCTCGAATGCCGCCAGCACCGCGGCCGCGGTGAAGCAGAACATGCCTGAGTTCCAGACGTAACGGGAGTCGGCCGCATAGCGCATCGCGTCGGCGAGCGGAGGTTTCTCGATAAAGCGCCGGGCGCGAAAAGTGTCGGCGACCGCCAGCGCTTCGCCGAGTTCCAGATAGCCGTAGCCGGTTTCCGGGCCGGTCGGGGCGATGCCGAACGTCGTGAGCCAGCCTTCGCGCGCGAGCGCCGCGGCACGGGTGGCTGCGGCAGCGAAGGCTGCGCGGTCGCAGATCAAGTGATCGGCGGGCAGCACCAGCAGCATCGCATCGGGACCGAATATGGCGTTCGCGTATAGCGCGCCCAACGCGACCGCGGGCCCGGTGTTGCGGGCAAACGGCTCCAGTAGATACGCGATGTGCGGCGGGAGCGCGGCGCCCGCGCCGGCATAGGCGTCCCCGGTCTGGAAGTAATAGTCGCGATTGGTGACCGTCACGATGCCGGCAACGTCGGGTAACGCGACCGCGCGCAGGAATGTGCGCGCGAGCAAAGTGTCACCTTCGGCACCGTCGGCCGGCAGCGGGAGCAAAGGCTTCGGGGCGGCCTCGCGCGACAGCGGCCACAGCCGCGCGCCGGCACCGCCGGAAAGGATGATCGGGACCAATGCCATCGGCGGAGTCAGGTACCTAAAGGATCTTCTGCGACCCCGCGGATTGTACCCGAGTGGCGTCGTATTGACGGATCGCTGCCGCGCCGATACCGTTTCCACTTCCGGGGAGGCAGCGGTGTCCGATCAGAATCCCGACGCGATCAAGCTCGTACGCCACTTCCGCCAGATCCTCCTTTGGCCCCTGCAGCTCCAGCCGATCCGCAGCGGGGCGCAGATTCAGGAGCCCTGGGACATTTTGAAGCGGGCCAGCGCCGACAATCCGTGGTCCGAGTCGAGAGACGAATTCAGTTGCGATCCGGCGCAGTTTCAGGAACGGCACTACAGCGAGTTCGTCACCTTTCTCCCCTACGTGCGGAGCTTTCTGTACGGCGAAGGCAAGGCTGCCAGCGCGATGGCGGCCATGGAGTCGCCGATCCGGGTATTCCGCCGCACCGACGTGGCCAAGGTGCGCATGACGTTTCCCGGCACGGAATCCGAAACGATCACGTTCGATGTCGCGCATGTCGACTTGTGTCTGTTCTACGACATCGATGTCGCCATCCTCGTCGTGGAGATCTTCGGCCGCGATTTGAGCCTCGCTCGCGTGCAGGAAACGATGTATCGCTTCGGCCGGGCCTATCCCACGTACTGGCGGGAAGACAATTTCGGTGGGCATTGCCTGGCGCGCGCCGAGTGGCTCGCCAGAGACGGCAGCGTGCTGGCAGTGTCCGATTACGAGCAGCGCGAGCGATTCCTGAGCTTCGTCGGTCAGCACCGCGCGCCGTACTTTGCCTCGCACTGGCAGTTTCTGCTCAAGCCTCTGGTGCCCGACCACGCGGTAGAAAAGGGGCTGATTCGCTATCGCCAGGTGGAATACAGCCGGATGCCGTTGCTCGCGTACCTGGCGATGGCCGACGTCCGCGCTCTATCGCGCGCCGACTTCGTGCGGCTCGGCCTCGTCAGCGCGCCGGGCGCGTCGGACGCGCTGCCGTACTCGGCGCATTACGTGCGCGACTTCGAAACGCGGTATTGCTACGACCAGTTCTGGAACGAAGAACGCACCGGGCGCCCTGGCACCCGGTTCATGTCCTGCGGCCACGCGTTCGTCATGGTGGGCGACGCGAACGACGCATTCTTCGTCGACAGCGACGCGGGGCTGCTGGGACAGTTCCGGCACCAGTACTTCCTGCTGTTCCTCATACCGCATTTCCACAAGGCAGCGCTGCTGATGCTCTCCGACCGCATGGTGCACGCGCTCAACCGGCTCGACATCCAGGACGCGGAATCTGTCAAGCGCTTCAAACGCATCATCCGGCAGCTGCTGGAGATCTTCCTGCGCTTCACGCACCGCTACTGGTTTCACGAGGTGTCCGACCAGCCGCAGGCGAAGGAGCTCTATCGGATGACGGCATCCTATCTCGGCGCGGACCGGTTGTACGACGAGATCAGGAACGAGATCGAGGACATGAGCAGCTATCTGGAAAGCGACACGCTGCGCCGGCAGGCCAACACGGTCGTACGTCTGACGGTGGTGACCGCCTTCGGGCTGATCGGGACGGTGGTGACCGGTTTTCTGGGGATGAACCTTCTCGCCCTCGCCGACGCCCCGTTGCTGGAACGGATTGGCTATTTCATCGTTGTATTGATTCCGGTCACGGCGCTCACGTTCTATACGATCGTCAAGTCGAAGCGGCTGTCGGACTTCCTCGAGGCACTGTCCGACGAGAGGATGCCCGCGGCAGGGAAATTCAAATCGCTTCTCGACGTGTGGAAAAAAGCGCCCCGGCCGCATGCTTGAGCGGACCGCGGCACCGGCTGGCGTCTTCGTCGTGTTGACGAATCGCCGGCGCGCCGATACCGTGTCCGCTGCGCGTGCATCCCGCCGCAGTCGCCGATCGTACCGCCTCCGATGCCGACTTCGTCTCCTGCCTCACCGATCCGTGGCGTCTGTCCTGTACTCGTGACGCCGTTCAGCGCCGACGGCGCGCCCGATGCGGCCGCGCTCGCGCGCGTCGTCGAATTCGCCATCGCCGCAGGTGCGGATGCCGTCGTGTACCCTGGCGTAGCCAGCGAAGTCGAGCAGCTCGCCGACGCAGAGCGCGATCGACTGCTCGACGTTGTCGCA
Organism: Casimicrobiaceae bacterium; assembly: GCA_036395475.1. Taxonomy (GTDB): domain Bacteria; phylum Pseudomonadota; class Gammaproteobacteria; order Burkholderiales; family Casimicrobiaceae; genus PALSA-1003. Next base: position 3,012 of record DASWDF010000109.1, read on the forward strand.
GCGACGGTGCGTGGTCGCGTACCGATGATCGTCGGCGCGAGCGCGGCCGATGCGGAGGCGACGCTGCGCCATCTGACCAAGGCGAAGCAGGTGGGCGCCGCGGCGGCGATGGTGATGGCCCCGGCGCGGCTGGGCGGCGACGTTGCGCCTTTGATCGAGCACTTCCGCCGGATCGGCGATGCCGCCATGATCCCAATTATGCTGCAGAATGCTCCGCCGCCGGCCGGCGGCGGCTTCGACGCAGCCGCGGTCGCGCAGGTCGTCGCCCGTGTGCGGGCGGTGCGCTACGTGAAAGAAGAAGCGATGCCTTGCGGCCAGCGCATCACTGCGCTGCTCGCACGCCAGGAAATCGCTGCCGCGCCACACTTCGCCGGCGTGCTGGGCGGTGCCGGCGCGCGCTATCTGCTGGACGAACTCGCGCGCGGCGCGATCGGCACGATGCCCGCGTGCGAGCTCACCGACGTGCACGTCCGGATGATGAGAGCGTGGCGTGCAGGCGATTCCGCGCTTGCCCGAATGCTTTACAACCGCACGCTGCCGCTGCTCAACTTTCAGGCCGTGTTCCGCTGGCCGGCGACCAAGGAGGTGCTCAAGCGCCGCGGCGTGATCGACAACGCCACAGTTCGTGCGCCCGGACCCAGGCTCGACGCGCAGGATCAGATCGAGCTCGATACCATGCTCGCCGAGATCGACGATCTGCTGACTGCTTTTCCAGCAGTGCGCGAGCGCGAGGCCGTGCGATGAGATTTCGATCAGCCGTAGCCCGAGGTGAGTGCAGCGAACCCCGGGGATTCACAAGCGCGGCGCTGTCCCGGGCATCGCGCTGCGCGCTCAGCCTGGGCTACGCGCGCGAGCCCAGGTCACGTCATTGAAAGGAGCGCCATGAAACGATTTTTTCTTGCGGCGTTGTCGCTACTCGCCGCGGCGTTCGTTCCACCGTCTGCATCGGCGCAGAACATGACGCTCGATTTTCCGAGTTGGCAGGCGGAGGACCCGGGCTTCGCCGAATGGTGGAAAGCGTTGATCCAGGACTACGAGGCGAAACATCCGGGCGTGAAGATCAAGCTCTATTCGATCCCGTTCGTCAACTATGTGAATCAGCTCACCGTGCGCTTCGCCGGGCGCAACCCGCCGGACATCGTGCACCTCCCGACGCGCAACTTCGCAAGCTTCGCGAGCCAGCAGTGGCTGGAGCCGATCGACGACTTGATCAAGACGACCGACATCCCGGCCAAATGGTCGCCGCTGCAAAGCGAAATGGTATGGGACGGCAAAACCTACGGCCTGCTGCTCTTGCCTTACGGGAACCTGCTCTACTACAACGAAAGGATCCTGCAGGACGCGGGGGTGAACGTTCCGACGACGCCGGCCGAGTGGCTCGACGCGATGGCGAAAACGACCAACCGCGACAAGGGTGTGTTCGGGCTGGTCACGACCACCGCCGAGCATCCTAATATGTTCATCGACGCCGCGACCTGGGTGCTCGGTGGGAAGCAGAACTGGCTCAAGGGCAACAAATACAGTTTCACCGACCCGGGCGTCATCGCGGCAATGGAGCAGTTCCGCAAATCGTTGTCCTACGCGCCACCGGGAACGAACTCGACCGTGGCGCGACAGCTCTTCATCGATGGCAAGGCCGCGTTTCTGCGCGACGGGCCGTGGGTGTGGGCGACGCTGCAGAAAGCCAAAGCGGAGACCCGTCCTTCGCTCAAGATGACGCAGCTCCCGTTTCCAGTGATCACCGGAGGCGCCAGCAACAGCCTGCACATGCCCGCGAAGATCGATCCGCAGAAGCGGAAGCTCGTCTGGGAGTTCATCGTTCTCGCGGCGAGCCCGCAATGGCAGGAGAAATACGTGCAATTGACCGGCTCGCCCGCGGGACGTGTCGGTACGATCAGCGCCGAGCAGGCGAAGCGCGATCCGCATCTCGCCGCGATCACGCAAGCCGCGGAGAAGGCGGAGAACCTGTTCCCGACCCAGCGATCGCTGCGCGAGAATTACAACGAGTTCGCCACCCTGTTCAGCCGCGCCGTCGTGCGCATGCTGTCTTCCTCGCAACCGACCGAGGCAATCCTCGCCAACCTGCAGAAAGAGCTGAACGCGACCGTGCCGTTGCCATGATCGGGCGGTCGCGCTGGGTCGGTTACGCACTGCTCTCTCCCGCGCTCGTCGCGGTCGGCTTCCTCATCGGCTATCCGCTGTACCTGGTCATCACCACGAGCTTCCGCCAAGGCAAGACGCTCGACGTGCTGCGGTTGTCCGCGTTGCCCGCCGGGCTCGGAAACTACCAGACAGTACTTGGGAGCGATGCGACCTGGCACAGCGTCGGGGTAACGCTCGTCTATCTCGTCGGGACGATCGGGCCTGCGTTCGCGATCGGCTTGTTGACCGCATTGCTGCTCAACCGCGCGTTTCCCGGCCGGCGCTGGTTGCGGAGCTTCATCCTGCTCCCCTGGGCGGTTCCGGGCGTGATCGTCAGCATCGTGTTTCTATGGCTGCTGGACGGCTCTTTCGGAGTCGTCAACGCGCTGCTCCGGCAAGCCGGCTGGCTTTCCACCGACCTTGCCTGGTTCGCCAACGATGATACCGCGCTGGGCGCGGTGATCGTGGCGACGGTCTGGAAAGCGTATCCCTTTTTCACGCTCACGCTCCTCGCGGCGCTGCAGGCGATCCCGGCGACCCTGTACGAAGCGGCGCGGGTCGACGGGGCGACCGCCTGGCAGCGCTTCCGGCACATCAGCTGGCCGGGCATCCGCGCGGCCGCCGTGCTCGCCGCGATTCTCAACACGCTCTGGGCGCTGCGCGAGTTCGACATCATCTACGTCACGACCGGCGGCGGTCCGGACCGCGCCACCGAGACGCTGGCGGTGCGCATCTACCAGGAAGCGTTCGCGTTCTTTCGCATGGGCACCGCGTCGGCGCTCGGGGTGCTGACCATGGTCCTCGCCGTACTGCTCGCGCTGGCGTCGATGCGCACGCTGCGACGGGAGTATTTCTGATGCGCTTCGGTCCCCCTGCCGTCGTTCCCGCCCAAGCGAGCACCCAGTGTCGTTCATGAACCGACCGCATCGCTGGTGGCTTGCATTGGCCGCAGTCGCGCTCGCCGCGATCCTGCTGTTCCCGATCTACTGGATGTTCCTTACCGCATTGCTGCCGAGCGAGCTCACCCGTTCGCGGGTGCCGGTACTGCTGCCCAGACTATCGGAGGTGAGCTTCGAAGCCTTCGCGGCTGTGCTCTCGCGCAAGCCCGTGCTGACCTGGCTCGGCAACAGCATCGTGGTCACGCTCGGCGCAACGGTGGCGAGTCTGACGATCGCTACACTCGCCGGCTATAGTCTGTCGCGTTTCAGAAGCCGCGCGCAGCAGGGCGCAGGGTTCGCGCTGCTCGTGTCCAAAATGCTGCCCGCGAGCCTGATCGTCATTCCGTTCTTCATCGGCTTTTCGACCTTCGGCCTGATCAACCATCGGCTCGGGCTCGTGCTCGCCAACGCCGCGGTCGGCGTGCCGTTCGC
>DASWDF010000110.1:0-3067 GCA_036395475.1 Casimicrobiaceae bacterium
CAGCCTTGAGGGGAAGCACCCACAAGTCAAGCCGTGTCGGCCCTACACTGACGGCGGTGTACAGCAGAAACTGCCCATCGGGTGATGCACTATTCGGCAGATTGTGCTCCTCAGTCTTGAGCAGGAGCTCGGCATTTGCGCGCGCCGCTCGGAAACTAGACCAGTGAGCCGGTCAGAAAGTAGACCACCTGAGGGCGGTTCATTCTACGCTCTTCTCATCTGAGACAAAGATGATCGGCTGTGGGAATGTGGGAATCTCGCGTTCTGTGCGAGATTTCCAAGCGGCTGTGGAAATCGTTTTGTGATTTCCATAGCCGCGTCATTTCCATAGCCGCGTCGATTTTCGTTACGCATCACCTCCTGGTAGTCGCACGAGAGGATACTCGACTCTTGTTGCCCTCGCGATCGTCGTTCCTACGGTCTGCTACGCGGTCGTTTGTGCGGTCGATCGGCCCGCGATGGGCGATTTGGGCCTCACGAGGCCGACGCGCGTCGCTTGCGCATGCGATAGCTTTTTCCCTTCGTGGTGATAACCGTCGCGTGATGCGCCAAGCGATCGAGCAGCGCAGTCGTGAGCTTCTCGTCGCCCGCAAACACGGTGACCCATTCGGCGAATGCAAGATTCGTCGTCACGACCGTGGCCCGTCGTTCGTAGCGATCGGTGATCAGATTAAACAGTAGCTCGCCGCCGACGCGTTCGAACGGCACGAATCCGACCTCGTCGATGATGAGCACATCGACGCGCAGCAGGCGCTGCTGCAGTCGGGTGAGCTCGCGCGCATCCCTGGCTTCGAGAAGCTGACGGACGAGATCCGCCGCGCGCGTAAACAGGACACGGCGTTTCTGTTTGGTCGCCTCAACGCCCAACGCGATTGCCAAGTGCGTCTTGCCGGTGCCAATCGGGCCCGCCAAGATGAGATTCTCGGGGTCGGTGACCCACTCGCCGCGCGCCAGCGTGTGGACCTGGGTCGCGCTGACGCCGTCCGCCGCGGCGAAGTCGAACGTGTCGAGCGTCTTCACTTCGGGAAAGCGCGCCTCGCGCAGCCGCTGGCGAATCACGGACTCATGGCGCGACGCCTGCTCGGCCGTGAGGACCTCATGGAGATAATCCTCATGCGGCCAATGCGCATCGCGCGCTTGACGCGCGAGGGCCTCAAAGGTGCGCGCGACGCCCGGCAATTTCAACGCGCGCGTCTGTGCGACGACGAGATCGCGGGCGAGCGTGATGGCGCTCATGCGACACCGCCCAGCAGCCAGCCATCGTAGTCGGCGGCACAGCCGCTCGTGACGGCAATGTCGCGCAACGGGGCCGGCACCGCGTCGAGCGCGACACACGCCGATGTCGATCGCGCCGGCGTGACGGCCAGCAGCAGGGGCGTCCCGGTCGCGAGCGCCCGCGTCAGCGCGGGCACCACGACGGCCGCGCCGTACGTGTCGAGCTGCCCGAGCACCTTGGCGAAGAGCCGCGCGGCCTCCCGTGGACCGTGCGCGCCATGCAGCTGATCCCAGATCGCCGGAAACGGGTCACCGAGGTCTCGCAGCAGATCCGGCAGCACTTGGCGCACGGCCTGCGGCTTCCGCGCGAGCTCCGCCAGGTAATGCCGGTAGTCAATCGACCGCTGCCCGAACCGCTTCCGCGGATGCACGATCCGCGTCCCCTCGCATCCGACGATGGTCACGGTCGTCGCGCCGATGCGCACGATGAGATCCAGCCCGGCCCAGCGACTGGGCACTGAGTAGACGGCGCCCTCGAGCCGCACCAGCGCGCGCGGCGACACCGTCGCGAACGTCGTCGCCTCCGCCACGAACGGCAGCGGCGCGGCCCGCAGCAGGCGCTGCTCCTCGATGAATCGCATGCCGATGGTCTGGCCGGCCGGATCACGCTGAGTGTCGAGCCGCGCATCCATCTGCGCCAGCAGCGCTGCGTTGATGACCGCGAGCGTCGGACCGACCGGAATCGGCACGAGCACCTGCTGCCGGACGGCCTTGCCACGGGCCTCGACGCCGCCCTTATCGTGGCCTTCGCCGGGCCGACAGAAACACGCTTCGAGTACATAGTGCGAGGCGAGCGCCGCGAACCGCGGCGTCAACGTGCGGGCGCCGCCCACCAGGATCCGGACGACGGCCGCCCGCAGATTGTCGTACGCGACGCGGGCCGGTACGCCCTCAAAGTGCGCAAATGCGCGGACGTGCCCGTCGAGAAAGCTGATTTGATCCTGGCGCTCGTAGATCCACGCGAAGTCGCGGCCCGAGTACATCAGGCGCATCAGGAACAGCCAGGCCTTGCGACGCGTCCCGTCGACATCCACCAGCACTTCGAAGAAGTCGACCTCGGCGAGATCGCCCGGCCGATACGTGAGCGGCACGAAGACCTCGCGCCGCTGCCGCTTCCATTCCGCGACCGCGTCTTTGACGACCGTCACGCCGACGTGGTGGCCTTCGGTTAGCAACAGCTCGTGCAGTCGCGTGGCGGTGAGCCGCTGTTTGCCGCCGGTCCACCGCACCGATTCGGCCAGCAATGCTTGCACCCGCCCGGCGACCGCATCCCAGACCGGCCGGGGCCGAGGCCCGGCCTCCAATTTCCGCACTGGGGCCGCCTGATCCACGTACTTGCGGACAGTGACCCGCGCCAACCCCAACTCGCGGGCGACGGCCCGTTGCGTCCGTCCCTCCACCAGCACTTTGTGTCGAACGACATGTACGAGGTCCATCCTGAGCATCCTCCAGCGAACCCCGGATCCCTCGATCCGGCAAGCCCGCAATCAGGCCCTCAGGTGGTCTACTTTCCGAGCGGCGTTTGGTCTACTTTCTGAGCGGCGCGCCCAGCGTCTTTGAGACGCATGATCAGCATTTTGAGCATGACTTGCTTGTGCGTGTGGCGCGTACAGCAATCGTCGTTGAGGCTAAGGCGAGCCCTCCGGTCGAGCCCTTTCGCGATCCTGACAAGGCTTTTGTGCGCATTCGCGATGCGTTCAGAAGTAGCCGCGGCATTCAACATGCGTTCGACCAAGGGCGGCGCATATTTAGAGCCTGGAAGAGGGGCGACCGCGTGCAGCTCTACGACGAT
>DASWDF010000111.1:0-6337 GCA_036395475.1 Casimicrobiaceae bacterium
GGCCAGACGAGCGGAGCGGCAGCGCCGGCCACCGCGGCGAGACCGAGCATGATCTTCCATGATAATCCGGCGAGATAGAGCACGTAGAATCCAGAGGCGCCGATCATGAGCGCGGTACCGAGGTCGGGCTCCCGTTTGATCAGCCAGACCGGCAACGCGATCAAGACGGCGGCGACGATGAAGTCGCCGAAAGCGAGCTTCGCTTCACGTTTCTGGAAGTACCAGGCGAGCATCAAAGGCAGCGCAATCTTCATAAGCTCGGAAGGCTGAAAGCGCCCGATCCCGAGGTTCAACCAGCGGCGCGAGCCGTTGACCATGGTGCCGCCGAGCGCGACGGCGACGAGCAGCAGCACCGAGGCCGCATACAGGGGCACTGCGGCGCGAACGAGCTGCTGCGGCGCGACGTTGGCGACGATCCACATCAACACCAGCGCAAAGCCGAGCGAGGCCGCCTGGCTGGTTACGCGCGCCATATTCTGATCGGACGCGGAAAACAGCGTCACCAGCCCGACGCCGACGATCGCGAGCGCAGAGGCCATCAGAAAGTTGTCCACGCGGCGCGCCAGGATCTCCCAGATCCTGCCGAGAAGCCCGAGAAAATTCCGCACGTTGACCTCTTTTCGCTCTCAGTCGCTCTCGTCGTCGGCCGGGCGCGGAGCTTCGCCCGATGCCGCGGCGGGCGGGCGACCGAGCAGATAGTAGTCGAACACCGCGCGGGCGATCGGCGCCGCGGCTTGCGCGCCGAAGCCGCCGTTCTCGACCAGCACCGCGAGCGCGATGCGCGGACGATCGGCCGGCGCGTACGCAAGGTACCAGGCGTGGTCGCGCAGGCGCTCGTCGATGTGACCGGCCGAATACTTCTCGCCCTTGAGGGAGAACAGCTGCGACGTGCCGGTCTTGCCCGCCGACACGTATTGCGCGCCCATAAAGGCGCGCGCGCCCGTCCCTTCCTTCGCCACGCCGATCAACGCGTTCTTGACCACGGCGAGATGCTCTGGCTTGACGGCGACGGTGTGGCTTAACTCCGGCGCGATATCCCGCACCGCGCCGGTCTTGACGTTTTCAATGCTGCGCACGAGATGCGGGCGGAACGCGCGCCCGTCATTGGCGATGGTCGCGATCGCCTCGGCCTGCTGGACCGGCGTGAATGCGTTGTAGCCCTGGCCGATGCCCGCAGAGACCGAGTCGCCGAGATACCATTTGCGATGCTCCTCGCGATAATTCTTGCCGGAGAAGCGCTCGCGCTTCCACGCGCGCGACGGCAGCACGCCGGGCAGCTCGCCTTCGATGTCGATGCCGGTCTTGCGTCCGAAGCCGAACTGCGCCAGGAAGTCGTGCGTGACGTCGATGTCGCTGTCGGCTCCGAGCATGTAATAGTACGTGTCGCAGGAAACGATGATCGACTTGGTCATGTCGACGTACCCGTGCCCGCCCTTCTTGTCGTCGTTGAACCGGTGCGCGCTGCCTGCGATCTGGAAGAAGCCCGGATCGAAGATTGCTTGCGTCGCGGTGCGTTTGCCAGATGTAAGCGCGGAGAGCGCGAGGAAGGGCTTGATCGTCGAGCCCGGCGGATACGCGCCGCGCAGCGGCCGATTCAACAACGGCTTGTCGGGGGAATCGTTGAGCGCGTCCCAGCTCGCGGGATCGATGCCCTCGACGAACAGATTCGGATCGAACCCGGGCTTGGACACAAAGGCCAGCACCTCGCCATTGGCCGGATCGATCGCGACGAGCGCACCGCGGCGGTTGCCGAAGGCGGCTTCGATCGCCTGCTGCAGCTTGATGTCGAGCGAGAGCCGGAGATTATTGCCCGACGTCGGCGCGGTGCGCGATAGCGTGCGCACCGCGCGGCCGCCCGCGTCGACCTCGACTTCCTCCACCCCGGTCGTGCCGTGCAGCTCGCGCTCGTAAGACAGCTCGAGCCCGACCTTGCCGATGTAATCCGAACCCTTGTAGTTCGCGGTCTCGTCCCATTCGTCGATGCGCTCGACGTCGCGGTCATTGATCCGACCGATGTAGCCGATGACGTGCGACGCAATCTCGCCAAACGGGTACTGGCGGAACAGTCGCGCCTTGATCTCCACACCCGGAAAACGATAGCGGTTGACGGCGAAGCGCGCCACCTCCTCGTTGGAAAGGCGCGTGCGCAAGGGCAGGCTCTCGAAGTTCTTCGTCTCCTCCAGCAGGCGGCGGAATCGCTTGCGATCGCGCTGCTGGATGTCGACAAGCTTCCCGAGCTCGTCGATCGTCTCGTCGAGGTTTTTTACGCGGGAGGGCGTGACTTCGAGCGTGTACGCCGAGTAGCTCTGGGCGAGGACGACTCCATTGCGGTCGGTAATGACACCGCGGTTGGGAACGATCGGCACGATGGCGATGCGATTGCTTTCGGCGAGCGTCTGGTAATGTTGATGCTGGAACAACTGCAGATAGACGAAGCGGCCGACGAGCCCCGCAAAGCCCAAGACGATTAGCGCGGCCGCGGCGATCAGGCGGCGGCGGAAATGCGAGAGCTCGCGCTCGGGATTCTTGAGCTCGGGCGGCTCGAGGGCCGAGAACGGCCGGCCGCGCTTGACGAATAGTCGTCGCATGGGCGTTCAGACCTCGGCCTGCGAGCGCCGCGGCCGCTGCGGCCATTGCAACAAGATAGTCACCACGGGCCAGAGCAGCGCCCCGACCAGGGGGCCGACGGCGTAGGTCCAGCGCGGGATCGGGGCCCCGCCGACGACGCGCACCAGCAGCACCAGCGCGGCGCAAAACAGCAGCAGAACCGCGACCTGCGCCGCCTGCTGCCACAGCGGAAAGCGAAGCACGCGGCGGCGGAAATACTCGGCGGCATAGGCGAGCACAGCGTACGCGAGCGCGTGCTGGCCGAACACCGTTGCGTCGGCCACGTCCATGAGCAGGCCCAGGCACCAGGCCATACCGACGCTGATCAGACGCGGCTCCTGGATACACCAGTACAGCAGCACCAGCGCAAGAAAGTCCGGCTGCAACCTCAGCGTAACGCCGCTCACCGGAACCAGGTTTCCGATCAGACCGAGGATCAGGGTGAGCATGACGAACCACGGCTTGACCGGGAGCAGTATCTCCTCGGGTCGCGCAAACGAAGGCAGGTGCGGCATGTGGAAGGGGTGCTAGCCGCGATGCCGGCCGCGGCCCTTGCGCGGCGTGTCGGACTCAGCGGGCTCTTCCGGTCGCAGCGGCGTCGCCGCGGCGCGGCCGAGGATTAACACGTGCGGGCTCTTCTCTACGCCGGCGAGCGGCATGCAAGTGACGCGGGCGAACATCTGGCCCGTCTCGCGCTCGACCGACACGACTTGCGCCACCGCAAGGCCCGAGGGATACGTGCCGTCGATGCCGGACGTCAACAGCTTGTCACCGGCCTGGATCTCCACGTTGGGGGAAAGAAAGCGCAATTCCGGCAACCGTCCGCTGCCTGCCCCGTACATCACACTGCGCACGCCGCTCCTCTCGACCTTTACCGGCACGGCGTGATCCTTGTCGGTGACCAGCGTCACTTCGGCCATGTAGGGGAACACGCGCGTTACCTGACCGACGACGCCGACTTCGTCGATCACCGCCTGGCCAGCCTGCACGCCGGCGGATTCGCCCTTGTCGACAAAGAGCTTTTGTGTGAACGGATCGCGCCCCGAATAGAGCACCTCGGCCGCGGTCGTCGCGCCTTGAAAGCGTTTCTCGACGTTGAGCAGTGCCCGCAGCCGCGCGTTCTCCTGCTGCAACAGCTGGTAGCCCTGCACGGCAGGCGCCTCGGAGAGCAGCTGCTGCCTGAGCGCGGCGTTGTCTCCGGCGAGCGCGCTCTGTGAGGAAAAGTAGCTTGTGACCTGGACGAGCATTTCGCCGGGAAGTTGCACGGCGCGCTGCAGCGGGTAGAGCACCACCGCCACTGCGTGCCTCACACTCTCGAGATAACGGTAGCGCGTGTCGGCAAACAAAAGGGCGAGAGAGAGCAATCCGAAGAAGGCGAGCCGCGCGAGAGGCGAGGGTCCGCGATGGAAGAATGGTGGCGGCTCGACCGGGATGTGACGCATCGCGACGCTAACGGTTGGCGCTATGCGTAGCGCGCCCGCTCACCCCAGCCCTCTCTCCGCGCCCGGGGAGACGGAGGGTCCGCGCGCAGCGCGCGCCGGGTGAGGGGTGACCGCTGCATGCGCTAGCCCACTCAGCACCCTTAGTCGGAGGTAAAGATGGTGGACAGCTTTTCCATGTTCTCGAGCGCCTTGCCGCAGCCGAGCACGACGCAGGTCAGCGGATCTTCGGCGACCACGACCGGCAACCCCGTCTCTTCCATCAGCAGGCGATCGACGTCGCGCAAGAGCGCGCCGCCGCCGGTCAGCACCATGCCACGCTCCGCGATATCGGCGCCGAGCTCCGGCGGCGTGCGCTCCAGCGCGCTTTTCACCGCGGAGACGATGCTGTTCAATGGATCGGTCAGCGCCTCCAGGATTTCGTTCGACGATACGGTAAAGCTGCGCGGGATGCCCTCGGCGAGATTGCGGCCCTTGACTTCCATCTCCTTGACCTCGGAGCCGGGAAACGCGGAGCCGATCGTCTTCTTGATCGTCTCGGCCGTAGTTTCCCCGATCAGCATGCCGTAGTTGCGGCGGATGTAGTTGACGATGGCTTCGTCGAACTTGTCGCCGCCCACGCGCACGCTGCCCGAGTACACCATCCCGCCCAGCGAGATGACGCCGACTTCGGTCGTGCCGCCGCCGATGTCGACGACCATCGAGCCGGTCGCTTCCGAGATCGGCAGATCGGCGCCGATCGCGGCCGCCATCGGCTCCTCGATCAGGTAGACCTTCGAGGCGCCCGCGCCGAGCGCGGATTCGCGGATCGCGCGGCGCTCGACCTGAGTCGAGCCGCAGGGCACGCAGATGATGATGCGCGGGGACGGGCTGAAGAGCTTGGAATCGAGCACTTTCTTGATGAACTGCTTCAACATCTGCTCGGTTACCGTGAAGTCGGCGATCACGCCGTCCCTCATCGGCCGGATGGCGGTGATGTTGTGCGGCGTGCGACCGAGCATCTGCTTGGCGGCGAGGCCCACCTCCTGGATGACGCGCTTGCCGTTGGGGCCGCCTTCCTGGCGGATCGAAACGACCGACGGCTCGTTCAATACGATGCCCTTGCCGCGCACGTAAATCAGAGTATTGGCCGTCCCCAGGTCGATGGCGAGATCGCTGGAGAAATAACCCTTGAACGATTCGAACATGAAAGCCTTGATCGCGGCGCAAGAAAGCAACCCGGCGGCTGCCCGGACAATCCGAATATGATAACCTAATATGCTTCATCTCTACACCGCTTCTGACGCCAAAAACGCGTAAAGGCCTCGAAAATGGCACTTTCCTCCGAGGACGTCCAGCGCATCGCGCACCTGGCCAGGATCGAAATCACGCCCGCCGAGGGCGTCGATGTCCGCGCCAAGCTCGACAGCATTTTCGATCTGATCGGGCGCATGCGCGCCGTCGACACCACCGGCATCGACCCGATGTCGCATGCACAGGACGTGACGCTGCCGCTGCGCGAAGACGTGGTCACCGAAACCGATCGGCACGAGCTCTACCAGAGCGTGGCGCCTGCAGTACAGAACGGGTTGTATCTCGTACCCAAGGTCATCGAATAAAACGCGTGTTCACCGCTCCCATTGCCGAGCTTGCGCGAGCGCTCGCGTCGAAGCGCCTGTCGAGCGTCGAGCTGACGAGCGCGCTCTTCGACCGCATCGACGCGCTCAATCCTCGCCTGAACGCGTTTCTCGCCCGCGACCGCAAGCGCGCGCTCGGCGCAGCCAAGGCCGCCGACGCGCGCCTTGCCGCCGGCAACGCGACGCCGCTGACAGGCATTCCCCTTGCGCACAAAGACGTGCTGATGACGGCGGGCTGGAAGACGACCTGCGGCTCGCGCACGCTGGAGAATTTCGTCGCACCGTACAATGCTTTCGTCGTCGAGCGCCTCGCCGATGCCGGCATGGTGCTGGTCGGCAAGACCAACATGGACGAGTTCGCGATGGGCTCGTCGAGCGAAACATCGTATTTCGGTCCGGTCAAAAATCCCTGGAACGTCGATTACGTCCCCGGCGGCAGCTCGGGCGGCTCGTCCGTCGCAGTCGCGGCGCGGCTCGTCCCAGCCGCGACCGGCACCGACACCGGCGGCTCGATTCGCCAACCGGCCGCGCTGTCGGGGGTCTGCGGCCTCAAGCCGACCTATGGCGTGTGCTCGCGCTACGGGCTGATCGCCTTTGCGTCGAGCCTCGATACGCCGGGCCCGTTCGCACAGACTGCCGAGGACTGCGCGCTGCTGCTCAATGCCATGGCCGGGC
>DASWDF010000112.1:0-8451 GCA_036395475.1 Casimicrobiaceae bacterium
CGATCGCTCGGTGGTGGCAGAAGATGGGGGCCAAACGCTATCCAAAGGCCCGAGAACTGTTGATCCGGTGATCATCGCTCAGCTGATCCGGCGTGCGCTGATACGCAGAGGGCAGGCTGCCTTCGATCTCGCCATGGCGAAGATCGGCCCGTGGTCGATCACCGTGCTCTTGGCCACGCTCGTGCTCCTATTCGCCTTTCAGGGCGAAGCGATCATCGACCAGCCGTTGGTCATCGCGCTCCTCGCGGTGCCGATCCTGATCCAGGTGCTCTTCAACTCGACGCTCGCGTACTGGTTGAATCGCAAGCTCGGCGAGAAGCACGCCATCGCCTGTCCGTCGGCATTGATCGGCGCGAGCAATTTCTTCGAGCTCGCGGTCGCGGCGGCGATCAGCCTCTTCGGCTTCGAGTCGGGCGCCGCCCTCGCGACCGTGGTCGGCGTGCTGATCGAGGTGCCCGTGATGCTGCTCGTCGTGCGCGTGGTGAACGCCACGCGCGGCTGGTACGAGACCGGTGACGGCAAAGTGTCGCGCGCGCTGCGCTGAGCGCCCGAATTGTTGATCCGCGCGATCCCAGGCCCGCCTACTCTTGACAGCGTCTATATTTCGATTATAGTAGAATTATCGAACGAACAATTACGAGATGAGCCTTTCATGTCCAGCAAGACCGTGAGCGACAACGTGCCCCGCTACGCGGATATGTTTTCGGCCATGGGCACCGAGGCACGCCTACGCATCATGCGGCTGCTCCTCTCCGCTCATCCGGAGGGGCTCGTCGTCGGCGACATCGCAACCGAGCTCGACATCCCGAGCTCCACCCTTTCGCACCACCTCGAGAAGTTGAGGAACGAGGACCTCGTCAATGTGCGTCGTGAGGGCACGTTCCTGCGCTACTCCGCGAACACCGCCGCGCTGCAGGAGTTGCTTGGTTTTCTCTACGCGGAATGCTGCACCCGCAATCGGGCGATCGAACCGCGCCGGATCGTCGCCAACCCTTAACGAAAGGACACCCATCGTGAGTGCACCCAACGACGTAAAGGAAGTAGTACGGGAAAAGTACGGACAGGCGGCGCAGCGCGTCCGCTCGGGCGAAGGCAATGGCTGCTGCGGCAGTCGGAGCGCGCTCGATTGCTGCGATCCGATCACCTCGAACCTGTACGACGTCGCGGAAGCCGGCGAGGTGCCGGCAACGGCGTTGCAGGCTTCGCTGGGTTGCGGCAATCCGACGGCGCTCGCCGAGTTGAAGCCCGGCGAGACCGTGCTCGATCTGGGCTCCGGCGGTGGCATCGACGTATTGCTTTCGGCGAAGCGTGTTGGACCGACCGGCAAGGCGTACGGTCTCGACATGACCGACGAAATGCTCGCGCTCGCCGAAGACAATCGGCGCAAGAGCGGCTTGACCAACGTGAAGTTCCTGAAGGGCGAGATCGAGCACATCCCGCTGCCCGACAATTCGGTGGACGTCATCATCTCGAACTGCGTGATCAATTTGTCGGGGGACAAGGATCGGGTGCTGAAGGAAGCCTTCCGTGTGCTGCGTCCGGGCGGTCGCTTCGCCGTCTCCGACGTCGTGGTGCGCGGTGAAGTGCCGCCCGCGATTCGCAAGAGCATGGAGCTGTGGGTCGGCTGCGTGGCGGGAGCGCTTTCGGATCGCGAATACACCGACAAGCTTGCGAACGCCGGATTCGAAAGCGTCGGCATCGAGATCACGCGGGTGTACGGGGCTGACGACGCGCGTGCGTTTCTTGCCGGCGAAGGATTCGACAACGACGCTCTGGTCAGCGAAGTCGATGGCAAGTTCGTCAGCGCCTTCGTGCGCGCAACGAAAACGCGGAGCTGCTGCGCGCCCGGCTGCTGCGCGCGCTGAATCCTGTCATCGGGCGGGACCGGCGACAGTCCCGCCCGTATGAGGGAAATGCGCTCAACATCAACGCGTGCGACCCATGCGAATGACGATATCCGCCAACGTCCTGGGCGGTAGAACCCCATGAACCGCGCACCGTTCGCGTGTGCGCTTCGGGCTTGGCATGAGCACCAGTCCGAGCTCAAGGGCTACCTGATCCATCGTCTCGCCGACCCGCCGCTCGCCGAAGACCTTCTCCAGGAGGTTTTCATCAAGGCCATGGGCGAGGGCGAAAAGTTCTGCGCACTTCACAATCCGCGTGCGTGGCTGTTTCAGGTCGCGCGCAATACGCTGACCGATCACCTCCGGCTGACGAAGACTTCCGCGCCGCTGCCGGACGACGTCGTTGCCGCGGAGGAACCGATCGCGCCGGTGGACGCGCTCGCGGAATGCCTCGAATGCGTGTTGCCCGCGCTTTCCGCAGACGACCGCGATATCGTCCGCCGCTGCGATCTCGAAGGCATCAGGCTGCAGTCGTACGCCGACGATCACGGATTGAGCTTGCCCGCGGTCAAGTCGCGTCTTCAGCGCGCCCGGCGGCGCATGCGCGAACTGCTGATCGAGCACTGCCAAGTGCGTTTCGACGACGCCGGTCAGGTTTGTTGCTACCTGCCGCGCACGCCGGAGTAACGGCTCCTTTCTTTCGCGGGTGCATCCTTTCGCCCGTTCGCTCGTCTCCCCGATGTAACCGTCTCTGCGCTGCACGCTCGGTGCGGCGAAATGCCACGCCGTTTTGGGGAGTTGACCGATGACCGAACTCGCGCTGACGCTGCCGCGACGCAGTCCGCGCGTGTTTCTCCTGCTCGCAGCTCTCGCCTGGTTCGCGCTTTACCAGACGCTTGCTGCCGCCTCCGAAGCGTTGGCGGCGGTTCTGCCGGTCGATCCCGCGAGCCACTTGGGCGGCGCGGTGCACTTCTTCCTCTACGACACACCCAAGGTACTGCTGCTGCTCGCCGGCGTCGTATTCGTGATGGGCATCGTCAATTCGTATTTTACGCCCGAGCGCACGCGCGCGCTGCTGGCGGGGCGCACTGAGGGCGCGGCCAATGTGATGGCGGCAAGTCTCGGCATCGTCACGCCGTTTTGCTCGTGCTCGGCGGTTCCGCTGTTCATCGGGTTCGTTCAGGCCGGTGTTCCGCTTGGTGTGACCTTGTCGTTCCTGATCGCAGCGCCGATGGTCAACGAGGTCGCGCTAGCCCTGCTGTTCGGCCTCTTTGGCTGGAAGATCGCGCTGCTGTACATGGGACTGGGCCTTACCGTCGCGATCGTTGCCGGCTGGGTGATCGGGCGCTTGAGGCTCGAGCGTTATCTCGAAGACTGGGTGCGCGCGATGCCACGCATGCAGCCGCTTTCGGGAGGCGATGCGTTGACGCTGTCGGACCGCGTCGCGGCCGGGCTCTCCAGCGTGGGCGCGATCGTTGGCAAGGTGTGGCCCTACATCGTCGCCGGCATTGCAATCGGCGCGGCCATCCACGGCTGGGTCCCGCAGGACTTCATGGCGAGCTTCATGGGCAAGCAGGCATGGTGGTCGGTGCCGCTCGCCGTAATCATCGGCATTCCGATGTACAGCAACGCCGCCGGCATCATCCCGGTCGTGCAGGCGCTGCTCGCGAAGGGCGCCGCCTTGGGAACGGTGCTGGCGTTCATGATGAGCGTCATCGCGCTTTCACTCCCCGAGATGGTGATTCTGCGCAAAGTGCTGAAGCCGCAACTGATCGCGGCCTTCGTTGGCGTCGTCGCGACGGGCATCCTGGTCGTGGGTCTGGTCTTCAACGTAGTGCTGTAACGGCTTCCACTCACCAATGTCCGAACCTCCGCGCAAGTTTCCGGTGACGCAATCCGATCCGCGATCGAGGGCGCTCGCGAAGGCTTACGGGTCACGCCGTCGTTTTTCTAACGCGATACAAGGAGATCTACCGTGGATATCAAGGTACTCGGAGCAGGATGCTGCGCCAGCTGCCGCAATACCGTCGCGCTGATCGAACAAGTCGCGCAAGCCAACGGCGCGACCGTCTCGGTGGAGAAGATCGAAGATCTGCAAGAGGTCCTGCATTACGGTTTGATGTCCACGCCCGGCGTGGTGATCGACGGGAAGGTGGTTCATGCAGGCGGCATTCCGAATCGGGAGAAGATTACGCAGTGGCTTTCGAGTGCCCTGAGCGTCGCGACGCCGACGCCGGCCGGCCGTTGCTGCGGCGAGCACTGACTTACCACATCGCCTGGCTGATATAGCGGCGACGCGAAGCGTTCTGGCCGCCAGTCGGCGAGCAACTCGAAGTACGAGACACAGAGCACCCGCTCTGTGCGGGACATCGATCCGCTCCTCCGGCGACGCCGCGTGCCGCAATTCGGCATGCAGCCGCCGCGAAGCAGCTTGGCCGATCAAGCGTCGCGGTGCACATCATGTCCTGCGCCGGTGTGCATCGTGTCACTCAGAAGTAATAGCGCGCATAGAACTCGATCCGGTAGTCGTAGGGCCGTTCGCCGAATTCCGTGTAGCGTGCACCCTGCAGCAACACGACCCGCCCGCGCAGTTCCCAGTTGGTGAATCCGGTGTAGATGACCTCGGGCGTCAGCGTGAAGCTTCGATCCTGCACGTTGACGATGGCCGTTATCGCCGGCGTGAAATAGAGGATATTGCCGGGCTCTTTCGCGCTCGCGCGCACGTAGAGGTAATCACGGCCCGGGTTCGGCTGTCCGTAACCGCCCTGCGCAAGCGAGACTGCGCGCTGCACGAGTGGCGTCGAGGCGCCGGGCGGTGCGCTCGCAAGCGCCGCATCGCCGGAGCGCAGGAATGTCTTGAGCTCGTCCTGGTCGTAGCCGGTGCCGTTACGGTAATACTCGGCGATCACCGTCACGTCGCGCTCGGTGAGATAGCGCACGCCGAGAAGCCAGCTGGTTGCGTTGAACGTGTGCGTCGATACCGTCCCACCGGCATCAATGACCGGTTGCTGGAAATCGAAGATCCGCGCCCATTCGCCGTGGATTTCGAGATTGGTGTGGATGTTGCGAGAGAAATCGAAGCCGATTCGCCCGGGCCGGCTGCCCTTGCCGAGTCCCATGACATCGATGTCCGTGTCCGCCACCAGCGCGTAGAGCTTCGCGGCCACATTGACGTGCGAACCGTGGCCAAAGGTGTCGTTCAGGTTGTCGTTCGCCGGCAACGCGACCGCGGTGAAGGCGAGCGTGCTCAAGGGGCCAACACCGGACTTCACGAAATCGCCGGTCGCCATGACAAACCCTTGCCGCGGGAGGCTCGGATCGTTCGGGTCCTTCGGCCGCTCGACGAAGCCGACGGGATTCCACGCGTAGCCCGTACCCCAGCGCGCTACGCGCTTGCCCGCGTTGAGGGTGATCCCCTCGTTCACGCGAAAGCTCAGATCCGCTTCGTAGAGTTTGCTGTCGTGGTCGGTCTCGAGCGGGTCCGCGGTTATCGAGGAGTAGTCGAGAAAACGGAACGAGAGTCTCTCGTACGAGAGCTTGCCGACAAGTTGGAGCACGCCCGCTGCGCGATTCAGGCGCTCGCGGGTCGCTTGCTCGGGTGAAAGCAGGCGCCCGAATACCGAGTCCCGGCGCACGGCGAACGCGTCGCCCTCGGCCTGGACGTAGCCGCCGAGCTCGAAAGGCTTCTTTTCAAACGCAGAGGCGTCGAAGCTGTAGTCGTCCGCCGCGTGTGCGCCCGTGATGATGCCGAGAAAGATGGCCGGCCACAGGGACAGCCGTTTTCCCATGGACGCATTCATCACTTTCGCAGCTCGGGAACCCGCGGCAGGTAATTCAGCGTGAAGTACTCGTCGGGAAAAGACGCTTTCTTGAGTCCCGACCACAGCATCACCGACTTGTAGCCCTTGTAGAGTGGGCTGTCCGTTTCCAGCGTCGCGGGCCGCTTGATGCCGCCGCCGAAATCCTTGATCTCCTTGAAGCGCAACGTCTTGATCAGCAGACCGCTGGCGGCGTAGGCCTCGATCGTGGCCGGCAGGAGCGCCTGCTTGTCGACCCACATCGTCAGGCGGTCATAGGCGACTTCGCCGGTTTTCGCCTTGAGCGACAACACGTACTGGTCCTTCTCTTCGTCTGCCTTCTCCACGTCGTACTCCGAGGTGTAATCGACGCGAAGAATGTCGGCGTTGTTGAAGATGCTGCCCGTCACCGACTGCAGACTGGTGATCCGCAGCGGCTTGCCGACGTCAGGAATGTAGAGCCACATGTTGTCGCCGATGCGCAGCGTCGCCCGACCCTTGTCGCTCGCAGGCGAGAGAAAGAGCGCGACGATCTTGTCGCGGCCCTTCTTCATCGTGTAGAGAACGTATTCCTTCTGCTTGCCGTCGGGCTGGATGTCGATCAGCTTGCGGTACGACTCGTACGACTCGGGCTCGAGATTGCGATCCACTTTCTGCAGGATCTGCGCTCCGTCCATGGCCGCCGCAGCCGGCAGCGCCAGCAGGCACAGAATCGACCACAGCAGGGATTTCATGGGAGAGTTTCCATTCGATCAGACGTGGCCGAGGGCGGTGACAGGGTCCATGCGCGAAGCCTTCCACGCCGGCTGCAGGCTTGCGAGCAGTGCCATCACCACGACCATCGCGACCACGGTCAGCACATCCGCCGCGCTCACGGCGGGCGAAAGCACGAGGTCCTGTTGCTGGCCGAACGAGAAGTGCACCTTCCACACGTTGAGCGCGTAGACGATCGCGAGGCTGATCGCCGTACCGAGCGCGGCGCCGCCGGCACCGAGCAGCAGCCCCTCGGTGAGGAACAGGGAAAGAATGCGCCGCGGCGGCGAACCGATCGCCGAAATGGTGCCGATTTCGCGGATGCGCTCGTACACCGCCATCATCATGACGTTCATCACGCTGACGAGCACGATCGACACCAGCATGACCTTGATGAACACGGCGAGCAGATCGATCATCCGCACGATGCTCGCGAACGGCGACAGATCCGCCCAGGTGTGCACTTCCAGCACCGGCATCCCTTCCTTGCCGGTGACACCGGAGAGCTCTGCGCCGAGCTGTGCATACACCCGGTCGAGCTGCGCGGGATCCTTGAGGCGAATCGCAATCTCGGCGATCTCCGGCTCCTGCATCCGCAGCAGTTGCCGCGCGTCGTCGACATGAATGTAGCCGTCGCGGCCGCTCGGGCCGGAAATGCTCGAAAGCACGCCGCGGACGACGAACGTCTTGCCGTTGACCGAACCCTCCCGGTTGGTGGCGACCAGGACGATCGTGTCGCCGACCGTCACCTTCATGCCGCGCGCGAGCAGTGTCGGGATCAGGATCTCACCCTGCTTCAGCAACGCGCCTTCCTTGCCGCCCTCGATCATGCGTTCGGGCAGAAGCGGCGTGGTCGCAATCTCCTTGTCCGGGTCGACGCCGTTCACGCGGATACTCGTCGTTTCGGTGAAATTGCTGAACATCGCACCCAGCTTGACGCGCTCCGAATACGCTTCGACCGTCTCCAGCTTGCCGAGCACCTGCTCGACCCTTTGCACCATTGCGGGCCGCAGGTTGAGATTGAGCGGCAGGTTGTCGATCGAGGCCACGTAGCCCTTGCGGTGCACCTCGAGATGGCCGAGCACCGCATCGGTGAACTGGCCGACCATCATCGTCTTGAACGACCCGGCGGTGGCGATGAAGAGCAGCACCGCGACGATCCCCAGGGTCACCAGCGTCGCTGTAAGGAAGGTGCGCCGGCGGAAGCGCGCGAGGTTGCGTACCGCCATCTTCAACACGTTAAGCATGGACTGCCACGGCTTTCTCGGCATGCTGGCGGATCGCGCCGTCCTCCAGCGTGAAGATGACTTCCGCCTCCGACATGATCTTCGGGTCGTGCGTCGAGAACAGGAACGTTGTGCCGAGCTCGTCGCGCATCTTCTTCATCAGCTCGATGATGCGGTACGCGGTGTCGTGGTCGAGGTTGGCCGTAGGCTCGTCGGCGAGGACCAGTTGCGCATCCGTCGCAAGCGCGCGGGCCACGGCGACGCGTTGCTTCTGGCCCCCCGAAATCTGATCCGGCCGCTTGTACTCCTGCCCCTTCATGCCGACCGCCTCGAGCAGACGCGTGACCTGCTTTCGCCGCTTCTGCTCCGGCCAGTCCTGCACCATGATCAGCGGGTATTCGACGTTCTCGTAGACGGTGAGCACCGGGATCAGGTTGAAGTCCTGGAACACGAAGCCGACGTGCTTGCCCCTGAACTCCGCTGCCGCCCGTCGGTCCAGCTTCGTGACGTCGGCACCGAGAACGGTCAGCCGCCCAGCCGTCGGATGATCGAGGCAGCCGATCATGTTGAGCAGCGTCGTCTTCCCGCTGCCCGAAGGACCGACAAACGCGACGAACGATTTCGCCTCGATCGTGAAGTCGACACCCTTGATCGCGGCCACCTCGACTTCGCCGGCGCGATAGGTCTTGACCAAGTGTTCGGCGCGAATCAGCGGCATGGCGGCCTGGT
This sequence comes from Casimicrobiaceae bacterium, assembly GCA_036395475.1. Taxonomy (GTDB): domain Bacteria; phylum Pseudomonadota; class Gammaproteobacteria; order Burkholderiales; family Casimicrobiaceae; genus PALSA-1003. The sequence continues at coordinate 8,350 of DASWDF010000112.1, forward strand.
CGATGATGTCGCGTCGTTCGAACTTGATCATATGGCCCGAGGCGCTCGAAGAAGGAGGCGGGTTGCCCGCCCCCGCTCCCTTAGCCTGCGCGCGCGCCGAAG
>DASWDF010000113.1:0-79851 GCA_036395475.1 Casimicrobiaceae bacterium
GCAATCGGTTTCGATCATCGCCCCGCCCGGCGTATACGCGGGCATCTCGGTGTTCAGCGGTGTCGGCATCACGATCAGCGCCGGAAGCGGCAAGGTCACGCTGCGGGGGCTGACGATCAACCAGCTCGGCGGGACAACCGGCATTCAGGTCAATTCCGCCAACACGGTCTATATCGATCGCGTCACGATCAGCGGATTCGCGAATGGTCTCGTCGTGAGCACAGCCGCCCCGACGACGATCAACATCTTGCAGTCGGTGTTCCGCGACAACACCGGCAGCGGCGCAACCTTCACGAATTCCGCGGGAACGCTCGCCGTGTCGATCGAAGGCTCGGTATTCGAGCGCCACAATGGGTCCGCAGCATCTTTTGCCAACAACACGGCCGGCGCGATCGTGAGCTCGCTGATCGCCGGGGGTGGCTCGGGCATCGTGCTCAATCCCACGTCGGGAACATCGAAGATCGAAGTACGCGACAGCAACATCAACGACAACACCAGCAACGGCGTCTTCGCCGCGGGAACAGGCGCCGGCACGGCTACCGCGAGCGTCGTGAGCTCGATCGTCTCCGGCAACGGCAACGGTCTGCTCGCTCAAGGCGCCGGCAATCAGATCTACGTGTCGGACAGCACGATCACGCGCAACACGACGGGCGTCGTGACTTTGAGCTCGGGCACCGTCGTGTCGGGCACCGACAACCGGTTGGTCAACAACAACACCAACGGCGCGTTCTCGTCGACGGTCGGCAAGATCTGACTGCGATCGCGGCCGCGCATCCCCACGCGGCGGCGCCGCGGCCGCCGTGGCGCTCGCCCGGCGCTTTCTGGCATACTCGTGCGCTGCGCCCGCGCGCGAGCCGCGCGCGGCAGCGCCATGAGTGAGCGCCGCATGGAACATCTAGGCCGTTACGAGATCGTCGAGGTTATCGGTGAAGGCGCGATGGCCCGCGTCTACAAGGCGCACGACCCGGACATCGATCGCACGGTCGCGATCAAGCTGCTGAAGTCGCAGCTTCGCGACGACTGGGAATACCGGACACGGTTCCTGCGCGAAGCGAAGGGTGCGGGCGTGCTGTCGCATCCGAACATCGTCACCGTGTACGACGTCGGCGAGCAGGAAGGCCATCCGTACATGGCGATGGAGTACGTCGAGGGCGCGACTCTCGCCGACGTGATCCGCGACAAGAAGCAGCTCGCGCCCGCCACCGTCGTCCAGATCGGCATCCAGCTCGCGAAGGCGCTCGACTACGCGCACGCGAGAGGCATCATCCATCGCGACGTCAAGCCCGGCAACATCATGCTGCTGCGCGACGGCGTCACGATCAAGGTCGCCGACTTCGGCATCTGTCGCATCGACGACAGCGAGGCGACGCAGGCCACACAGGTCGGCAACGTGCTCGGCACGCCGCATTACATGTCGCCCGAGCAGGTGCAGGGCGAGAAGGCGGACGCGCGCTCCGATCTCTTTTCGGCCGGCGTCGTGCTCTATCAGCTGCTCGCCTCGACGCTGCCGTTCGAGGGCGATACGCTGATCACCGTCGCGTACAAGATCACGAAGACCGAGCCGACGCCGCTCGACAAGCTGCGTCCCGATCTGCCGCTGTCGCTGCGGCGGATCATCGACCGCGCGCTGCGCAAGCAGCCGGAGAAGCGCTTCCAGAACGGCGCCGACCTCGCACAAGCGCTGAGCGGCGTGGCCCGCGAGCTCGCGGAAAGCGGCGACACGAAAAAGGAGCGGCGCATCCCGCTGCGAGTCCGCTGGGCGCTGATCATGGCGGCGGTGGTCGCGGTGACGATGACGGTCAGCGCGGCGTTCATCTACAACAAGCAATACCACGCCATGATGGAGCAGGTGATGACGTACGGCGCGTCGCTCGTGAAGTTCATGGCCACGCAGACCGCGGTGCCGATGCTCGCCGAAGACTGGTCGGCGACCGACATCCTCGTGCAGGAGACGATCGGCCGCCAGGACTTCGCGTATCTCGTCGTGATCGACGACACCGGCGTGATCCGCGGCAGCAACGATCCCGCGCAGGAAGGCACGCCGTACACGTCGCCGCCGCTCACGCCGCTCGCCACGCGCGAAGAAGGCGTCGTCGTCGAGAAGAACGTGCTTGCCGATGGTCGCGACGTGCTCGATTTCGCCGCGCCGATCCTGTTCCAGAACAAGACGATCGGGCAAGTGCATCTGGGCATCTTCCAGGCTCCGCTGGCCGCCGTTGCGAACCTCACGCTCGTGTTGCTCGGCATCCTGATCGTCCTGACGAGCGGCGCGGTTGCGATCGGAAGCTACCTGCTCGCGCAGCGGCTGTCGCAGCCGCTGCGGATCCTGCGCAACTCGCTCGACGAGCTTGCGAAGGGCCGTTACGACTACCGGATCAGCGACACCCGGCTCGACGAATTCGGCGAGCTCTACTCGGCTTTCGACCAGACGGCAGCCGCGCTTCAGCAGCGGCACGACCCCGCCAGCGTGCCGCCGGTCGAGCCGCAACCGAAGGTCGAGAAGGTGGTCGAGCGGGCGAAAGCCGCCGACTGAGCCGATGCGGCGTTTTCTCGTTCTCGCCGCCGGCGTGCTGCTCGCGGCGTGCGCCGCGCCGGAGGTAAAGCCGCCGGCGCCCGCGCCGATGATTCCCCGCGCGTTCGAGTCCGTGCTCGGGCAGGACGACGATTTCGCGATCGTCGTCGCGCAGCGCGGCGACGACTTCGCGTCGCTCGCGGAGCGCTATCTCGGCGACGCGCGCAAGTCTTGGTGGATTGCCGAGTTCAATGCCGCGGAAACGGTGACGCCCGGCGAAGCGGTCGTCGTTCCGCGCCGCCTGAAGAATCCCGCCGGCATCTACTGGACCGGCGTACAGACGGTGCCGATCCTCTGCTATCACCGGTTCGCGCAGCAGAAGCGCAAGCTCGTCGTCACGCGCGCGGACTTCGAAGCGCAGATGGACTACCTCGCGCGAAACGGCTACCGCGTGATCACGATGAAAGAGCTCGCCGCGTTTCTCGACGGCAAGGAGCCGCTGCCGAGGAAGTCCGTCGTCATCACGATCGACGATGGCTATCGCTCGACCTACGAGATCGCGTATCCGGTGCTCAAGAAGCACGGCTTTCCCGCCACCGTCTACCTGTACAGCGACTTCGTCGGCGCGGGCGACGCGATGACGTGGGCGCAGATGCAGGAGATGGCGGCGTCCCGGCTGATCGACATCCAGCCGCACTCGAAGACGCACAGCAACCTCACGCTGCGGCAGCCCGGCGAGTCGGCCACCGACTATCGCGACCGCATCCGCCGCGAGGTCGATGTGCCCTCGAACGTCATCACCGACCGCCTCGGCATGGCGCCGTTCTCGTACGCGTTCCCGTACGGCGACGTGAACGACATCGTCGTCGACCAGCTTCAGAAGACCGGCGTGAAGATCGGCGTCACCGTGACGCCCGGCGGCAATCCGTTCTTCGCGTATCCGTTGATGCTTCGGCGCACGATGATCTTCGGCAACGAGGATCTCGACGCGTTCAAGGCGAAGCTTGCGACGTTCACACGCACGGCGTCTCGCTGACATCGTTCCATGCCTTTTCGCACCAGGCTTACTGCCGCTGTCGCGATCGTGCTCGCTGCGTGCGCGCAGGCGCCCGAGCAGCCTGAGCCGGCTGCGGCGATCGAGACGCCGCGCGCACTCGCGCCGGACACCGCGCAGACGCGCGCGATCGCGAAGCATCAGAAGCTTGCCGCGCGTTATCGCGATGCGGGCGATCTCGCCGACGCCGCGACCGAATGGCACATCCTCGCGCTGCTCGATCCGCAGAACGAATCGTTCCGCCGCGAGCTCGCGCAAGCGCGTACCGCGATCGCGCGCACGATCCAGGTCGAGCTCGAAACCGGCCGCGCGGCAGCCCGACGCGGCGAACCCGATGTCGCGACGCAGGCAATGCTCAAAGTGCTGGCGCTCGACCCCGGTAACGCCGAAGCGGTGAAGTCGCTGCGCGAGCTCGAGCGGCAGAAGGCCACCCGCGCGCAGGCCGAGCGTGCCGCACGCGCGGCTCGCAGCGCCGCGCCACAGCCGGCCGACAGCTTCGATGTCGAGCAGCGGATCGAGCTCTTCCGCGCCGGCGACATGGCGAGCGGATTGCGCGAGCTCAAGCGTTACGTCGACGCGCATCCAGCCGATTCGACGGCGCGCGCGCAGATCGGCACCGCCGTGTTCGACCGCGCGCGCGAGCTCGAGTCACAAGGCGCGCGCGAGAACGCTCTCTCGATGTACGAGCAGGCGATCGCGCTACGCGGAGAGCCGATGCCGGCGTGGAGCGCGACGGCCGGCGCGCTGCGCAAGGCGGTATCCGCCGATTACTACGACAAGGGCGTGCGCGCTGCAGCTACCGATCCCGCGCAGGCGATCAAGCACTGGGAGACGAGCTTGCGGTTCGATCCGGGCAACAAGGCCACCGCGGCGAAGCTCGCGGAAGCGCGGCGCTCGATCGCGCCGACCAAAGGCGGCGCGCCAGGGTCGTGAGCCGGTTGTCGTCCCCGCGAACGCGGGGACCCAGTGACTTTCGAGGAACGACACTGGATTCCCGCCTTCGCGGGAATGACAGCATCAAAAGCAGATCCCTCGGCTTCGCCTCGGGATGACACGGGGCCCTTCGCCTCGGGATGACACGGGGCCCTTCGCCTCGGGATGACACGGGAGGCTTCGCCTCGGGATGACACGGGGCCCTTCGCCTCGGGATGACACGGACCGGTCGGCCCGTGTCACTTGTTCCCGAACTTCTCCTGCATCCGCTTCTTCAGATCCTCGGCGCGCGCGCGCTCGAGCTTCGCTTTCTGGTTATTCGGATCGACCTCGAGCACGCGGTCCCAGTTCTTGATCGCGAGATCGAGGTTCTGCCGCTGGAAGGCCTGCGTCGCGGCGCGATCGTAGCGCTTGACCAGATCGACGCGCGTCGTTTCGAGCTGCTTCGAATAGGTCGCGTTGGACGGCTCGCGGCGAGTGGCGTCGCGCAGCGATGCGTACGCGGCGTCGAGATCGCCCGCCTGCTTCTGCGCGAGCGCCTGCTTGTACAGTTGCTCGGCTTCGCTCACCTTCGGTGCCGGCTCGGCCGGCCTTGCCGCCTCGGCGGGCTCGGCGGGCCTGGTCGTTTCAGGTGGCCGCGCAGGTGCTGCGACGGGCGGCGGCGCCGTGCCCGGAATCTTGATCGTCTGCCCGGTCTGCAACCGGCTCGGATTGGTGATGTCGTTGTACTTGGCGAGAATGTAGAAGCGGAAGCGGTCGCCGAGAAAGCGCTGCGCGAGCTTCGACAGCGAGTCGTCGGGTTGCACCGTGTACCGGAAGAACGTCGAGCCGAGCTCGCGTTGCGCATCGGCGCGGATCTGGTCCATCAGCCGCTTCGCGAGCTCGTTCGCGGGGTCCATCGACAGCGCGCGCTCGAGCGTCGCACGCGCAGCCGCCTCGTCGCCGTTTTGCAGCTGGTCGACGGCCTCGAGCGCGGTGCGCTGCGCCTGCGCTTTTGATTCGCGCGTGGGCTCGGCGGCCGGCGCCGGTGCGACGGGCTCGGGGACCGCTGCGGGTGCGGTCGTGCCCGGCGCCCGGGGTGCGGTGCCCGGCGCACCCGGTTCCGATGGCGGCGTGCTCGCGCACGCTGCGCACAGCGCCGCAGCGATGGCGAGCATCGTTCGTGCGTGGCCGTTACCTTTCGATCGCTTCATGGCCAATCCCCGAACGTTTCTTATTCGTGCGCCGCGTGCGACGGCCGGCAGCAGACGGCGAGCGCCGAGAAATTGTCGAGCTGCGCGCGGTCCTGCGACAGCAGCTTCGACTCGATATGCGCGAGCCACTCGGCGGCGCAATTCGCCTGCGAGAGCATCTGCTCGAACTCGGGCTCGGTCACATGCTCCCACACGCCGTCGGTGCACAGCAGGAACGCGTCGCCCTCGGCGATTTCGGCGTGGCCGTATGCCGGCGAGAACTCGTCGCGCTCGCCCAGCGCCGCGAACAACTGGCTGCGGTGCGGCGCCCGGCGCAGCGCCTCGGCCCGGATGTAGCCGGCATCGACCATGTTCTGCACGACGCTGTGATCGCGCGTCTGCTGCGCGATCCGCTGATCGCGAAAATAGTATAGCCGGGAATCGCCGATGTGCCCCCATGCGGCGCCGCCGTGAACCACATCGCAGCACAGCACGACGGCGGTCGCGCGCATGTTGGCGAGGCGTTCTTCGGTTGCCGCGCGCGCGATCACGGCCTCGTTCGCGGCGTCGAGCGCCGCGGCGATCGCTTCGCCCGAGCACTCGGGCCTGTGCTGGAACATCTCGAGCACGATCGTCACGGCGAGGCGCGACGCGACGTCGCCGCCGCCATGACCGCCGGCTCCGTCCGACACGATGCAGTAGCAGTTGCCGGCGTCCGACCAGAAGCCCGCGGCGTCTTCGTTCGTCGCGCGCCCGCCAGTATTCGACAGCGTCGAGATCTCGATCTGCATTGCGCGCCCGCCGTCTTTACGGGCTGGGATTGCTTTCGGTCGTCTCGCGCAGCCGGGCGATCTGCGCATCGTATGCGCGCAGGAACTCCTGCCCGAACAGCGTGTGGAAATCGGCCGCCGCCTGCTGCGCGAGCTCGCCGTACAGTTCGTTGAACAGGTCCCACAACTTCGCCTTGCGGTTCATCGGCAACAGCGAATCCGTCATGCTCCGCTGCGTCAGCCGGCGCTCGAAGTCGGCGGGATTGAAGCGCGCGAGCACGACGTCGAGCACCGCGCGCATTCCGGCGACGAATCCCTGCTGGTGCGAGGAGAGCCCTTCGTACGCGTCGCGCACCGCACGAAGCGGCGGCATGAAGCCATGGCCGCGCGGCGTGAGCAGCGCGGCGAGCGCCGCCTCGACATTCGGCGAGAACTTGAGCGGATTGTTGTCCTGCGCAACGATGATCGTCATCTCCGCGCGCACTTCGCGCTTGGTCGCCGCGCGCGCGAGCAGCAGGTCGAGCATTCCGCGCGTCGCTTCGCGCAGCAGTTGGCCGAGCTGATACATGAGCTCGGGCGAAAGACCGCCCGGAATCTGCTGGCCCGGAATGCCGGCGCCCGCAAGAAAGCCCCTCATCAACTCGTCATCGCTGAATGAAGCGCTCGCCGCCGCGGCGCGGGCAGCCGTGCGAAGCGGCAGCGTCGCGGCGCCGTCGAGCGGCGCGTGCGGCGCGGGCGGAACGATCGCGGGCTCGCGGTGCGCCGCAGGTGCCGGATGCGCAGGCGTGGGTGCGCCCGCCTCCGGCGCCGGCATGATGAACGTCGAGATGCCATCCGGGCGCGCGTCGTCGCGCTCGCTCCACGACAGCACAGCGCCCGGCGGCGGGACGCCCGTCGCAGTGGCATCGGGATTGACATGATGCGGCGCGTGCGTGGCATCCATGTCCTCGACCACCATCGCATAGCGTCCGATGCCGATCGCATCGCCGTCGACGATCGCCACATCGCGGCCGTTGCCGATCGGCTTTCCGTTGACCGATGTCGGTGACGCGCTGCCCTGATCGCGCAGACGGAATTTGCCGTCGCGCACGAACACCGCGGCATGCGCGCGCGAGATCACGCGATCGGGATCGGGTAGCACCAGCGTGTTGCCGGGCGCGCGGCCGATCGTGCCGCCTGCTTGGTTGAACTCGGCGACGAGCGGTTCGGCCAGCGCCTTGCCGCCGTAGGAAGTGACCTTGATCGTGATCATTGTCGGCAAGTCTGCGGCGGTGTTCCCCGCAACGCACCGAGCCGGCGCGCGCGGCGACGTGCGCCGAGGTCGGAGGATGGAGCGTGGCGCGCATCGCGTCAAGGGAGGAATCCCGAGCGAGCGCCGGTCGCGTGCCGCTTCGCTGGTGTGCGTCCCCGCGTCCGGTTGCGGTAGACTGCCGTGTGCACATGCGCCGTATGCGTGTGCCCGTCAACCCGAGTTCCGTGAACGACCCACCAAGCACCGCATTCGCGCACCGGTCGCCGCCGGCTGCTGCGGCACCGGCGGCGCAACCCCTTGCACACGACGCCGCGGACCACGGTGTTCGCAGTTGGGTGCGCGAAATCTCGAGCGGCGCGGCCACCGCCGTCGTGCTGCTCGCGTGGATGCTGCTGCTCGCGTTGATCGCCTACGCGCCGCTCGGCGATCACACGGCGGCCGAAATGGGCGTGCGCGCTGCGCTCGCGGCCGCGGTGTTCGGCTTCATCACCGCCGCGCTGCTCGGCAGTCCGCTGCTGCCGAGCGAAGTGCCGCGCGCATCGACCGTGCTGGTGTTCGCGACGATCGTCAAGCGGCTCGTCGACGAGCCCGGACTGCATCCCGACAACCATCACATTCTCGCCGCGGAGATCCTGTTCCTTTCGGCGACGTGCATCGGATTGAGCGGCTTGCTGCAGATCGTGTTCGGCGCATTGCGCCTCGGCAGCATCGCGCGCTTCGTGCCCTACCCGGTCGTCGCGGGATTCATGACCGGCCTCGCCGTGTCGCTTGCGATCTACGAGATCCCCGAGTTGATCGGCGCGCATCACGGCGGCGGCGAAGCCGAAGCCGGCGCGACGTCGTTCCATGCGTGGCCGTTCATCGTGGGCGCGGCGACCATTGCCGTGGTCATCGCGATCTCGCGGCGCTGGCCGAAAGGGCCGTCGCGACTCGTCGGCATCGTGTTCGGCACGCTTCTGGCGGCGCTGATCCTCAACCTGGTCCCGCACGCCGAGATGGGCCAGTTCGTTCCCGAGCTCAACGAATCGCTGCCGTGGCCCGATGCGCTCGCCCATCTGCTCGCCGCTTCCGGCTGGAAGCTCGTCTACGACTACCGCTATGTCATCGCAGCGGGCGCGGTCGTGCTCGCGGTGGTCGGTTCGCTCGACAGCCTCATGTCGGCGGTCGGCGAGACCGACGGTCCTCTCGAGCAGAGCCACCAACCGAACCGGCTGCTCGTCACGCTCGGATTGGGCAACGTGTTCTCGGCGTTCTTCGGTGGCCTGCCGATGGCCTATTCGTCGATCCACTCGACCGCAGTCGGACGCGGCGGGCATGGCGGCACGCTCGCGACCAGCGTCGTGACGATGGCGACGCTGCTGCTGATGCTTCTGTACGGCACGTCGTGGCTCGAGCGCATCCCGATGGCGGTGTTCGCGGGCGTCAATATGACGCTCGCGTTCGGGCTGTTCGACCGCTGGGCGCGCGGCATGGTGCAGCGTGCAATCCAGAAGCCGCGCGACGCCGAGCTGCGGATGAACCTCATTGTCGTGCTGTTCGTCGCCGCGATCACCGCGACGTTCGGACCCGTGCCCGCAGTCGTCGTCGGCTTCGTGCTGTCGATGGTGATCTTCATCGCAGTGATGAACCGCTCGCTGGTGCGTTCCGCGGGCACCGGCGAATCGCGCGCGTCGCGGCGCATCTACCCGCTCGAACAGATGAAGCTTCTGCACGAGCAGGGCCACCGCATCGCGCTGCTCGAGCTCGACGGCGCGCTGTTCTTCGGCACCGCCGAGCGCCTTTCCGAAGCGGCCGAGCACGCTGCGCAGGGCGCGAGCTTCCTGATTCTCGATCTCGATCGCGTGACGATGATCGACGCGTCCGGCGCGCTCATGCTCGATCGGCTGGGCAAGCGATTGCGCGAGCAATGCTGCCGGCTGCTGCTCGCGCACGTCACGACAACCAATCGGCTCGGCGCGTCGCTGATCGGCGCCGGCATCTTCAGCGAGAAGCATCATCCGGACTGGTTCGAAGACACCGATCGAGCGCTCGAATGGGCCGAGCGGCAGATCCTGATCGAAGGACACGCAGCGATCACGCATGGCGAGATCCCGATCGAAGGATTCGCGCTGATGGCGGGGCTCGCGCCCGACGAGCTCGAATTCATGAAGCGCTATCTCGACCGCCAGCGCTTTCCGGTGCGATCGCCGCTGTTCCGCGAAGGCGATGCCGGCGACCGCATGTACCTGCTTGCGCGCGGCGCGGTCAGCATCATCGCCGGCGGCAAGACTGCCGAACGAACGCGCCGCCGTGTCGTGACGCTCGCGCCGGGCGTGATGTTCGGCGAGTCCGCGCTGTTCGAAGGCGAGACGCGCGCGTTCACCGCGATGCCCGAAGAAGAGTCGGTGCTCTACAGTCTTTCGCGCAACAGCCTCGAAGCGATCCGGACCGCGAATCCCGATCTGCACCGGCGTCTGCTGATGAACATGCTGAAGCACGTCGCCGATCAGCTGCGACTTGCCGTGGGCGTCGTACGCGAGACCGGCGAAGCGCCGGAGACGTAGGCTCGGTTGCTTAGGCCGCGTCGTTCTTCGACGCGTGCAGCAGCGTTCGATCCTGCGCGGCGTACGCCCGGCGCAGCTCCTTCTCGAACACCGACCAGAAGTCCTGCTCGGCCTCGACGCAGACATCGGCGTACAGATCGACGAACGAATCCCAACGGCGCGCCTTCTTGTTCGCCGGCAGGAAGCTGTCGATCATGCTTTCGCTGCCGAGGCGATTGGCGAGCGCGTCCGGATCGAAGCGAGCGAGCAGGCCGCGCATCGCGGCGCGAATGCTCGCGACGAGATCGCGATCATGCGCGCGCAGGTCATCGTAGGCCTCGGTCATCGCCTTCAACGGCGCCTGGATGTCCGGGCGCTGCGGCGCGAACAGATGCTGCAGCGCGACGTCGACGTCCCACGCAGCCTTGAGGGGGTTGATCGCGCGCGCGTCGAGCATCGTCATGTCGGCGTGCAGCGCGCTCTTCGCCTCCGCACGCAGGCGCAGCAGCTCCATCGTGCCGCCGGTCACCTCGCGGATCAGCGCGCCGATCGCCTGCATCAGCTCCGGCGTGAGATTCTGCGGAACATCGAGGTCGGCGCCGAGCCCGGCCAGAAACGCGGCGCGCAGGTCGCGAGGGATCGAGGCATCGCCGCGAGCCGCCGACGTGTCTGCGGGGCTCGCGGCCGTAGAGGCCGGATCGGGAGCTTTCTTGTCGATCATGGGCAACGAACGATCGGCCGCGATGGCAGGCCCGGAACAGCGTGCGCAGGAAATGCGGCGGGCTTTCGGCCGTGGGAAGCTCGCCCGCGTACGCCGGCGCTTGCCGCCCCGACATCGGAACGATCGAATCTACCCCGGGCGCCGCGCCGGCACAAGTGGAGCGGCCGGGCGCACGATCGTCAACGCGACGGTCAGTACTGCAGCGGCGCGAGGCCGTGCTCGCGAAGCCATTGATTGTGCTGTTCGTAGCTCGGCGCCGGAATCGGCGACAAGCCGCACAGACTCAAGCGCGGCGTGAGCGGTGCGAATCGTCGCAGCACGGCGATCGCCTGCTCGCGGGTTTCGAAAAGGCGCCGGCGAAACAGTACGTAGCCGGGCACGTTGCGCCGCGTCGTCACTGCCCAATGGGCGGTTGCCGGCTGGTCAGCGGCGTCCGACGAAGCGACTGGCTCGACATCGACCACGAACATCCGGTCGTCGAGATAGTATTGCCCGCCGAAGCTCAACATCTCCATCGCTTCCCCCTGCCGAAAAGCGACAGCCGGCATGACAACTTTGGACCGGAGCCGCCCAGGCTCGAGGTCCAGACGCGCGATTTTGCAGATGCTGCCGATGCTTACCGGCGAGACGCAATCGCCGGTGGCTGTCCCCTCAGGGGTAAGCAACTTGCATGCCGGATGATCTAGGGCTGAACGACCCCCTGCACGGTCCACGCCGGGAAGTTGAGCGGATTGCCGATCGAATCGGTGTCGGTGCTGACGTCGTCGATCCCGCATTGGCCGTAGGCGATGCGGAAGAAGCCGCTTTCACCCCACATGTCGCCCCATGAGTTCTTGCAGACCCAGCAGTTGTCCGGATCCGAGTAGCCGACGACCTCGGCACAGTGATAGCCGGCCTCGGCGCCGGCGACGTGCGAGTAGACGCCCGCGCGATAGTTGAAAAAATCGAAGTAGATGTGGAACACCGCGCAGAGCGGGCCGACGTTGCAAAGCCACTGCTTGCGCTGCGCGGTCGTGTACAGCGTCGACCAGCTCGTGATCCGCGTGGCGAGCGTATTGCGGTTCGGCACGGCGAGGCAGGTCGGCGCGCCGGCCTGGAATGCCGACACATACGGGAACAGCGCCTCGGTCACGACGCCATTCGTGCGCAGCACCTCGAACGCATCGCTCGGCCACCATCCGCCGCAGTTGGGCCCGTGGATCGAGCAGAAATGGAGCTCGGCTTCCGAGAGATCGGCAAAGACGGCATTGTGCTCGATCGTCGCCATCGCTTCGACGATCCCGCATGCGCAGAACGACACGCAGCTGCCGCATGCACCCTGATTCTTGACCGGGGTCACACAGTTGCGTCCGGCGCGCACGCGCCAGTCGGTCTGCGGCGGCAGGGTCATCGCGCCGCCGCCTCCTCCGCCTCCGCCCCCTCCGCCCCCACCTCCGCCGATCGCCGGCGCCGAGAGCGCTTTCTGCCGGATCCGCTGGACTTCACCGAAGTTGACATTGACGCCGAGCATCGCGATGCGCTGAGCGTCGCCGAGGTTGTCGATCCACGACGTTCCGGGCACCCACCTCGCCTGCGCGGCGCTGATTTGCGTGCTGAGCTGTTGCATGCTGACAAGAGGCATCGCGGACTCCGTTCACGACGTTGGGTGGCGTGTGGATAACAATTCCGCCACTACAAGTCAATTGCCGACGCGAATGCCGCATCGCTGAATACGGCGGTATCAGCCGTTGTTCGGCGCGACGTCGGGCGCAAATCCGGTCGGCTTGATCCGGCGGCCGACGAGCGAGCCCTTTCGCGCGCGGCGCAACACGTGCTTCGCCAACTCGTCGCCCTCGATCACGGCCGAGACCGTCCGTCCTGCGCGATTGGTTCCCTGCACGACGAGTCGCGACGCGCCCGTGAGCGCGATCGCCACCAGTCGTTCGCCGCGATCGAGCCCCATGATGATGACGCCGCGCCCCCTCGGCACTTCGCGCATCTCGTCGAGCCCGAACACGAGCAGTCGGCCGTTCGACGACAGTGCGGCGACGTGATCCCGTGCCGCTGACAGCGGAACCGGCATCAGCGGCTCTTCTCCGGGCTCGAGCGTCATGAACGTCTTGCCGGCCTTGACGCGCGAAAGCATGTCCTGCATCAACGCAACGAATCCGTAACCACCGCTGCCCGCGACGAGGTACTTCTGTTCGGGCAACCCGGCGATCGCCTGCGATACCCTGGCGCCGCTTTGCAGATCGATCAGCGTCGTGACCGGTACGCCGTCGCTGCGGCCGCCGGGAATTTCGGACGCGCGAATCGTGTACGCGCGGCCCTGCGTGTCGAGCACGACGATCGCACTGACCGTGCGCGTTTCGAGGACCGCGAGCGGCGCGTCGCCCGCCTTGTACGCGAACTGCGACGCATCGAGCCCGTGACCCTGGCGCGAACGGATCCAGCCGTTGCGCGACAACGTGATCGTCACCGGCTCGTCGGGAACGGTGCGCGTGACAACCGTCGGTGCCACCGCCTCGATCAGCGTGCGGCGTGCGTCGCCGAACTGCTTCGCGGCCGATTCGATCTCGGACACGACCCGCTCCGACAATGCGCGAGCATCGGCAAGCACGTGCTTCAGGCCTTTGCGTTCGGTCTTGAGCGATTTCAGCTCGTTCTCGATCTTGATGCCCTCGAGGCGCGCGAGCTGGCGCAACCGGATCTCGAGAATGTCGTCGGCCTGGACGTCGGACAGTCCGAAGGTGGCGACCAGATCGGCTTTCGGATCGTCGGCCTTGCGGATGATCCGGATCACCTTGTCGATCGAAACGAGCGCGAGCTGGCGGCCTTCGAGGATGTGGATGCGGCGGTCGACTTCACCGAGCCGGTGCTGCGTGCGGCGCTTGACGGTCTCGAAGCGGAACGCGATCCATTCATCGACGATCTGCTTCAGGTTCTTCGAGCGGGGACGTCCGTCCCGGCCGAGCATCACCAGGTTTACCGGCAGGCTCGTCTCGAGTCGCGTATTCGCGAGCATCAGATTCATGAACGCTTTCGTATCCTGGCGGCTCGATCGAGGCTCGAGCACGATGCGCACGGGCGATGTCTTGTCGGACTCGTCGCGAACAGCATCGAGCGCCGCGAGCATCGAGCTCTTCAGATTGATCTGGTCCTGCGTCAGCGACTTCTTGCCCTCCTTCGGCTTCGGATTGGTCGCACGCTCGATGTCCTCGAGCACGGCGCGCGCCGACACGCCGAACGGCAGCTCGGTGACCGCGATTCGCCACTGCCCGCGCGCGAGCTCCTCGATGGTCCAGCGTGCGCGGATGCGCAGGCTGCCGCGTCCGCTTTCGTAGACGGCACGAATCGTGTCGGCATCCGAGATGATCTGACCACCGCCGGGCAGATCGGGCCCGGGGATGAACGCCATCAGCTGCTCGATGCCGATCTTCGGAATGCGGATCGACGCCACGACCGCGCGCGCGACTTCCCCGAGGTTGTGCGACGGAATGTCGGTCGCCATGCCGACGCCGATGCCCGAGGTGCCGTTGCACAGCAGCATCGGCAGCCGCGCAGGCAGCAGCTTCGGCTCGTGAAACGTTCCGTCGTAATTCGCGGTGAAGTCGACGGTGTCGCGGTCGATCTCCGAGAGCAGCAGCTCGGCGATCGGCGTCAACCGGCACTCGGTGTAGCGCATCGCCGCCGCGTTGTCGCCATCGCGCGAGCCGAAATTGCCTTGCCCGTCGATCAGCGGATAGCGAAGCGTGAAGTCCTGCGCCTGCCGCACCAGCGCCTCGTACGCCGCCGTGTCGCCGTGCGGATGGTATTTGCCGAGCACGTCGCCGACCACGCGCGCCGATTTCACGTGCTTCGCCGGAGCATAGAGGCCGAGCTCGTGCATCGCGAACAGAATCCGGCGCTGTACCGGCTTCTGGCCATCGGCGACGTCGGGCAGCGCGCGGCCCGTGACGACGCTCATTGCGTATTCGAGATAGCTGCGCTCGGCGAATTGCGCGAGCGGAAGCGAATCGTCGTCCCCGCTTTCGTTGCCGCCGCCGCCCGGCGGTGCGGAAGGGGGTCCGGACGGTGGCGCCGCCGCGGCGTCGTCGGCGAAGAGCTCGCCGGTCAATGTGTCTGCCGGGCCGACCGCAGCCCTTGCGCGTTCTGGCGGCGACTTCTTCCTGCGCGATTCAGTCATCGGATGATCCACTCGAGCAACGATTTGCGGATTCGAAGTTTACTTTGTAGGCGCGCCGCTCCATCGAAACGGGCCGTTCGTGCCTTCGTCGCGTCAACGGATCAGCGACGACGCGCGTTTCTTTCGGCTCGCCAGTTTTCGAACCGCAGCTGTCGCGGCGCACGCCTCACGTAGTGCCCGCGCGGTCAGGGAGTCGGCGGCCACCGCAGCCCGCGGCCGCCTCGCGTACGAAAGGCCGCACTTGGCGCTCAGCACGACACCGCTCGCGGGCAGCGTTTCGCGCGCAGGCGTGGCGAGGCCGTTGCTGATCGAGGGTGCTCTCGTCGTCGCCGCGATCAGCGCGCTCCTTCCCTGGTTCGCGGTGCTCGCCTCGCAGGACGCCGGACGTGATCGGCGATTCGCCGAGACCGTCGTCGCCGTCCGCGGGCTGCCCGGTCCCGTCGTGCCCGAGCTGTGCGCGAGTCATGGTTCGCTTGCCGAGCCGGTCGTCCGCGATCGACTGTGCGGGCGAACCGAGACGGGCTCGGAAGGCGGCAGCGTGGAACGCATGCCGCTCATCCTCGCAAGCGCTAACGCACGGGCGAGACAGGCGTTTCTCGCGCCGCTGCAGGACGCGCAAGCGCGGCTCGGCGAGCTCCGGCTGCAGCAGCGCGAAGGTCTCGGCGATCTGCTCGCGCTCGGCAACGCGATCGAAGCGATCGATACCGAGGTGCAGCCCTTCATCAAGCGCTACTGGATCGAAAGTCCCGATGCATACGGTCCGCTTCCGCTCGTCTGCGCGTACGAGCGCGTAAACGCCGCGCTTGCGTCCGCTAGCGCACGTTCGGGTCCGGGTCGCGAGCTCGCGCGCGCGAACGCGCTGATGCTGCTCGGCTCAGCGCTCGACGGCCATCCCGCCACGCCGGCGCTGGCGAGTGTCGCCATGCTTCCGAGCGCTCCGGCGATATCGCATCCCGGCTGCGCCGGATTCGAAACCGCGGACGCGCTCGCCGCGGCATCGGCGCTCATGGTCGATGCGCGTGCAGCTCCCGTCAACGTCGACAAGAACGAGGCGATGCTGGCGTTGCTGCAATCCGCGGGTTGGCAATGGGCCGCGTGGTCGCTTGCCGGTCTCGTGCTGCTCAATCTGAGCCGGCGTCCGGGAATGGCCGCCGTCGGCATCTCGCTTGCGCTCGCGACGTGGGCCGCCGCGGCATGGATCGGCCGCGTGCCGTGGCCGCTCGCGTCCGAGCGTGCGTTCTTGCTCGGGCGAGAATCGGCGTCGCCGGTCGCCGCACCGGCGAGCTTCGTCGTGTGGCTGCTCGGCGCCGCGGTCGTCGTGCTGGTCTTCTCGCCGTTGTTTCGCAAGACGCTCGCGAGCGCAGCGCAAAGGGTCGCCTCGCCATTCGGTTACCCCGGTCTCGTGCTCGCAACCGGCATCGGCTGGCTGCTGCTGCTCGACCTGTCGTCCAACGGGCATTTCGGCAACCGTTATCTCGCGCTCTACCACCAGGGCCATCTGTGGCTCGGCATGCTGACGTTCACCATCGTCGCATTCGTGCGCCAGCCGATCGGGCGCTCGCTCGGCTGGACGCTGTCGGTCGTCGAAGGCGCTGCAAGCAATGTCGGCAAGCGCCTCGGTGCGGTCGGTGGCGCGGCGCTGCTGGTGGCGGCAACGCTGGCGCTGATCGGCATCGTCGGCGCACTGTTGCTCAATATCCGCCAGCTCACCTCCGAGATCGGGCGTCTTTGGCTGATCGTCGGTGCCGCCTGGTTCTTCTTCCTGCGTGGTACGCCATTGACCGAGCGCCTCGCACGCAGCGGCAAGTCGATCGGCTCGTTGCTGCGATACGTGTGGCCGATGCTGTTCGTGGTCGTCGTGCTGATCGGCACCATGCTGATGACCCGCGACATGGGACCGCTGCTGATCGCGGGCTACGGCGCGGGCGCCTTCGTCGCCGCATCGATCGCCATGTGGAGCTATCAGCGCCGCGGCAGAGCCGCGTCGGCCTATGCTCTGGCCGTCGCTCTGTTCGTCGCCTGGATCCTCGCAACGACGTTTGCGCTGTTTCGTGTGGGATCGATCGACGAGGTCACCGCCGGCCGCCTCGAGAACCTCGCGGCGCCCCTCGCGTCGGCCAACGACCAGCTTGCGCTCGTGACGTGGTTCCAGCGCGCCGCGCCGGCGGCAGGCTTCGGACTGGGATCGGTTCCGTGGTGCGGCTTCGGAGCCTCCGGAGCGTGCGCCGGCGTACCCGCGCAGATCCAGAGCGATTACACGTTCACCGCCCTCGTCGGCGCATTCGGATGGACCGCCGCATGGGCGCTCACGCTCGGAAGCGCGCTGTGGTTGCACGGGCTCGTCCGCCAGCACGGGCGTGCCACGCGCGGCGAGCCGCGGTTCGTGCGCAGCGCAGGCCACATGAGCAACGACGAGCAGGCGTTCGTGAGCTGGCTTTGCGTGGCGTGGGTCGTGCTCGCGCTGTGCCAGCTCGCAGTCACGGTCGCCGGTAATCTTGCCGTCATTCCGCTGACCGGCGTGACGTTTCCGTTCGTGAGCTTCGGCATGACGTCGCTCGTGATCAACATGGCGATGCTCGGGCTCGCCGTCAACGTCAACGACGAACGGCAGGGCGCCCATGGCTGAGATGCGCCGGACCACGCTGCTGCAGTTCGCGATCGTGGCGAGCATGGCCGTCGTCCCGGTGCTGCTCGCAGTATTGCTGCTCGTTGCCTGGGTGCGGCCGGCCGATACCGCGAAACCCGCGCGCCACAGCGACCGCCACGTCAGCATTCGGCAGGTCGCCGCGCTGAAGACGTTCGAATACGCAATCGTGCGCCGCGACCGCGTCAACGTGGGTCCGCCGGACGCGCAGACGCTGCTCGATCGCCTGCCGCAGTGTCGCGCCGAATGGGATGGACAGGGCGGCACGCTCACCCGCATACGACATGCGCTGTCGCGTACGAGCGATGCGGGCATCTCGCCGGCCGTGCGGATTGCTGCGCAGCTCGACGAGATCGATGAGGCGCTGCTGCGCTTCAGCAGCGGCGACAACCGGCGCGTGACCGACAAGGTGGGCTTCGACAGCATTCGATGGTTCGACGCGGCGACAGCAGCGCTGCAAGCACCGATCGAGACGCCGGAATATCCAGGGCGTCGGTTCGCCATGCAGTGCTCGGATGTCGCAGCCGCCGTGTCCACGCTCGCGCGTTCGAACGGAAGGATGCTCGCCGCGCTGGCGTGGCGAGGCACCGAAGTGCCACGCGCGATCGCGCATTGGCGCGCAGAACAGTTCGTCGAGATTTCGGCACGGCACGTTGCGCGCGCCAATCCGTGGGGCGGCATTCCGGGCTGCATCTACCTCGGCAACGCCGCGCCACGTGCCAACGACGAAGTCACGACCTATTTCCTCGGCGGCGTGCGCGGTCTCGACGACAGACTTTGCAAGCGTCCTGAGATGCGCGGCGTTGCCGACGAGAATGGGCATACGGCGCCGGCGCTTCGCATCGGCGGCGAACCCACGCCCGACATGCCCGCCGACGACGAGCGCTGGAAGGTGCCGCCATCACTCGGCATCATGCTGCAGCCGCTCGAGACGTTGCATCGTCCGACCGGATCGCTGTATCGCGTGTACACCGGCGCCAGCGCAGACCCGGACGGTGCGCCGACGAGCTATCGATATGGTCCGAACCGCATCGACGTTGGCGGCACGCCGGTCGACGTCGGTTTCTCGATCGACCTCACCATCGATCCCGCCGCGCAGGCATTGGCGCAGCAGACGGCCGCGTGCTACACGGGCCGCGACGACGTCTGTCGCGCGCTCGGCATGCGGCGCAAGGAAGACGGTGTGCGTGCGATCGGTTATCGGATGCTCGAGCACGCAATGGTCCGCATGGCGGCCGTGGCGCTGATCGACGTCGAGAGCGGCCGCATCGAAGCGCTCGCCGGCGCGCTGTCGCCGTGCACGCGGCAGGAATACGACGGTCCGGGTCGCTCGGCGAAGTGCGACAAGCGCATCCCTTATCCGATTCGGTATCGACCCGATGCGCTGATGAACGCGGCCGCGTTCCACGATGCGATGCCGGCCTCGACAATCAAGCCGATCATGGCCGCTGCATTCCTGTCGGATCCGGCGGTCGGCGCGCGCTGGTTGTCCGCGGAGCGCATCGAGCTCACGCGAAATCCGAAGTCGATTCCATCCGCGGAGAGCCTGCGCGGGCAGTTGATGCGATCGAGCTCTGCTCGCTTTCTCGACCGCATGTTCTGCTCGGACAAAGGCTTTGCGCCTTGCGAGCGGCCCTGGGCCATTCAGGCGACGGCGTCTTCGTTCGGCTGGAACGGCGGATGCACCGATCCGCGCGAGGACTGCGGCAAACGCGATCTCCTGTTCGGGCGCGCGCTCGACGCGTTCGCCGAGGACGGCGCGATTCAACCGCTCGCGATCGCCGTTCCCTATGGGCGGCTGCTTACCGAGCCGATCGGCGGAAAGCTCGGCGCGCCGTTCCGACTGCGCGCCGATACGCCGCTCGATACGGCAAGAGTGCGCCAGTGCGCTGCCGGCGCGGACGGCCGCCGGCCCAGCAAGGACGATTGGGAAAAGTGCAGCGGCGGCGTTGTCGTTGACGTTGTCGCCGAAGGCTGGGGACAAGGCCACGCGCGCGCGAGTGCTCTCGGTGCCGCTGGGATGATGGCCACGCTCGCTGCCGCCGCGAACGGCCAGACGGAGGTGCGCTCGCCGCACCTGGTGCACGCGCTGCGCGGCGTCGGCGCAGCGGAGGCGTCCGATCTCAAGTCGGCGGTGATTCGCTGGAGTCTCGCGAAAGCGGAGCCGAATCGCCTGTCGCGCGACGCGGCCGAGGTCATCATGAGCGGCCTTTCGTACAGCCATCGTGCGGGAACAGCTCGCCTCGCGTGCGAGCAGGTATTCGATGCGAGCACGTGTCGCGACATGGATTGGATCGCCGGCAAGACGGGCACCCCGACGTTTCCCAATGACGACCGTTCGCTCGACGAGCTCGCACGGTTGTGCACACCGGCTGCTGCCCGGACGGTGCGCGATCGCGCCGCATGCGGGCCGCTCCGACCGTACAAATGGTATGTCGCCGCGTACCGAAGCGATCCTGCCAGCGCGCGCTGGACGAAGGTCATCGGCGTGCTGACCGAGCGTAACTGGCTCGCGGACACGGGACGCATCCACGGGGCGGGCGATCACGGGCCCAATCCCGCAGCCGAGATCGCGATGCAGATCGCAGGACGCCATGCGGGCGTGATTTCGCGAGACATCAGGTGAAACCTCTATTCGACGATCCGCGACCGTCGGGCCGAGCGCGCAAAGCCGCGGACACGATGGAAGGCCCGCTCGTCTGGACGTTCGAGGGCCCGTTCGCGACGTGCCTCGCGGACATGGAGGACACGCTGCGCCGCGCGATCGTGCAGGTCGGCGACGTGTCGAGGATCGCCGTGCTGATCGAGCTTTCGCTTCCCGCGCTCAAGCTGCGCGTCGACGCCGGCGAAGCGATCCAGCCGGCGTGGGGACAATTCCTCGAGCGGCTGTCGAGCCGTTACGGATTGCCGGCGGAGCCCCGCGTGCGTCATCTGCGGATCGCGGGACCGCTTGCAAAATTGATGATCGCTTACCGGAGCTAGAGTCATGAAGCTGAAGGGATGGGTGCTGGGCAAGGTGAACGGAATGGGACGACGCGGTGCACGCGCCGATTCGACGCCGCGTACGCCGTCGGGCCGTGGTGCGGTCGATGCCGGCATCGAGCCGCGCGAACCGACGGTGCGCGCGTTTGCAGACCAGCGCGGTGCAATACCGGACAACATCGAGCATCTGGGTTCGTACGGCGCGCTGATCGCGGCGATTCGCGACGAGCTCGAGCATTTCGTCGCGAGCCAGCTTCGCCTGCATCTCGCGATTGCCGAGCGCGACCGCTACTTGTTGACCTCGATCGAGGTCGAATGCGACGAGAGTGACGAGCATCGCGAGCTTATTCGCATGTTCAGCCGCGAGTTCAAACCGGAGCAGATCAAGCACTATCTCGCGAAGGAGGTGATCGGCGGCCTGCGCAACGCGAGCTCGATCGACTTGTCGCAGTTCGCCGGGCTCAACGCGGCACACGACAACGGGGACACGAGCGAAGAGGACGATGCTTACGGGGCGCTGCTCACCGAGCTTCGCGGCGCCGCGCCGCGAGGCCTCGCGCGGCCGTACCAGGTGACGCTCGTCGGCCGCTGGTCGCAACTCGACGCGCCGATCGCTGCCGCCGGCAACGCGGCGCGGGAGCTCGGAAGCGTCCGGACACCGCTTGCGGGTCGTACGCTCGCCATCGACATCGAGGACGCCGGCGGCGCTCGCCGTATCGAGCTCACGTCGGTGTTGCCGAGTCGTCGCTATTGCGTCGGCAAGGGCGAAGGCTGCGACGTCGTCGTCGATGGCATCTACGCGAGCCGCCGGCACTGCGAAATCTGGCTCGAGCGAGGTGCGTGGTGGGTCACCGACGCCGGATCGACCAACGGCATTCGCGTCGAATCGGCGAACGGCGTTCTCGGGCGCAGCGATCCGCAGGCACAGAATGGCGCGCGATCCGCGGTGATCGAACTCGTGCCCGGTGCGCGCCTCGTGCTTTCGGCGCATGCCCAAGGCGAGTCGCGTCAGTATCCGCGACTGGTGTTGCGCCCGCTCGATAGTGTCGACGCGGGCGCCCGGCCGGCGAGCGGCGCGGCGTCGTCGCCCACGACGCCTGTCACGCCGATCGTGCCGCCGCGACGGCACGATGGCGCGTTAACGATCACGGCGCGCATGGTGTCGGGCGTTCGTTCGATCGACATCGCCGAAAGCGCGCTTCCGTTCCAGGTGGGACGCTCGCGCAATCAGGCGCTCGTCGTCGACTGGGCGCACGCCGATGTCTCGGGACATCATTTCGACATCGTCGCGCTGGACGAGTCGGGCGCGTCGGTCGTCGTGCACGGCGACAACGGCGTCACCCTCGAGGGCACCGCGCACATGCCCGGCGCCCGGTTCCGCTGGAAGCCCGGCGAGACGCTCGTGCTCGGTCGCGCCGCCGGGCAAGCGTCTTCGTGCACGTTGACGCTGTCACGCGCATGAGCGTCGTTACGCCTCGCGACCCGGTTTCGTCGCCGCGCGAAAGCGCTCTCAGCGCCCGCTCGGCGATCGCGCGCGACGCGGCGTTCGCAACGGCATGGATCCGGTTGGACACGGCGGTCGCGTCGTGTCGCGGCAAGCGGCACGCGATCAACGAGGACTGGCACAGCACGCTCGAGGGCAATGCGCCGCTGTTCGTCGTCGCGGATGGCGTGGGCGGCGGCGCGATGGCCTCGCGCGCGAGTCGCGAGCTGGTCTTGCGGCTTCACGACGCGCTCGAGCGCACGCGCATCGATACCGACGCGGTACGAAATGCGCTCCTCGACGCCGACCGCAAGATCGCGCGCAGCATTGCGACCCACACGGACGCGTCGGGCGCTGCGACCGTGGCGCTGTGCGCGTGCATCGGATCGTCGCTGTCGCGATGGCTCGTCGCCTGGGTCGGCGACTGCCGCGTCTATCGCGTGAGCGCGGCGAACGACGGCCCGGCGGAGCTCCTCACGTGCGACGACACGTATCGCCACTTGAGCGAGCAGCCGCCTCACGGCGGATCGCTCGACGATCCGGCGCGCATGGTGGGCAACGGAGCGGTCGACGCTCCGAACGTGCGTCACGTCGATCTCGGATGCAACGAATTGCTGGTGTTGTGCAGCGACGGCGTGCACAAGCACGTCGCACCGCGCGACATCGGGCGGCTGCTGCGCGGCAGCTCGCCGCTCATTCGGCGCTGCGTGCGGCTCGTCGAATTCGCGCGCTCGCACGGCAGCGACGACGACGCGACGGTCCTGCTCGTCCGTCGCGCCGAGCAGCGCCACGCGCGACTTGCGCGATTCGTGTCGATCGGCGCCTTGATCGCAGTTCTCGCGGGAGCCCTCATGTGGCTCGCCGCCGACCGCGTGCCGGCGCAGTGGCTGCCTTCGACGGCCGCGCGCTCCTCTGCCCTTGCAACCGCGACGCCTGCCGATGATTCCGGCACCCGCGGCGACTCGGAGCACGCGCAGCCATGACACCGGAACAAGTGGACCGCGTATTCGGCCATGGACGGCTGAAGATGGTGACCGGCGAGCACGTCGAGGTCTTCCGCGAAGCGGTCGGTCCTGGCCAGCGCCGCCGATACACGAAGCGATTTCTCGACACCGGCGATGCCGACTTCGGCCAATGGACAGAGCGCGAGTGGCGAATCCTCGCGCGCTTGATCGGGCACGGCATCCGCTGCGTTCCCGATGTCGTGCAATTCGACGGCGGCGCAATGGGCGGCATGCGCCAGGTCCAGACATACGACGCCGGAGTCACCGTCGATCAATGGGCGACGCTGCTGCCGGTTTCGCGCAACGGCGTCGTGCATCGTCACGTGTTCGAGGATTGCGCGCACTGGTGGGCGCTTGCCCATTACTGCCTCGCGGCGCTGAACGAAATCCACTCGCTGCAGCTCGTGCATCTGGACATCAAGGGCGACAACATCTGCATTCCGTTCGGGCCGGCGAGCTTCGATCCCGAATCGCCCGGCCTTCGCCTCTACCCGATCTTCGCGCGGCTCGCGTTGATCGACTTCGCGTTCTCGCTGGTGTCGCGCGAGAGCCTCGCAACGCCCTTGCCGATCGGCTGGCAGAAGGACTACGACTATCAGTCGCCGCGACTGCTGAAGGCGCTCGAGGCCGGGCGCGCAGGCGACCTGCAGCCGACGAAGGAGCTCGACTGGCGCTGCGATCTCTACAGTCTCGCCGCGATGCTCAAGCGCTATCTGCCCGACGACGATCGCGCACAGTCGGACGGGGGCGAAACGGGTTGGACGGCAGCGCGCTACGACGACGCCAAGGCGCTGATCTTCCGCATTCGCGATCGCCACGACCGCGATTTTCCGCACTGGCGTCCGCACCAGGAGCTGCTGGACCTGACCGGTCCACGGATACGCGAGACCGATCTGGCCGCTTCGCTCGACTATGGCTGGACGCTCGCTCGCGAAGCGGCCGTCGACAGCGCCGCCTCGCCGATCACGCCGATGACGCGCATCGCACCGTCGATCCGCGTCGTCGATCCGGCGCGCATCGTCACGCGCATCGTGCTCCCGACGGCGGTGACCGAGATCGTCGCTGCACCCCGGAAGCCCGCGCAACGACGCAGCCGGCGGCATCCGGCGGCGCTCGCCGCAATGCTCGTCGCGTTCGCCGCCCTTGCCGCTCCATCGTTCATCGGCGATCCGGCGCATCCGCTCGCGAATCGTGCACGAGAGGCTTTCGACGCGGTCCGCTCGACGTTCGATGCCGCTCCGTCCGAATCCGCCATCGCGCAATCGGCACCGGCCGACACGACGGCGGCGCAGCCGCCGGCGTCGGAGCTCGAACCGCCTTCGACTCGCGAGCCCGCAGCGCGTGCCGAGGAGCCCGCGATCGGCGCAACCACGCCGAGCGACGAACCTCGCGTTGCGCCGGATGCCCCGTCGCATCGTTCGGTGCCCGAACAGAAGGCGACCTCGCCGGCGGTCGCGCAAGCGCGTCCGAAGGCCGCCGTTCCGACGAATCGTGCTCAGACGCCGCCGCGGGCGTCTCAACCGCGGCCGCTGTATCCGCTGCCGCGTTCGGCATCGAACGCAGCGGCGCCAAAGCAGCCGCGTGCGCATTCGATTGCTTCGACGCACTCGACTTCGCGCCCGGCCCCGTTGACGCCGCTGCAGGCAGCACCTCCGTCGCAACCCGTTCAAGTTGCGGCCGCGTCGCCGACGCCACCCATCGAGCAACCCAGCGTAGCGATCGCGCTGCCTCCGACTCCAACGCCACGCGTCGAGCCAAGTGCAACGGCAATCGACGTCCGAGGCGCGGAGGCCGCCACACCATCAATCCAGCCTCTCGCGGCCCGTAGCGCAAACGCAGCGACCGAACAGTCCCGCGCGTCTTCGACACCCGCTGCGCCAGCCGGTCGCGCCGAGCCTGCGCCCGCGCGGGTCGACAATCAACGTGCGCAAACGACATCGCCGAGCCGCGCCCCGCGTACGGTGCCGAGCGCTCCGCCGCGCGAAGAACGGCGCTCGCAGTTGAGCGCATTATGGAACATGCTGCGAGGTCCCGATCAGCGCGCGGCTCCGATCGAAGAACGCCGCGCACTGTCCGCCGCACCGGCGATTGCGGCACCTCGTGCAACCGAACTCTTGGCGCCCGCGACGGACGCCCTCGCCCAGGCCAGTCCGCGCCCGGGCGATTCGCCGCGCGCAGCGCCAGCACCCGCCCCGATCGAGGAGTCGCGCGTGCCGGCGAGCCCATCGTGGAGGCCGGCGCCTCGCGCAAGTGCGCCTCCGGCACTGACGATCGAGGCGCGCTCATCGGATCGAGACGTGGAAGACCTCGCGATGCAGGCGAGGCGAATGCTCGCGGAATCCATACCGCGCGTCGCCGCGCAGGCGCAATCCGATGTGGCGAGAGTGCTGTTGATCGCCGCGAACGCAAGCCACCCCTCGCAGGAGGCGGCCGTCATCGATGCGGTATATGCGACGTGGTCCAGCGAAGGCGTGTCGATCCCGTCGACGAGTTTCGCGCCCGTGTACGCGCGCCGGGTCCACGACGATGCGCGACAGATGTTCGCCACGGGCCGCAACGTATCGGACGCCGTCAACCTCGAGTTGAGGGCATTCGGCGCGAATCCGCGCGATCCGGATGTCGCGGCCTCGCTCGCGTTCCTGCACCTCAAGATGAGCCCGCCGCAACCCGAGATGGCGCGTCAGCTCGCACTGCACGCGATCGCCGTCAGCGGCTCCCGGCGAACGACGCGAGCCGACGACTGGACCACGCTCGCGGTCGCGAACGCGCTCACCGGACGCGAGGCCGAAGCGAGGCACGCGCTGTTCGTCGCACTCGCGCTTACGCGAAACATCGATCGCAGCTGCCGGGCCGCGCTCGGCGCGTACGCGAGCTTCGGTGAGCGAGTGCGAGCACCGGTCGAGGCGTTGCTGAACCGCATTCACACGCAGGGCCGCGGCTACGAGTCGCCTTATTGCGCGTGGCCGCCGAACTGGAGCGCGGGATCTAGATGGCCGTGACGCGTGTCGACGTTCGTCAGATGTCGACCTCGACCGCGTTGCCGTTTTGTTCCATCCATTCGCGGCGGGCGGCCGCCTCCGTCTTGCCCATCAGCTTCGCGAATACCCGCATCGTGTCTTCGCCTTCGCCCTCCGCCACGCGAACGGGCACGACCCTGCGCGTTTCGGGATTCATCGTCGTCTCCCACAGCTGCTCGGGATTCATCTCACCGAGTCCCTTGAAGCGGCCGACCGACCACGAGCCCGCTTTGACGCCTTCCTTCGCAAGCCGGTCCTCGATCGCGGCGAGCTCGGCGTCGTCGAGCGCGTAGAGCTTGCGCGCGGGCCGCTTGGCAAGCGGCGGCACGTCGACGCGGTACAGCGGCGGGCTTGCAACGTAGATGTTTCCGCGCTCGATCAGCGCCGGGAAATGACGGAAGAACAGCGTCAACAGCAACACCTTGATGTGGCTGCCGTCGACGTCGGCGTCCGCCATGACGATGATCTTCGAGTAGCGAAGCGCCTTGAGCTCCGCGTCGTCCACGCCCTTGTGCGGATCGACGCCGATCGCGACCGCGATGTCGTGGATCTCGGTGTTCGCGAAGAGCCGGTCGCGCTCGACCTCGAACGTGTTCAGCACCTTGCCGCGAAGCGGCAGGATCGCCTGGTACTGCTTGTCGCGCGCGAGCTTCGCCGAGCCGCCGGCGGAATCGCCTTCGACCAGGAACACCTCACGGCGCGCCACGTCGTCCGACTCGCAATCGGTGAGCTTGCCCGGCAGCACGGCGACGCCGGAGCCTTTCTTCTTCTCGACCTTCTGCGCCGAGCGCATCCGGGACAGCGCCTGCTCGATTGCGAGCTCGGCGATGCGCCGGCCGTGGTCGACGTGCGAGTTGAGCCACAGCTCGAGCGGATCCTTGACGGCCTGCGTGACGAGCTTCAGCGCATCGCGACTGGTGAGCTTCTCCTTCACCTGACCCTGGAACTGCGGGTCGAGGATGCGAGTCGACAGCACGAAGTGCAGCTTCGCCGACACGTCCTCGGTCGAAAGCCGCGCGCCCCTCGGCAACAGGCCGTGGTGATCGACGAACGACTTTACGGCGTCGAACACGGCGGCCCGCAGACCCGCCTCGTGCGTGCCTCCCGCCGCCGTCGGGATCAGATTGACATAGCTCTCGCCGCTGCCGCCGCCCTCGTCGTACCACGCAAGCGCCCAGGCAGCGCCCTCGCCTTCCGCGAAGATGTCGCCGTCCTTCGGCTTGCCGAAATAATGCTCGCCCTCGAAGATCGGCGCGACCGGCTGCGCGCCTTCGGCAAGCTCGTCGAGATAGCCCTTGAGCCCCTCCGGATACGACCACGTGCGCTTCTTCTCGTCCTTGCCCTTCTCGATGTACAGCGTGACCGCGACGCCAGGAAGCAGAACCGCCTTCGCGCGCAGCACGCGCTCGAGCTCCGCAAGCGAGACGTTCGGCGAGTCGAAATACTTCGGATCGGGATAGACGCGCACGGCAGTGCCGGTCGCACGTGCGCCGCATGTTCCGATCACTTTGAGCTTTTCGGCGACGTCGCCGCCCGCGAAGACGATCCGATGCACTTTGCCATCACGCTTCACCTCGACCTCGAGCCGGCGCGACAACGCATTGGTCACCGAGACGCCGACGCCGTGAAGGCCGCCGGAAAAAGCGTACGCGCCCTGTCCGTCCTTCTTGTCGAACTTGCCGCCCGTATGCAGCCGCGTGAACACGAGATCGATCGTGGGGACCTTCTCCTCCGGATGAAGCCCTACGGGAATGCCGCGGCCGTCGTCGACGACCGACACCGAGTGGTCCGCATGCACGCGGACGTCGATGCGCGTCGCGTACCCGGCCAGCGCCT
This sequence comes from Casimicrobiaceae bacterium, assembly GCA_036395475.1. GTDB lineage: Bacteria > Pseudomonadota > Gammaproteobacteria > Burkholderiales > Casimicrobiaceae > PALSA-1003. Next base: position 28,068 of record DASWDF010000113.1, read on the forward strand.
CGTCGGCCGCATTGTCGATCACTTCCTGCACGATGTGCGTCGGGTCCGTCGTGCGCGTATACATGCCCGGCCGTTCCTTGACCGGCTGCAGTCCCTTCAGCACGCGAATGGACGCTTCCTCGTATCTGCCCTTGGCCAACTCCCGTTCCTTTCCGACGCTTCGGCCCGGCAAGCATAAGCCATCGGGCGCCGAGCATCCTCGCGTTACAAGCTTGTGGCCAATCGTTCTTTCGCGTGCGGCCGCCGACCCTCATATTTCAAGGATGTCGGCGCGAGCCGGGCTCCCCCGGCGCGCTTACCGAATCGAAGCCATGGCCAAAATTCTCGTCATCCACGAAAACGACGCCTGGGTCGAGCCGCTGCGCGCGGCGTTCGCCGAGCAAGGCCTTCCGTACGAGGAATGGTTCCTGAGCGAAGGCGTGCTCGACCTCACGCAGGCGCCGCCGGAGGGCGTCTTCTACAATCGGATGAGCGCGTCGTCGCACACGCGCGACCATCGCTACGCCGCGGAGCTTACCGGCGGCGTGCTCGCCTGGCTCGAGTCGCACGGACGGCGCGTGGTGAACGACAGTCGTGCGCTTGCGCTCGAGATTTCGAAGGTCGCGCAATACGAGGCGCTGCGAAAGCACGGCATCCGCACGCCGCGCACGATCGCGGCGGTCGGACGCGAGCATGTCATCGCTGCAGCACGCAAGCTGCCGCCGCCGTTCATCACCAAGCACAACCGCGCCGGCAAGGGCCTCGGCGTCAAGCTGTTCCACAGCGTCGACGCGCTCGAAGCGCACGTGCGAAGCGATGCATTCGAGGATTCCGTCGACGGCATGACGCTGATCCAGGAATACATTCGCGCTGAGGACGCGACGATCACTCGCGTCGAATTCATCGGCGGCCAGTTTCTTTACGCGGTGCGCGTCGACACGTCACTCGGCTTCGAACTGTGTCCCGCCGATGTCTGCCAGGTGGGCGACGCGTTCTGTCCGGTCGGCGAAACGGCGCCAGTCGCTGCCGCGCCACGTTTTCGCATCGTCGACGGTTTCGATCATCCGATCGTCGACCGCTATCGCCGGTTCCTCATTGCGAACGGCATCGGCATCGCCGGCATCGAGTTCATCGTCGATGCCGCCGGCGAGCTCTACACGTACGACGTCAACACCAACACGAACTACAACAGTGCCGCGGAAGCCGAGGTCGGCAAATACGGAATGCGCGCGATCGCCGCGTATCTCGGCCGTGAGCTCGAACGGCTGTATCCGGCGAGGACCGCCGCGCGCGCAGCGGCAAAGCAAGCGAATGTAGCCGCCGATTGACGGTTCGAAAAGCCGCCGTAAACGGCCGCTGTTCGCCGTTACCGTCCAGCCCGAGACCGGAAATAATGGCTTCGTCCCAAAAAGGGCATGACGGAAGGGATCCACATGAAATGCCTTGTCGCCGCTGCGGCTGCGCTCGCGCTTTGCACACCGTTGACTGTCACCGCCACGTCGCAACGCACGTTCGTTGCGAGCGGCGGCTCCGATGCGAATCCCTGCTCGCTCGCGCTACCGTGCCGCAGCTTCGGCGCCGCAATTGCGCAGACCAGTACGGGGGGCGAAGTGGTCGTGCTCGACTCGGCGGGCTACGGACAGATCGCGTCGATCACGCAGTCGATTGCGATCGTCGCGCCCGAGGGCGTGTACGCCGGCATTTCCGTGATGGCGGGCGATGGCGTCACGATCAACGGTGCTGGCATTCAAGTCGTTCTGCGGGGGCTTACGCTCAACGGCCAGGGCGGCGGCCACGGCATCGCGATCACCAATGCCGACAGCGTTTACGTCGATCGCTGCGTGATCGCGAACACGTATGGCAGCGGCATCTACCAGCTTGCGGGCAAGCTCTACGTCAACGACACGATCATCCGCGGCAACGGCGTCTACGGCGTGTACGTCCAGGGTCCGGCGAAGGCCCAGCTCGATCGCGTGCGACTGGAAGCCAACGGCTCGGGACTGGTTGCATGGAACGGGGCGCAGGTCTGGCTGCATGACAGCCTATCGATCGGACATGGCAATCGCGGTGTCTTTTCGTATGTCAGCAGCGGAAGCACGACTTCGGTGATCATCAGGCGGTCGCTGGTCGCCCAGAACTGGGTCGGTGTCGAGGTTCAGTCCGCGGGCTCTGGTCTTACGGCACAGGCCGACGTCACCGACAGCGAGATAAGCGGCAGCGCGCAGTTCGGCGTGTACGTCTATCAATCCAGCGGCGGCATCGCTACGATCGCCATGGCTCGCACGAACGTCGCGACGAACGCGATCGGCATCGACCTCGCCGCAGGCGGCACCAGCGCGACGCTCGACGATACGCTGATCACCCAGAACACGACCGGCGTATTTTCGGTCGCCGGCAGCACGGTCTACAGCCGCATGAACAACACGATCCGGGACAATACGACCGCGACGTCGGGTGCCTCCGCGGGTGCGCCGACGAGCGTTGTCGCGTATTGAGCCGTTCCAGTCGTATTGCACCGCGGGCACGGCAGCGGCGCAGGAATCAATCCGGAGACGGTTACCCGGCGCTGTTGATGGTGTCGAAGACGTAGACCTGGTAACCATCGCGAAGCGAACGCAGCAGCGTATCCAGCAGCCACCGCGGAATCGCAATCGAGCCGAACTCGACGGCGCTGCCGGGTATCGAACGTTTATCGACCAGCCGGTATCCCGTCGACTGCACGAGCGCGGCGGGCTCATCGACCAATTCGGCGAAATTGCCGCCCAGCTCCATGATGCGTTCGCGTAGTCCGCGGCTGTAACGGCGTGCAAAGGTGCGAGTCGTCAGGTCGCATACGAGCGTGTGATCGGGGAATAGTTGCCGCAAGCTGCGCAACGTCAAGCGCAACTGATCGGGCTGCAGGTACATGCTGACCCCTTCCATGACGACGACAGGGGCGATGGCGCCGCGCAGGCTTTGGAGCCTGTCCACCAGACGGTCACGCGCAAAATCGATTGCTACCCGCCGCAGCGGATTGGGTGCTTGCGCCGCGGGCAACTTCCGCTGCTTCAGCGCGATCAACACCGGGTGATCGAGCTCGAGCCACTCGCCGCCGGTCAGCCGGAACGCGCGCGTGTCGAAGCCCGCACCGAGCAGCACGATGCGACGGTCCGGTCGAGCGTGTATCCGCTTGCGAAGGATGTCATCGATGACGCGATGCCGCGCCACATTTGACGCATTCGCAGCGCGGAAACCCTTGAAACGCTCGAACACCGCTCGCGCTTCGGCGTCCATGAAACGCTGCGCCAGATGATCGCCGCACACCGGGTGCGCGCTTTGCGCGTCCTCCATGCGCACGCCGCAACAGTAGTAGGCCATCTTCGCAATGGGATCCATGCGGGATTTTGGACGGACGGGGACCATTACGCCGTTTCGACTGTGCAATGGGGGTTCACGCCTTGCCGGTCGCTCGCCTATACCGTCTTGCCCCCGGAGCGCGGGACACGCTGAAAGTTGTCGGGACACGTGGCATTATTCGCGCACTCGGGCTCAGCGTTTGGGGCGAGGCCGGCATAAAGGTACAGGTTCGATGATCCAACTGTTCGGCGGACGCGTAACGGTCGCCAAGGCCGCGCTCGCGCTCGTGGTATTCGCGGCGTTGCTCGGAGCGCTCGCCTGGCTGCTGGGCTGGGTTCGAAGCGAAGCCGCGCTGCTCTCCGTCGTGCTGTTCGTGACCGTCGCACTCGTCGGCGCCATCCTGCTGCAGCGTCAGGCCATCCAACGCAATACGGCGATCGCCGCGTTGCGCAACGCCGAGGCGAGAGTCAGTCAGATCGTCGACGCGGCGATGGACCCGATCATCAGCGTCGACTCCGCGCAACGGATCGTGCTCTTCAACGCCGCGGCCGAGCGGGTGTTCCAGTGGCCGCGCAATGCGATTCTCGGGCAGCGACTCGACATGCTGATTCCCGAGCGCTTCCGGGCGAACCACGCGAAGCACATCGAGCGGTTCGGCGAGACCGGGCAGACGACACGGCGCATGGGCGGCCAGAGCATCGTGCTGATGGGGCTGCGCGCGAACGGCGACGAGTTCCCGATCGATGCGTCGATCTCGCATCGCCGGGAAGGCGGGCAGACCTTCTACACGGTCGCCCTGCGCGACGTCACCGAGCGCGTGCGCGCCGAAACGCTGCTTGCGCGAAGCGAAGCGCGCCTGCGCGGCATCCTGGATTCCGCGATGGACGCGATCATCACCGTGGACGAGCGCCAGCACATCGTTCTGTTCAACGCCGCGGCGGAGAAGATGTTCGGATGCCCGCAAGCCGAAGCGATCGGCGCGCCGTTGACGTGGTTCCTGCCCGAGCGATTCCGCGCGGGCCACGCCGATCACATTCGACGCTTCGGCGAGACAGGCGTCAGCTCCCGGCGAATGGGTGGCCTTCGCGTCGTGACCGGCCTCTCCCGCGACGGATGCGAGTTTCCGATCGATGCATCGATCTCGCAGCTCGTGGACGCCGGCACGAGGTACTACACGGTGATCCTGCGCGACGTGACGGAGCGCGTGCGTGCCGAAGAGGCGCTGCGCTTGTCGAAGCAGGAGCTCCAATACCTCGCCTCCGCATCGCACGCAGCGCGCGAACAGGAGCAAAGCCGCATCGCCCGGGAGCTGCACGACGAGCTCGGCCAGGCGCTCACAGCGCTCAAGATGATGGTGGCTTGGGTCGACCAGAAGATCGGGCGCAAGGACATCGAATTGACCGGCAAGCTCGATCGAATGGCGAAGTTGATCGACAACACGCTGGAAGCCACGCGCCGCATTTCCTCCGAGCTGCGGCCGCTGATCCTCGATGACCTCGGACTGATCCCGGCGCTGGAGTCGGTGATCGAGGGCTTCGTCGACCGCACCGGCGTCGTGTGCGATTTCAGCGTCGACGGCGAGCTCGAGCTCGACGACGCCCGCAAGAGCGCCGTGTTTCGGATCGTGCAGGAGGCGTTGACGAACGTCGCACGCCACGCGAAGGCGACACAGGTCGAAGTGCGCATCGCGCATCGCGACAGCATCATCTCGATCGACGTGCGCGACAACGGCGTCGGCTTCAACCTGCCCGACGAACGATCACGGTATTCGCGCGGCCTGCTCGGCATGCGCGAGCGAGCCTATCTGCTCGGCGGGACTTTCTCGATCAACAGCGCTCCCGGCAAGGGCACGAGCCTCGAGGTTCGCATCCCCGTCGGCGAGGCGATCGGCACATCATGATCCGCGTCGTCATCGCCGACGATCACACGATCGTACGCGAAGGACTGAGGCAACTGTTGACGGCGGCCGGCGACCTCGAGGTCGTCGCCGAGGCAGTCGACGGCCACGAAGTGCTCGCCTGCGCGCGAAGCGTCGACTTCGACGTGCTCGTGCTCGACATGTCGATGCCGGGCAAATCCGGCATGGAGTTGATCCGCCAACTCAAGACGGAGAAGCCGAAGCTTCGGATCGTCGTGCTGACGATGCATCAGGAAAGCCAGTACGCGGTGCGCGCGATCAAGGCCGGCGCTTCCGGTTATCTCACCAAGGACAGCGCCTCGGCGCAGCTTGTGAATGCGATCCGCAAGGTAGCGGGCGGAGGCGCGTTCATCAGCGCCGAGGTCGCCGAGCAACTCGCGAGGCAGGCCCAGGGCGCCGGCGACCGCGCGCCGCATGAAGCGCTGTCCGATCGCGAATTCCAGGTGCTGCGACTCCTGGTAGCAGGTGTATCGCTCACCGAGATCGGCGAGCAACTGCACCTGTCGGTGAAGACGATCAGCACGCACAAGTCGCGCATTCTCGAGAAATTGGGGCTCGCCAACCAGGCGGAATTGATTCGCTACGCGATCGCGCACGGGCTCGCCGAGCCGCTCGATCGCAGCTGATTCGCCGGCGCGTTAGGAATTTTCCTACCCCTGCGCCAGGGCGTTTCCTAGCACCCGATTCAGCCGCCGACTAGCGGTCGCCGCGGCGCTTGCCGATCGTCGACGCCATCGCTCACGGGCATAGTGGGCGCCATGGATCACGCAACGAACACCACGGTTTTCATCGTCGAGGACTCCCCGATCGTTCGCGACGCGCTCGCCGACTTGCTCGAGGGCGTGGAAGACTTGACGGTCGTCGGCAGCGCCGAAGACGCCCCCAGCGCCATCTCCGCGATTTCGCGATGCCGGCCCGACTACGTCGTGCTCGACTACCAGCTCGTCGGCAGCACCGCCGTCGACGTTCTGCGTGCGTTGCACCCGACGATGCCCGACGTCGTATTCATCGTGCTTACCAATCATGTAGTCGCGCAGTACCGGCGCGTGTGTATGGACGCAGGCGCGAGCTGGTTTCTCGACAAGACGCGTGAATTCGCAAAAGTAAAAGACATCATCGCGCAGCTGCGCGAGCCCTCATGAACGACCTGTACTACGGAGAACGCCCATGATCGCCGCCAACGCCCTTCGCTCCTCGAACCCGGTCCCCGCCGCCGAGCGCACGCCCGCTTCCGCCAATGTCGTCGCGTTGAATCCGCCGAAGCGCTCGCGCCAGCGCGTGCGCCGCGGCGAAACGCTGTACGGCGTCGGCGATCCGTTCCGCTCGCTCTACGTTGTGCGCGTCGGCGTCCTCAAGAGCTTCACCGTTTCCGACGACGGACTGGCGCAGGTCACCGGTTTCCTGATGGTCGGCGACGTCATCGGCATGGACGGCATCGACACGGGATGCCACCAGAATGAAGTCGTCGCGCTCGAAGACGCCGAAGTGTTCGTCGTGCCCTTCTCGCAGTGCGAACAGTGGTCGCAGGAGTCCGCGCACGGTCAGCGGCTGATGATGCGCACGCTGGCGCGCGAGATCGTGCGCAGTCAGGAGCTCATGATGGTGCTCGGGTCGTTGCGCGCAGAGCAGAGGCTCGCAACGTTCCTGCTCGACATCTCGGATCGCTACGGTCGCCTCGGCTATTCGCGCTCGGAGTTCGTGCTTCGCATGACGCGAAACGACATCGGCAGCTATCTCGGCCTGAAGCTCGAGACCGTCAGCCGGTTGCTGTCACGCTTCCAGCAGGAAGGCCTCATCCAGGTCCAAGGCAAGTCGATTGCGCTGCTCGACTTCCCGGCCTTGTGGCAACTGAGCGGGCTTTCGCCGAATCGTCAGCGGCCGGCTGCTGATCCCATTCTCGATCGCGAAGGCGAATTGCTGGTTGCTTGAGCATTGACCGAATCCGCCACGACACTTTACCGAAAGGCACGCGATGGATGCGAATGTCTCCGAACGGCTCCTGAAGAAAGCGCCATTCCGCGGGCAACGCCGGTCGCTGCGCCGTGCGTCTCGTCACGACGGAGATCGTCGCCGGCACACGTTCTGGGGCGCGTCCGAGCTTTCGTGCAGAAGGTGGGCGCGTCCACGTCGCGGAACCGGGGGCGATCGCGCACTGATTGCCCGATCGACGACGCACCGCAGCGGTGGTCGACGCACGATTTGGTGAGTCACACATGGCCGGCACAGTCATGCGCGCCGGCTTATCGATCGCTTACGGAACCGAAATGATCGCCGCCTGAGCCTACGGCAAGTTCGTTTTCATCGCCTGATGATTGTGGGCTAGCGAATTCTGCGAAACCGGGGCTCGCGCATTCGCGCCACCCCGCATTTGCGCGCGCAGGGTACCTAAGCACTCGCGTGCCTTGCATATCCCTGCGTCGTGAACCACCATGTGCGTCATCTGATTCGACGCGCGATGCGCTCCATACGCGGAGCCGCATCGCGCGCAAAGAGGGTGCTCACGTGGCCGACTTTTCCGCAACTGCGCTGCCGCTCGATCTCGACGGAATCCAGACGTCGCTCGACGTCCTCCAAGCGCGGGCGGCCGATCTGTGGGCGGTGATCGGCGTCGAAACGAGCGGCTGCGGATTTTTGCCCGACCGTCGCGTCAAGATCCTCTACGAGCGACACGTCTTCAGCCGATTGACGCATCGTCGCTTCGACGCGAAGTACCCCTCCATCAGCAACCCGACGCCCGGCGGTTACGGCGCCGGCGGCGCGCCGCAGTACGACCGGCTCGCGCTCGCGATCGCGCGCAATCGCAAGGCCGCGCTGCAGAGCTGCTCGTGGGGCGTCGGCCAAGTGATGGGCTACAACGCCGAGCACGTCGGATTCGCCGATGTCGAGGATATGGTGGCGAGGATGGGCGACTCGGAGAACACGCAGCTCGAGGCGATGGCGCGGTTCATCACGGCAAACGGGCTCGACGGCGCGTTGCGCACGCATGATTGGCCGCGCTTCGCCGCTGGGTACAACGGTCCCAACTATCGCATCAACAATTACGACACTCGCCTGGCGGCGGTCCACGCGCAGCTGAGCCGCGGCACGCTGCCCGATCTGCGCGTGCGCGCCGCTCAGGTATTTCTGACCTTTCTCGACTACGACCCGCACGGCGTCGATGGCGTCATGGGACGGTTGACGCGCGCCGCGATGAATGACTACCAGGCCGACAAGGCGATGCCGCTGACGGACTTCGTCGACGACGCGACGTTCGGGGCGCTGCGCGAGGATTGCAGAATTCCGTAGCCCGATTTGCTCCGGGCGGGCCGCCCTTTCCCATACTTTGGGCCATCGCAATCACGCGATGATCAAACGCCAAAGGGACGTCTCATGACCAAAGTCACGCCGTCGTTGATCGGCTGCACATCGCTACTCGCGGTTGGTCTTGGCATCGCGCCCGCACACGCATTGAACACGCGCTCTTTCATCTCGGCCGACGGGAGCGACACCAATAGTTGCGCCCGCACGGCGCCGTGTCGGACGCTGCAAGTGGCGCACAACAGCACGATTGCCGGCGGCGAGATCAATATGCTCGATCCGGCCGGTTACGGTGCGGTGACGATCACCAAATCGATCAGCATCGTGAACGATGGCGTCGGGTCGGCTGGCGTCTGGTGCCTCCGGGCGGCACGGGCATCACGATCAATGCAGGCGTCAATGACAGGATCAACCTGCGCGGCTTGATCATCGAGGGCGCCGGGACCGGCTCCACGGGAATTCATTTCGTTTCCGGCAAATCGTTGACGATTGGCAAATGCATCGTGCGCAATCTCGCAAACAGCGGTATCGCAATCTCGCCGAGCACGCCGAACGTTTTTAGCGATGTTGTTGTGACGGATACGATATTGGCCGACACCGGGGGCCACGGGATCTACATTCAGCCAAGCGGCAACGTCGGCGTGACTGCAGTCTTCAACCGAGTCGAGGCATACAGCAATGCGCAAGATGGTATTGGGGCGTACGCCAATCTTATGCCGGACGGCTACGGCGTCCTTGTCACAGTGGAAAGCAGTGTGGCCGCAAACAACGGCGTCGGATTTAGAGCCTTCACCATGTCGGGCAAGGGGCCGCCGTGTTGAACGCGTCACGCTCACTATACCTACAGGGACAACACCCTGGTTGGGGGGAACGGAACCCTCACCCCAACTTCGAAATTCTAGCGATTTGACCCTGCCAGCGAAATTCTGACCGCCTGCTTCTTGAGGACAGCTCGCCTTTGACGAGCCGAACACGACGATGTCGCAGTGAGATGAACGACGAAGAGACGCCAAGCCTGCACGAAACAATATCGACGTTCGGAACACGCACTGCGCGAAGCAGACACCGACGAAATCTGTTGCGGCTTGTGCGGCCGCGATGACAGGCGCGGCATTCCTTGTAATCGGACTCATTCGCATAGTTTGCTATTCTTGCCTAACAGGCCTATACGCTTGAGCTACGCGCGTCAAGCGACCGCCGGATCTGACGCGTTTCCCCGACAGATAGTCGCATTGCGGCACGCCGAGGCTTCGCGTTCACGCGCGAGCATGTCCGGTGGGACAAGACCAACGAGGGAGAAATCACCCATGAACCGAATGTTCAAGGCAAGTCTCAATCTTATTGCAATCGCGCTCGTGGCGTTGATGTTCGGCGCAACGGCCTCGGCGGGCAACCCCGCAACGCACCTTCCTCTTTCGGCCTTCCTTGACACCCAGGGATCACAGGCAATCTACATTCCCCCTGTCCCGGATTACTGGGGATGGGTAGCGCCACCTCCCGGAGTCAAGACACCCGCGCCGTTCTCGAGCTACATCGGAGGCAACAGCGCTTCGTGCGACTACGCTGGGCTCGCGAACGAGTGGCTCGTCGACAATGGTTACCCGGACCTCGGCACCTCATTCTCCGGTTCGGTCACCGAGCGGCCACTGAGCGATGGCCGCATTCTGGTGCAGGTCGAGTTGCACACTGCGAATGCGCTCACCTTCGGGATGAGAATCGTGACCGGTGACTTCGCGAGCGATCCGCTGATCTTCGGTGCCCGAGCGCAGGACGTGCTCGCGGGGGCGACTCCCGGCATCGGCGAGTGCCATGCTTCGTTCGCCTGGAAGCAGTACCCCGGTCCGCTGCTCGATTACAACCACGCGGGGGACTTTCCGGGCGTTCCGGGCTTCGAGTATGTGAATCTCTCGTTCCGCGCCAATGCGACAGGCCCGCTCACGGCCCTCGCCGGCTTCGGGCCGGACGGGACGCCGGGTCGCCTGATCATTTCGCAGACCGGCTTCTTCCGCACCACATTCATGGGTGCGACGGCCGACGCCTTCCCGGCCGAGTTCGTCGAGGTCCGCGCTACAGGCGAGTAAACCATGTACCGCCGTCGGCCCGCGCCGGCGGCGGGGTCGTCTCCAACGAGCCCCCGCGCGGTGCGCGGACGCTGACATGCGGGGCAAGGTCCAACGGACGGCTTGAAGCGCGAGGCCGGCGCGAATTCGGACCGCTAACGCGCTCGCGCCGTCCCGGCCATGTCGCTATTAGTCGGCTGCGCTGCGTCCGCTGTCGGGCCGATGTAGCTACGGTTCGCCAAAGTACCGCCGAACGTCGTCAATCGTGCGCACGCTCGGGTCGATCAGCGCCATATCGTCGTCCGCCATATGCACGCGCATTGCGTAATCGACAACGACCGGCTGCCGGCGAAGGTAGCCCCATTCGCCCAATTTGTCCTCATACAGCTCCGGGTCCGGATAGTTTTCCGGATGCGCGTCGCTGCTAATGAACGCGCGAAATTCCTCGGACGACATGATTCGCACGGCAGGCATGACGAGCGCGATGCCGAACGGGAAACAGGCGAGGACCGGGCAGAGTTCGGGGTAGAAGCGTTGCCAACCTTCGCGCCATACTCGCGCTTCCTCGCGATTGGCGCGCGCGCCGGCGCGCAAGCGACGCAAGCGAGGAATCTTTATCGCGATGCTGCCGCAAACGATCGTACGCCGCTGGCTTCCCCGAAAAAGGCCGAACATAGCGGCCTGCATTCTAGCGGACCATTGCGCCGATTCCGCCCGCTACGGCGCTCGCCGCCACGTCCGGGTATGTCGGAATCAACCGCGCAGTTTGCGCGCGCTGTCATGCGTTCTGGTGTGGGCATCGCGATAGGCTTCTTCAGGGCGCATAACCCAGTACATAAAACTCCCGGGCGAATACCAGTCGCTCGGTCACGCCGGGCCGCGTCACCTGGCCGATCGGCGTGCTGTCAGTGACGTTGAAGTCGCCGAAGTGGCGCTCGTATTCGCGCACCATGAGGCGGCGCCGCGCCCCCTCGGGTGTGGGCGGCACGATCATGCGGCCGGTGAACAATAGATCGTTGCGAAGCAGGTAGAGGTTGTGCAAGCCGGCTTCGAAGATCTCGGGCTGGATGCGCAATGCAAACGCCGTCGCGCGCTCTTCTGCGGCGAGGGGCGCCGCGACGCGTTCATCCTGCCGCAGAAGTCGATGCGCGACGAGAGGCGCGGTCTGGCCGGGTTCGGCGTCGCCGCTGAGCGGCGTGATGTCGGTGACGTCCACCCAATCCAGATCGGTTTCGAGCGTGCTGCTTTTTTGCTGCACGACCATCTCGATGCGGTTGCGGCCCCGGTCGTAGCCCAGCAGCGGGCTGAAGGCATCCGCGAAGCCTTGCGCGACATCCAGGCGCCCTGTGAATTCGCCGCGGCCCGAGGCAGACCCCAAGTCCGGCGCGGCGCCGTACACCTGCAGCGTCACGAGATTGCGCTCGGCATGGTTGAGGTGAAGCTCGCGTGTGGGCAACAGTTGCGCGTATTGCGTGTGCACCACTTCCGAAAGCGCGCAACCGCCGACCGCGTAGGGTTGCACGCGCACGAGGGCGAGCCGCACGAAGGGGTTGTAGCTCGCGCCCGCGTCGATCTCGAGATCGGCGTACCAGAGGCGGCGTTGGAAGTCGTAGTGAACGCGATGGGCAGCAACGTCCATGCTGCGCTTCGCCTCCGGCAACTCGAAGCTGTAGGTCGCCACGCGCGCAGCGAACGCGCTTGCATGCATCACCTTGCGCGGCAGCTCGCTCGCGAGGATCGGGTCCTGTCCCCACTGCGAGACGTAGCCGATCAGCTCGTCCGGCAGATTTTCGAAGGGCTGCTCGCCGGGCGTCGAAGACCCCACCACAACGCCCAGCAACTCGCCTTCGCCGCTCGAAAACCATGGCCGCTCCAGATACACGCGCAGGCCATTGCCGCGGCGAATGCTGACGATGCCTGTTCCGCTGCGCTGCTCTTCCCAACGAAACGTCGGCACCGCATAGGCGATCCTGGGTGCGGCCGGACGGCGGCTGCACGGCACGATGATGCCGGGCTGCGGCGGTTGCGCGTTGGGCAAAAGTGGCGCGCCGAGCTCCGCATCCGAGGGTTCGGGCGCGGGCGCCACCTCCGGGTCGGGATATTGGCTGTCATACGTCGCCGGCAGCGTGAGCGACTGGCCCTCGAACACGGGTCCGATGCGCACCAGGTCTTCCGGCACGGCGGTGATGCTGGTGGGCAGATATTCGCGAAAGCGCGTCGTGGCGCGAAGGCAGTAGCGGACCAGCCGGAACTTGTGGTCACCAAATTCGTGGCGGATGTGCGAGTGGGCGGCTTCCGCACTGCCGCTTCCGAGATCTTCGAAGGAGATCCCGCTCCACGGCTCCTGGCTGCGCAGCGGCGGTGACGCGATCGCCACCTCCGGGAGCTGCGCGGTGAAGCGGCGGCGCACGGGCGCGGGCTGCGCCGGATCGTCCAGCCACTCCCTCCATTCCGCCAGCACTTCCAGCTTGGCGGTTGAGCGCGCGTGATAGCGCACTGGCGTGCGGCGGATCTCGCACCACGTCTGTCCGGTATTGCGAAAGATGTGCAGGCGCTCGAACAGCGGCGCGCAAACCGGCTGTTGAGTTGCATGCGCGAGAGTGAGCGGCCGGTCGGGGGTGACCATCCAATGCGAGCCCAGCACGCTCTGGATGGCAACCTTGAGCGGTGTGGCGGCCAATTGCGGGATGGCGAGGTGATCGACGAAGGACGGCCGCAACGCGCTCGAGTAGCGCGTGTGGGCGATCTCGCCCTTGCGCAGAAACACGGTCAGCACGCGTTCGTGCCCGCCCTTCCACTTGGGCAATCGCACCGGCAACTCGGCGCCCGGCGTGCAGCCGTCGAACCCGGCCTCATCTGGATGTTCGACAATCGTCAGGCGAAAACCCTGCAGCGCGGGCCAGTTGCCGGCCAGCGGCACGATCAGCACGTACTCTTCGGTGTTGGGGATGCGCACCGCGCGCACACCGTCGGTGGCGTCGATCACGGCGTCGGTGTACACGCCCGGTACGCCGCGCAGCGCGACGGCCGCGGCCAGCGGGTCAGGCAGATAAGGAGTGACGAGGCTCGGCTCCGAGTGGATCAGGTATTCGCCCGCCAGCAAGCGAAAGCCTTCGGGGGGTTTGTCGGCCAGATCACGCTCCGGAGAGGGCGGCACTGCTCCTTCCTTGGGCGGCGTGACGATGTGTACGCTTGCGCCGCCGTCGTAGAGCGTGCCGGCTTCCCGCTCGCTGATCAGCGTGTAGGCGTCGGCAATCTCGTTGGGCGTGGCCCCGGGACCGAACGCATCTTCGAAAGCACCGTGCTGCTCGGCCATGAGCTGGCTGGTCTTGGGCGGAACGAAGTGCCGGTCATTTTCTTCGGTGTAGGCGAAGCCGCTGTCGGTGGGAACGTTGCTGGCATAGGGCTCTTCGCTCAGGTATTCGTGCGTGGTCTGTTCGTAGTTGCTGCGAATCACCATGCGCTCCAGCGATTCGCCCTCGGAGACGCGGCCGCGAAGCGACAGCACCGGCGCATCCAGTGGCTCGTAGCGCAAATAGGCGATCGGCTCGCTCGCTTCCTCCAGCTTGTCGATGCCGGGGTCGTCGAACTGCAGGCTGTTGCCGGCGAGATCGACAGTCCGCCCGCGCAATCGGTAGGCAAAGCTGAAGCGCAGACGCGGGAGACTGCCCGGCGCGGCGCGTACGGCGCGAGTGATGGGTGTGCCGTCGGCGTGCGTGTCGGCCGCAGTTTGTTCGTCGACCTTTTCTTCCTGGATCAGCCCGACCTTGGCGCGCTCGCCGGCGGGTGTGCTGCTGTCGGGGTACGGGCGGATACGGCGGCCGGGGCGTGGCGCGACCAGGCTCCACCCCGTCCACTTCATCACCGACTCGTGCAGGTAGTGGTCCTGAGTGGCGCCGGGTGGGAGCTCCTCCGGTGGCTTGGTGGTGGTCGACGCGCCCGAGATATAGCCCTCGTCCTTCGCCGGCGGCAGATCGGGTCCATCGCCATCGACCCAGCCGTATTCGGCCACGCGCTTGCAGAGCGAATGCCAGACACCGACCGATTCGGTGAACACGTCGACGCGATAGCCACGCAGGACGTCCTCGGCAAAGAAGACGATGTTGTCGGCCTTGCCTTGGTTGGCGGCGTCGTTCTTCAGGCTCGACGCAATGGTGTCGTCGGCTACGTTGCCGGCGCGCCCATGCTCCACGAGCGTGATGCCGCTGGAGCGAAGTGCTGCCACCGTCTCGCCCTCGCTCGTCGTGTAGGTCAGCTCTCCCGGCTTGTCGAGCGTGTCGGGGTCGAGCGGATTGGAGACCTTGAACAGATGATCCTGCAGAGTCAGCGCGAAGCCGATTGTCTTGAGCGCAGCACCGTCCGGGTCTACGGCCGTGAGCGCAAAGCCGTGATCCTGCGCTTTGACCTCGGTCGCTTCATTGCCGATGGCTCGCGCGCCCGAAAGACGCAACAAGCCCGCACGGTGACGTGGGGTCCGCGTGTCGCAGGTGAAGCGTCGCGGTGTGAGCCGGAAGGCGGTCGAAGGTCTGCTCTCTTCGGTGGCAATGCGAAAGTTGTGATCGTGCGTGACCTCGAGCCTCATCGTGCCCACGAGCAGACTTTGAGGCAGGCCCTGCGCCTGCTCGACGAGTACCTGCCCGCCGACCACCACGGCGTCGACCACCAAGCCGAGCGGACGCATCAACGCCGGCGCATCGGCAAAGCTCGCGGCGAGACGGTGGAAGTCGAACTCGGGCGCCTTGATCGCGGGGCTCGCCGCACCGGCTTGCGGCAGGGAATGGTAGGGGCGCTCGTTCTCGGGCCGTTCATAGAAGCGGTTGGCCTGGTAGAGCGCGTATTCGGGCTCCCCGGAAAAATAGCTGGTCGCGGCGCCCGAAAGCGTGCTCGGCAGCGCGCGGCGCAGCTTCCGCTCGCTGATGTAACTGCTGCTGTTGTCGCGCGGCTTGCCATCAATGCCCGTCACCGTCGCCGGGGCGAAGCCGTGATCGCTGAAGTACGCGTCGTTGAGACCGCTCTCGAGCTGCGTCGATCCGCCTTCCTTCTTGCGTCCGTCGGTGAACCAGCGGTTGATGCCGGTCTTGTTGCGTGCGGCATGACCGATGCCCATCTCGCCCAACATTCCCTGCAGCCGACTGCCGGGGCCGAACAGCGATGGGCGCTGCAGACCGTTGTGCTCGGCGAGCGCCCCGTAGTGACTGTGCAGATAGCTCACCACCGTGCGCACCGGGAAGGAGCGAAGGTTGTGTCGCGAGAGATCGTTATACACATAGCCCGCGACCGGCAAGTCCTCGGGGAACACGCGCTGCCAGAGACCGGAATCGAGCTCGCTAATGGGCTTCAAGTCGAACGCTTGCGCGCCCACTCTCAGCCGAAACCTGGAAGCGGCGACCAACTCGGGCCAATCCAGCAGGTCTGGAAAGGCCTTCAGCACCTGCTCGTCGGGCGCCTGCGGCGTGAGACGAAACGAAGGCACCAATGAAACGATCGGTTCGCCGTCGCGGGTGTAACCCTTCGGGAGCACCGTCCAGATTATCTTTTGCGTGGCCATCAGTGGCTTCCCTCTAGGAAGAGAGGTGTTGGCGTCTGCCGATCCCGCGCTGCGCTCAGGCGAAAGCCTCGCAGTAATCCCGCCAGGCGTATTGCGTCTGTGGTGTTAGCACCACGCCTTCCTCGGGGCCCATGAGAGCCGCAAAGGAGGGATCGCCGCTGGAGCCCGCAAACTTGCGCTCGCAGGAGATCGACACGCTGGCCGAGAAGAGCAACACGTGCACTTCGATGGTGAGGCTCGCGTGCCCGATGCACTTGCCTTCGTCGAAGATGTACGTAAGGTCCATGTACAGCTCGATGGACGCCGAGATCAGCCCCAGCACATCCACGTAGCCGCCGAGCCGGAAGTAACCCGTGAGCGAGGCCTTGTCCGGCTCCATCTTGAAATAGATGCCGGCCATGACGTGCACGCCGCCGCTCGCCACGCCAAAGTCGATCGCGATGGCTGCGCCGAATTCGAACGAGGCTTCCAGCTTCTGCACGCCGTGCGGGTCGATGGTGATGCCGAAGAAGCCGCCGCCGCCGAACAGCGAGACGATCAGATTGAACGGCGCTTCGCGCTGGCAGAAGTTGAACCGCACCGACAGCGGCTGGCCGATGAAGGGCACGGTGAAGCCCGCGCCCAGACTCAGATTGGTGAGGCTCATCACGCCCACCGCGAGGTTGGGCAGCGCCACCGAGAAGCTCGCATCGATGCCGTGCTCGTCCACCGTCAGCGCCGGCGGGTCGGAGAAGCCATCGAGCGGGATCAGGTCGCGCAACGCCTCCACGAACGAGAGCACGCCGATGAAGTGGATGCCCGAAAAGCCGACGTCGACGTTGGTCTTGAACGAGGAATCCGCGGTGAACTCGATCTTCTCGAAATCGAGCTGGATGAAGCCGGCATTGCCGAGCAGGATCAGATCGAAGTGGGTCAGCGCGCAGCGGACGTTGACGGTGGGCGCTCCGCCGCTCTTCTTCACCCGGGCCTCGACCGCCACCACGAAGCCCTTCGGATCGTTGGGTCGGAACAACGTGCCCAGCCCCGACAGCGGATGCCCCGATGCGGGCGGCCACGGGGCAAGCGTCGGCGTGAACGCGAAGCGCACGACGATTTCATCGCCGATCAACGCTTCGATGATCGGCAGCAGCTTGTCCACCGCGCTCAGCACCTCGCCGAGCGTGTCGATGAGCGTGAGCAGCGACTGCTTCACCGCGCCTTCGATGAGCTTGAAGGGTTTGAGTGCGTTGCCGAAGATTCCGAGCGACCCATTGAGCGCGGTGAGAAGCGGCCCGAGCGTGCCGTTTTCGATCAGCGTCTTGAGCTGCGCGGGCGGCACGAGCACAGGGTCGAGCTTGGCGATCACGTCCTGGGCGGACGTAAGCGCCGTAGGAATTTGCGCGAAGCCGGCGAGCAGCGCCTGCACCTGCTCGACGCGCCGCTGCACGAGCGCGATCTGCTGACGCACGACCTGGATCGTGGAGGCCGAAAGGCCGTCCGCACCGGGAACCTCGAGGGCGTTGTCGCGGTTGAACAGCGCAGTGGCGAACGCGTCCAGCGCGTTGACCACAGGGTCGATCGCCGCCTGCAGTTGGACCGGATTGGCGAGCAGCGAATCGGCCGCCGATCCAAGCGCCGCAGCGACCGATGTGGCGGTCGTCACTACCGCCTGCGCCTGGGCGGCGATGGCGGAAGTGGTGGCGTCGAGCACCGCAAGCTGCTGGCTCACACCACCAAAGGCAGTCTTGATGGCCTGTTCGATGGCGGCTTTGGCCGCGTTCTTCACCAGGCGGGCAAGCGCTTCATCCACCTTGTTGAGCTGCCCCAGGTTGGAGAACAGCGCCTCGCCCTCCTGCAGGGCCTCGGTGACGAAGCTCGGCATCTCGCCGAAGCCATCCGGTCCGGCGATGGCCTTGACCAGCTCGCCGAGCGGAATGCAGCCGAACAAGAGCGGCGCGAGCTGGCCGAAGAAATCCATCGGCTTGAACTGCCCCGCCGCAACATCGGCGAGCTTGCCCGAGACCGGCCCCTTCTTGCGCGAGAGCCCTGTCGGCGCGAGGTTGGGCTGCACGAAGCCGCCGGATCGATTGCCGCAGCTCTTGAAGTCCAGCGCCTGCCCGCCCGTGTCGAGCTTGGCGTAGACCTCGCCGGCGCCATAGCCGGTGGGCAGCGCGAGGAAGCCCTCTTCGTAGCGAAGCACGTTATTGCCGGCGCCGCCGGTGAGCGCGCCGATGCTCGGCAGCCTCACGACGGTCTGGATGATGCTCGGACGCATCAGCGGGCTCGGGATCTTGCCCTCCAGCCCTTCGGTTTCGGCACCGACGATCATCTCCTCCACTTCGCTGGCGGTATCGCCGGGCTTGGCGGAGGGCGCGAGAGCGATTTTCTGCCGCTGCAGCGTGGTGGTACGCCACGCCTTGTGCGAAGCCTTGAGCCAGTCCTGCTGCGCGAGCTGGAAATTGACGAGCCCGCTGCCCTTGGCAGGATTGGCGAGCGCGTTGTCGATGAAGATGGCCGGCAGGTCGAAGGGGATCGGGTTGCCATCGAGATCAATCGCCACATACTTGAAGCGGAACGGTTCCGAGCCGCCGCCTGGCTTCGGGATCGAAGGCCAGAACATTGCCTGACCTTGACCGTTGATCTCGGTATCGATCGGGTCGGCGATGTCCGGCGTCACCTCGGTCAGCAGGCGCACGACGGGAAAGGGAAACGCGCGGTGGTAGTACAGCGGCGCGCCGCCGACCATCTTGAACAGCGTGGTTTCGGGAAACTCGCGCACCGGCTCGCGCACGATGAAAAACATCCGTTGCAGCACATACGCCGCATTGCCCGGCTGTTTTTTCAGAAAGAAGCGCTCGCTGATCTTGACCAGCGAAACACGATGGCCGAACGGCAGGCAATAGCCTTTGTAGATCACCCGTACGTAATGATCGCGGGCCTGCGCAGCGTGGTGCACCCATTGCTCGACCGAGAGTCCGTTGGGCACCTTCCAGTCGCCGCGAGCATCGAGCCAGCCGCCGATGCTCGAGAGCATCAGCCTCTGACAATTGACCGCCTCGTGCCGGCCGCCATGCAGCGCGAAATTGCCGGACAGATGCACGAGGTTGTAGCGGTCGCGGTCGTCGAGCGTCTGACGGAAGAGCTTGAAGGGCTTGGTGTCGGGGCCGATGGGCTGCGGCGTCGAATCCCAGTGGTCGGTGAAGATCGTGTGATCCGATTCCGGTCCGCCGCGCGCCCAGATGGCGCGGATCGGTTCGTCGAGCTGCTGGTGGATGCCGCTGCTCGCCTCGCCTTGCTCGGCCAGCCGCGTGTGCCAGAGGCTGGTATGGCCGGTGGCTGTCGAGTGCGCGGGTCGCTCGTCGTGGGCAAAGCGCGCATCGCCGTTGGGCGAGATCAGCAGGCGAAAAGGAAGCTCCAGCGCGGTTTCATTCGACGCCGGTTTCTTGGGCCGTGGCACGGTGAGATATGCGTAGCCGGGCCGCTGCGCAAGGTTGAGCGCGGCGAGCGAACTGCCGAGCGCGAGCGCCGCGGCCGTGGTCGGCAGGTATTGCGCTTCGACCTTTTTCGGTGCGGCCGCTGCCGCCCGTTCGACGTTCTGTGCGGGTGCCACCCGCTCGAAGGCGAGCGCGGGCTCCGGATAGGGCAAGTCGGCGCGACGCAGCAGCACGACGCTCGCCTGCGACCCGAGCCGGCGCGCCAACTGCTCGTTCCGCCGTGCGCTCGCAAGCACGGTCGTCTTGTCGCCAACGCTCAACTGCCGGTAGGCCTCGCGCACCTTTGCCGCACGCGCCTGGCGGTAAGGCGGCACGTCGGTTATGCGAAACGGCGGTTGGTAGCGGGCATTGGCGGTGACGTTGAGGTTGAGCGCACGGCAGGCCTCGAGGATGCCGGCGAGGGTGTAGCGCACCGGCCAGCATTTTGCCGCGCGCAACTGGGTTTCCTCGAAGCGGAACACGAGGCGGCTCGGATAGGCGATCCGCGTGCCGATTGGCGGCGGAGCGAGCGGTTCCAGCGGCGTCGGCGGAGTGGATGGCGGCGGCTGCGCGGTTTGCTCGTCGACGTGGCCGTCCTTTTCGGTGATCGTCGGAGCGGGAGCGGCTGCGAAAAACACGCGCTCGGCGATAGCCTGGGGCGCGAAGTGCAGGGTGATGTACGCCGCGCCGCGACCCGTGACGGCGAGCACGGCGGGTCCGTCGGGATCATCGGCGGAGATCTGCGCCTGCAGATTGCTGAATTCGAGGTGAAAAGAGAGCAGGTCTTCCGAGCGCACTACCCACTGGCCATGCCGGCGCAAAGGCTCGGGGATGAGCAGCTCGCCAAGACGCACGCCCTCAAGGAACTCCGGTCGCGAGGCCAGCTCCTGCAGGAACCTGGAGGTCGAGAGCTTGCGCTGCCGGGAGAGCCGCAGTGCCCGTGTGCCTTCGGGTTCGGAACGTCTGTCCGAAGCGGGTCTTTGCCCCTTGCCACGCGAATTACGGCGAGCCATGAGCTTCTCCCTTCATCGCTGCGGTGCCCGCCTGGTGCAAGCACGCTTTTTTCCCGGCGAAGCAGACACGGATTTCGAATGGCACTTCTCTCGCGCGCGAGTTGGTCAACCGCGATCGATTGCCACTCCTCGCGATATTCGAGTCCCGCCCGCTTGATCGGGAGATGCCGGAACAACCCGATGGATCACCTCCAACGCGGCCGAGCGCGACCGTGCATCGACGAAAGTATAAGTGAAACAGACGCGTGTTGTAGCATACGTACACGCATCACAGGCGGTCCAAGCGTGATGCCGTACAACTCACTCTGCAATTTCGGCTATCCGCGCGTGCCCGCCAGCGCAATCTATGTTACCGATTCGGGCGAACGTCGCTGGATGGTCGACGAGGCTGTCGATCTGGACGTTCCGGCGCTCGTGATCTCGCTCCTGGAGCAATTGCGCGCGCGACACCGAATCGTTCTCCGACAAGCTGCTGTCGGCACTGGTCATGAAATCAAGAGGGAATGAGCATCGTGCTGCACCCGTTGAACGCGCCGGACCAACCCCGCTTCCTTTCAGGTGATACGAAAGATCTTCACCACAAGCGGCGCGTCAACGATCACGTGTGGCGCGATGGCGTGGTAGCCGAGCGCGTGAACCCAGGCGTTGCCCGTGCGCAGCGTCAGCACGCTCTTGATCATCCCAGGTCCAAAATAGGTGAGCAGCACGAAAATCAGTGAAAGCACGGTGTCCCGCGGCGAATCGAATGCCGACCACCCTTCGACGATATGCGTCGCAGCGTAGGTAAGTCCACCCAGCAGTACGGTGCTGATCGCCGACCCCGTCAGCTTAAGGTAGCGGGGAAGCAAGATCGCATAGATCAAAACCATCGTCGGCAACACCGTCCCGATGAAGAAGACCGCGAAACTGAGCGGCGCGCCGACGAGCACCTGATGCGCGCTCAGGCTGAGGATGCTTTGGTCGAACAGGCTCAGTTCGAAAGCGGATTCGATCGCCGAGAGGATGAACATCAGCAGGGTGTCGTTTCGGCGGTTGGTTGAGCGAAGATTGAGCTCGATGTTTGTGTAGCGACGCCGGAAATAGATGTAGGGTGCGACCGCGAAGACCAGGAAGTTGTAAAGCGCCCATATCCAGACCTCAGGAGGTTCTGGCGTCACGGTGCAGCCAAATACGGCGCCGGCAATGTGGAAGCTAAAGGGGCGGTAACCCAGCGCCGAACCGACGATCCAGCCGCCGACCTGACCGAGAGCCGCGTACGCGAGCACCAGGGTCGTCTCGCGCAAGGCGATGCGACGCTCCGGCGCGCGTGCGGCCATGTCGGGGATGGCGCGCTTGCGGGTTATCAGGAAGGCCAACACCATCAGCACGAAGATCTCGACCAATCCGACAGTTGGCGCAGCCATCTGCGAAGCGAAAGGCAGCCGCGCGACCGCGGGGCGATCGAAGGGCAGCGAGCCACGCGCAATCCATAGGACGACAACGTAGCCGACGATCCACAGGGCGAAGGCGGTTTGGACGCCGCGATGGCTGACAACGGATCGCAACACCGAGCCCAGCGACGGTGTGCCCGCGGCGTGCGTCGGCGGCGACTGTTCGCGAGCACTCATGGCCGGTCCTCCAAGAAACGTTGACCGGCGTCGCGTGGGCCGCAGGTCGCACGGAAACGAAGCCACACGAGTCACTTTGGCGCTGCCTTCAGTGCCGAAGCGCCCGAGCGCGCTTGCAGACCTCCTCGACGGTGAACCCGTATTCGTGCAACACCACTTCCCCTGGTGCAGAGGCGCCGAAGCGCTCGACGCTGAGCGCGTCACCCGCGTCGCCGACATAGCGGTGCCAACCCTGCGCCGCCCCCGCTTCGACTGCCAGCCGCGCGCGCACCGCGGGCGGTAACACGGCGTCGCGATCGGCTTGCGCGAGTGCGTCGAACAGCTCCCAGCTGGGCATCGAGACGCAGCGCACGGCGATACCTTCGGCACCCAAACGCTCCGCAGCGGCCACAATCAGCCCGACTTCCGCACCGCTCGCGATCAGGATCAGGTCGGGCTTGCCGTCGCGCGCATCGCATAGAACATAGGCTCCGCGGCGCAGGCCGTCAGCGGGCGCGTAGTGGCTGCGATCCAGCGTCGACACGTCCTGACGGCTCAAGACCAGCAGCACCGGACGATCTCGCGTCTCCAAGGCGACGCGCCACGCGACCGCGGTTTCGTTGGCATCGCCGGGGCGGATCACGGTCAGGTTCGGAATGGCGCGCAGCGCTGCCAACTGCTCCACGGGCTGATGCGTGGGGCCATCTTCGCCAAGCGCGATGCTGTCATGGGTGAACACATGGATGACGTGCAGGCCCATCAGCGCCGCCAACCGAACGGCCGGACGCATGTAGTCGGAGAAGATGAGGAAGGTCGACCCGTATGGCACGGTGCCTGCGTGTGCTGCCATGCCGTTGACGATCGCGCCCATCGCGTGCTCGCGCACGCCGAAATGCAGATTGCGCCCCGCGTAGCTCCAGCCGCCACGTTCGGAACCCTGAGTGTCGATGCCGTTACTCGCCGCGGGATTGAAATCGCCGAGTCCTTTGAGCGCGGTATGGGTCGAAGGGTCCAGATCCGCGGAGCCGCCCGTCAATGCGGGCACGCGCGGCGCGATGGCGTTCATCACCTTGCCCGAAGCCGCGCGCGTCGCCATTCCCTTGTCGTCGGCGGGAAACACCGGCATGTCCGCATCCCAGTCGCGCGGCAGCTCTCCGCTCAGCGATCGTCGCAGCTCCTGCGCGAGCTCCGGGAAAGCTTCCGCGTAAGCGCTCATTCGATCATCGCCCGTCGCTTCGTCGTGTGTACCGCGCGGCACCGCTTCGCGGAAATGCGCCAACGCCTCTTCGGGAATCAGAAACGGCGGCTCGGTGGGCCAGCCGAGGTTCTGCTTGGTCAGGCGCACCTCGTCCGCGCCCAGCGGCGATCCATGCGCCTCGAACGTGTCGTGCTTGTTCGGCGAGCCGAAGCCGATGTGTGTACGTACAAGAATCAGCGATGGTCGCGAGGCTTCCGCCCGCGCGGCGCGCAGCGCGGTGTCGATTGCGGCAAGGTCATTGCCGTCCGGCACCGACACGGTGTGCCAGCCGTAAGCTTCGAAGCGCCGCGCACGATCTTCCGAGAACGTGATGTCGGTGCCGGCGGCCAGCGTGACGCGGTTGTCGTCATACAGACAAGTCAACTTGCCGAGCCGCAAGTGGCCGGCCAGCGAAGCCGCCTCCGAAGCCACGCCCTCCATCAAGTCACCGTCGCTGACGATCGCGTAAGTGGCGTGATCGATCACCTCGAGTCCTGGACGGTTGTAGCGTGCCGCCAGTTGCGCTTCGGCCATCGCCATGCCGACCGTGTTGGCGAAGCCCTGCCCGAGCGGTCCCGTCGTGACCTCGACTCCAGGGGTATGTCCGCGCTCCGGATGTCCCGGCGCCCTGCTGCCGAACTGGCGAAACTGCTTGATGTCGTCCAGCGAAAGATCGTAGCCGGTGAGATGCAGCAGGCTGTAGAGCAGCATCGAACCGTGTCCGGCAGAAAGCACGAAGCGATCGCGATCGAACCAGCGCGGATTGCGCGGATTGTGCTTGAGCAGGCGCGTCCACAGCACGTACGCCATCGGCGCGGCGCCGAGAGGCATGCCCGGATGCCCGCTGTTCGCTTTCTGCACGGCGTCCACCGACAGAAAGCGCATCGTGTTGATGCATAGCTGATCGAGCTGATCCGACATCGTCACTCCTTGGGATACTTCAAAACACGTCGAGCGCCACACCGACGAACGCAACCCGCGTCAGCGTTACCGAAGCGCGCGATCGACGATGTCCTGCGCTTCTCGCACCAGGATGCGCAAATGGTCCACACCGCGGAAACTCTCGGCGTAGATCTTGTAGATGTCCTCGGTGCCGGACGGGCGCGCGGCGAACCATCCACTTGCGGCGATCACCTTGATGCCGCCGATCGGTGCGTTATTGCCCGGCGCGCGATCGAGCACCTCGTCAATCGGCTCGCCGGCTAGCTCGGTGATCTGCACCTGTTGCGGCGAGAGCTTCGCCAACTTGCGCTTCTGCTCAGGCGTCGCCGGCGCCTCGATCCGGTCGCCTGCCGGCGCACCGAGATCGCGGGTCAGATCACGATACAGCTCGGAGGGATCGCGGCGGCTGCGCGCGGTCATTTCCGCCGCAAGCAGTGCGGACACGATGCCATCCTTGTCGGTCGTCCACGCCGTGCCGTCAACGCGCAAAAAAGCAGCACCGGCGCTTTCTTCACAGCCGAAACCGAGCGAGCCGTCGAGCAGTCCGTCGACGAACCATTTGAAGCCGACCGGAACCTCGTAGAGTTTGCGACCCAACTTGGCCGTCACGCGGTCGATCATGGCGCTGCTGACCACGGTCTTGCCTACTGCCGCTGCCGGGTTCCAGCGGGCGCGGTTCCGATACAGGTAGTCGACCGCAACCGCCAGATAGTGGTTTGAAGGGATCAAGCCTTCGCCAGCAGTCACGATGCCATGGCGATCGTGATCGGTGTCGCAGGCGAACGCGATATCGTAGCTGTGCTTGAGGCCGATCAGGCGCTGCATCGCGTAAGCCGAGGATGGATCCATGCGAATGCGGCCGTCCCAGTCCAGGGTCATGAAACCGAACGTCGGATCGACTTCGTCGCTGACCACTGTCAGATCGAGCTTGTAGCGCTCGGCGATCCTGCCCCAGTAATGGACACCGGCGCCGCCCATGGGATCGACGCCCATGCGAATGCCGGAATCACGGATGGCATCGAGATCGATCACGCTGCCGAGGTCGTCGACATACGCGCTTAGAAAATCGTGCTCTCGCGTGGTCGCCGCGCATCGCGCCCGATCGAACGAAATGCGCCGCACATCTTTCAAGCCGCCTTCCAGCAGCGCGTTCGCTCTGGCTTCGATCCAGCCGGTGGCGTCGGTGTCGGCGGGGCCGCCGTTCGGCGGGTTGTATTTGAAGCCGCCGTTATCGGGCGGATTGTGCGAAGGCGTCACCACGATGCCGTCGGCGAGCCCGCTTTCGCGTCCGCGGTTGTAAACGAGAATAGCGTGCGACACCGCCGGCGTCGGCGTGAATGCACCGCCGTTCGCGCCGTCCTTTGCGATCAACGTTTCGATGCCGTTGGCGGCCAGTACTTCGAGCGCACTCTCGAAGGCCGGCACTGACAAAGCGTGCGTGTCGATGCCGATGAAGAGCGGCCCGTCGATACCATGTCCCCGGCGATAGAGACAGATCGCCTGGGTGATGGCGAGCACGTGCGCCTCGTTGAAGCTCTTGTCGAACGAAGTGCCGCGATGGCCGGATGTGCCGAAGGACACGCGCTGCGCCGGCACCGAGGGATCGGGCCGAAGGCCGTAATAGGCCGCGACGAGCTTCGCGACATCCACCAGCTGCGCGGCCTGCGCGGGCTGTCCGGCCAGCGGACTGATATGCGTGCTCACCGGCGTTACCGGCGCAATCCGCGGTAGCGCATTTCAGCCATGAATCGTGGCGCTAGCCGGCATGGGCAAGCGCCTCACTCTTTTCCGCGATGCGCGCCATCAGCTCCTGCCACGATTTCACAAACGCCTGCGCGCCGTCACGCTGCAACTGGATGGCGAGCGCGTCGATATCGATGCCGGCCTTCGCGAAGCTCGCCAGCTCCGTTTCGGCATCTCCGCTGTCTTCAGCCATCACGCCCTTGATCTCGCCGTGCTCGGCGAAGGCGCGCAGCGTCTTTTCGGGCATGGTATCGATGGTGTCGGGCGCCACCAGGGCTTCGACATATAGCGTGTCCGACGCCTTGGGATCCTTGGTTCCGGTGCTGGCCCAGAGCAGGCGCTGCGGACGTGCGCCGGCCGCGGCGAGCTTGCGCCAGCGGGGCGACGCGAGCAGCTCACGATACGCGCGGTAGGTGCGGCCGCCGATCGCGATGCCGAGCCGATTGCGCAACTCGCGCGGTGCCTTGTCGCCCACCGCCTTGTCCCACCGGCTCACGAACAGCGAGGCGACCGAGGCGACGCCCGGATCGCGCTTGGCACCGATGCGTCGTTCGATGCCGCGCAGATAGGCCTCGGCTGCGGCGACGTATTGCTCGCGCGAGAACAGCAGCGTGACATTGATCGGCACACCATTGAAGATCGATTCCTCGATCGCCGGAACGCCCTCCGGCGTGCCCGGAATTTTCACGTACAGATTGGGCCGCTCGGCTTGGCCGTGAATGCGCGCGGCTGCGTCGATGCTGCCCGAGGTATCGTTCGCGAGCAGCGGCGACACTTCCATCGATACCCAGCCGTCGACGCCGTCGGTGGCATCGAAAACCGGACGGAACAAATCGGCGGCCCGGCGCAGATCTTCGAGCGCCAGCTCAATAAACAGCGCTTCACCGGACTTGCCTGCCTTTGCCTTGGCGCGGATGCCTTCGTCGTAGGCGGCGGTATTGCCGATCGCCTCGTCGAAAATGGTCGGATTCGAGGTCAGTCCCGTGACCGCAAACTCGTTCATGTAGCGGCGCAACGTGCCGTTGTCGAGAATCTCGCGGGTAATGTTGTCCAGCCAGAGGCTCTGGCCGAGGTGGTGCAGCTCTTGGGCTTTGTTCATGTTCGCTCCTGATTCATGGCTGCCACGCCCGGCGAAGCGCCGAAAAAATCGGGTAGCTCGTGATCGAGCAAATCGCCGATGCGCTCGATCTTGAGCACGACCTCGCCACCGCCTAGCACGGAAGACTCTCCTCGGGCTTCGGGTTGTGCCAGCCTTCCTCGTCGGCGATGACTGCACGCGCTGGGGCGGGACCCCAAGTGCCCGGCTCGTATTCTTCGACCGGAGCGAAACTGCGGAGTATCGGGTCGATCACGCGCCACGCCGCCTCGACAACGTCGTCGCGGGTGAAGAGCGAGGCGTCGCCGCGAATGGCATCACCCAACAGCCGCTCGTAGGGAGATTTCTCGCCGGTAATGACATGTCGGGCGACGAGCTCCACGGCGTCTCCCACCATGTCCTCGCCCGGCCGCTTGACCCTTGCCCCTGCCGCGATCACCACCTCGGGGCTCAGACGAAAACGAAAGTAGTTTGATTGCGCCGAATTGATCTCGTCGAAGATCGCCACCGGCGGGCATTTCAGATCGACGATGACTTGGGTGGTTGTGATCGGAAGACACTTGCCGGTGCGTATGTAGAACGGCACGCCGGCCCAGCGCCACGTGTCGATATGCAGGCACAGCGCAGCGAAGGTTTCGACCTGCGAGTCCGGCGCCACGCCGGGTTCATCGCGGTAGCCGCGAAACTGGCCGCGCACGACCTGCTTTGGGTCGAGCGCTCGCATGGCGCGGAACAAGCGCAGCTTCTCGTTACGCATCGCATCCGTATTGCGGCCGACCGGCGCGTCCATCGCCAGCAGCGCCATCACTTGCAGCAGATGGTTCTGCACCACGTCGCGGATCGCGCCGACCTCCTCGTAAAAGCTGCCGCGGCCCTGCACGCCGAAAGTTTCGGCCATGGTGATCTGGACACTGTCGACGAAATTGCGGTTCCAGACCGGTTCGAGGAAAGCATTGGCAAAGCGAAAATAAAGCAGGTTCTGCACTGCCTCCTTGCCCAGATAATGGTCGATGCGGAACACCGCCGACTCGGGAAACACTTCGTGAAGTGTGCGGTTGAGCGCCTGCGCCGAGGCAAGGTCGCGGCCGAATGGCTTTTCGACGATGACCCGCGCATCCTTCGCGCAGCCCGCCTTCGCCAGACCCTGCACCACGGGAGCGAACATGCTCGGAGGAATGGCGAGATAGTGCAGCGGACGCGCCGTCCCGCGCAGCGCCTGCCGCAGACGCTCGTAGGTCGCCGGATCCTGGTAGTTGCCGCCGACGTACTGCAGTCGTCCCGACAGTTTCGCAAACGCGTCGGCATCGACACCGCCATTGTGCTCGACGCTGTCGCGCGCCCGAACACGCAGCTTGTCCAGCGTCCAGCCTGAGCGGGCCATGCCGATGATCGGCATGTTCAGGTGGCCGCCCCGGATAAGCGCCTGCAGCGCGGGGAAGATCTGCTTGTAAGCCAGATCGCCGGTCGCACCGAAGAAAACGAAGGCATCCGAGCTTTCGGGCATTGCCATCTATCCACCCTTTCCGTTGGCGCGACCACAAGACGACGCCAAGACAACGTAGCGAGAACTCCGAAGATAGATGGTTCAGCTCCGTTGGACGACGTCAGGATTGCCGTTGCCGTAGATCCGTGCTCTAATGCCATCCATATAGATGGTATATAGCGGATATACAGATGGTATTGCTGGCATCGGAACCGCGTCCGCGGATCGGCGAAACCGAGAAGCTGACGATCAACCTCGGCGTGGTCGATCTTGGGCAGATCGACCTCCTGGTGCAGGAGGGCTTCTATTCGAACCGGACCGACCTGATCCGAACGGCGATCCGAAATCAGCTGTCGGTGCACGCCGACCAGGTCAAGACAACGATTGCACGCCGTACCCTCGTGCTCGGTCTGCAGCACTTCAGCCGCGCAGACCTGGAACGTGCGCAAGCTGCAGGACAGATGCTTCAAATTCAGGTACTCGGTCTTGCGCGGATCGCCAACGATGTCCCGCCTGAGTTGGCCCTCGCGACCATCCAATCGGTCGTCGTGCTCGGAGCATTTCACGCCAGCCCGGCAGTTCGTCGCGCGCTTGCCGACCGTGTTCATTGACGCTTTCTTCCCCAGAAAGATGAGTCTTGAAAATTCTCGACAGTTTGCTCGCTGCAACCCGGTTGACCAAAACACCACTCCGGACTGGTCAGTTCGATAGTAATCAAATCACCCACGCGATCCATCGGGCGCTCGCCTCTGCAGGCCTCGATACGCAATCGGGCCCGCTTAAGAGCGTCACCGACACGATCCAACAGGCACTCTCCGCTGCAGGGCTGCACGATCCCGCCGCCGCACCAGCCCGGCGCGGAGTAACTATCGAGGGGACCGCCCGCGATATCAGCGCGGAGCCGGATAGAGTTGCCGATGCACTGATCGGTACGTCATCGTCCAATCATCAGGCAGGTCTCGGTGAGTTCCTCAGCCGCTCGTTCACGAATCATGCCGGTACCCGCGCTTACAAGCTCTACGTCCCTGCGAGTTATTGGGATAAGTTGGACGAACGCCTACCGATGGTGGTGATGCTGCATGGCTGTACGCAATCCCCAGACGATTTTGCAGCGGGCACGCAGATGAACCCGCTCGCCGAGCAGCACGGTTTCATGGTTGTGTATCCTGCCCAATGCGCAAATGCGAACGGAGCGAAGTGCTGGAATTGGTTCCGATCGGAAGATCAGAGCCGAGAAAGCGGTGAGCCTGCGCTCATTGCCGGCATCACACGCGAAGTCGCGGCGAGCTATCGGATTGATGAGCGTCGCATCTTCGTAGCGGGGATGTCCGCCGGGGCTGCGATGGCCGTGGTTCTTGGCGCCACCTACCCTGAGCTCTATGCCGCAGTCGGAGCCCATTCGGGCCTGCCGTACGGAGCAGCGCACAACATGGCTTCTGCATTCGGCGCGATGCAGGGCAGCGCAGGTCGGGTGAGCAGACGCAATCTCGACCCGCAATCATCGGCGCGCGGGACGGAGGCTGCGCAGGGAGTGTCGACGATCATCTTTCATGGCGACGGAGACCGTACCGTGGACGCTCGAAACGCCGCCGCAATTGTCGAGCAAGCCACCGCTGCTTGCTCGGGCCTGAGCGCTACCACGCAGAACGGCGTTGCGTCGGGTGGACGTGCGTACACCCGCACCGTCTACGCCGACGCTGCCAACCGGCCCGTGGTAGAGCACTGGCTGCTGCATGGCGCCGGACACGCCTGGTCGGGCGGCAGCGCGAGCGGATCATTCACCGACGCGAGTGGACCGGACGCCTCCGCCGAGATGATCCGCTTTTTCTTTGCGCAGCAGCGTTGCGGAACTGCATGAACCGCTCATGATCATCGACAAAGCCGTACCACGGCATGTCGAGCAACTGCTGTGCCCTGCAAATATACGATATCGGACGGACTGAGCTGTGGCGCGACTTGAACCGAGCGCGGCGGAATCGCGCACTGGCGCATCGCCTACCAGGCGACCTCCGAGCGACTCTTCCGGATCTGGGCGGCATCGTCGGGCACGAATTTGATTGCGCGAAAAGAAAGCGACCCACTACCACGGCTGGTGCTCGATGGCGTGGCCGTGGTCGAGCTCGACGCGAGTGGGCTGTGCGGCGACTTGCGTATCTGATGGCACAGCCAGATCGCGATAGATTGCCTCGACGTTCGACGACTCGCGACAACGGGTGGCCTATGGCATCAACCATCTCGACCTGCTCAGTCGACCGGAGGTCTACGCGCAGATCAGGCAGTGGCTGGCTGAATCGGGTTGATCGAGGAAGAGCACGTGATCGATACTGAGTTCCAGTGAATTGCTCTACTCTTGACGTCTCGTCGCTCCTCCGCCCCCATGACAGCGCTACAAGCACAACTTCGTGACCTCTCCCCCGCGGTCCTCGCGGGGATGCGACGCGGGATCGAAAAGGAAAGCTTGCGCGTGCGCTCCGACGGCAGGCTCGCCATGACGCCGCATCCGCGGGAGCTCGGCGCTGCGTTGACCCACCCGCACATCACCACCGACTTCAGTGAAGCCCAGCTCGAGTTCATCACCGGCGTGCATACCAGCGCCGACGCCTGCCTCGACGAGCTCGAGGATCTTCATCGGTTCGCCTACCGTCATCTCGGCGACGAGATGCTCTGGTGCGCCAGCATGCCATGTGACTTGCCGGAAGAGGACGCGATTCCGATTGCGCGCTATGGGCGCTCGAACGTGGGCCGGGCAAAAACCGTGTACCGCATCGGACTGTCGCACCGCTACGGACGACGCATGCAGCTGATCTGTGGCGTCCATTACAATTTTTCGCTGCCCGACGATGCTTGGCCCTTCGCTCAACATCGCGACGCCAACTCGGCGTACTTCGCGCTTATTCGTAACTTCCGGCGCCGCGCGTGGCTGCTGCTTTACCTCTTCGGGGCCTCGCCTGTGGCGTGCGCGAGCTTCGTCAAGGATCGTTCGCACGAGCTCTGCGAGCTGGCGCCCGGCATCGTGTACCTTCCCTACGCCACGTCGCTGCGGATGGGGCGTCTCGGCTACCTTAGCGACGCCCAGGAAGCGCTCGCCGTAAGTTACAACGATCTCGAGAGCTACGCCGCCTCACTCGACGCGGCGCTCACGCAGCCCCATGCACCGTACGCGCAGATCGGCATCCGCGAAGGCGACGACTATCGCCAACTTGCGACGTCCCTGCTGCAGATCGAGAACGAGTTCTACAGCACGATTCGCCCCAAACGCGTGGTCGTGCCCGGCGAACGGCCGCTGCGCACCCTGCGCGAGCGCGGTGTGCAGTATGTCGAGGTGCGCGCCATCGACCTCGATCCATTCTGTCCGGTCGGCATCACCGCGCAGACCGCGCGCTTCCTCGACATCTTCCTCCTGCACTGCCTGCTCGCCGAAAGCCCGCCCGATACGCCGGCCGAGATCAAGGCCATCGCACGCAACAAGGTGAAGGTGGCCGCGCGCGGGCGCGAACCGGGCCTGCAACTCGAGCACAACGGTAGCAACGTGAACCTGCGTGAATGGGCCCGCGGCTTGCTAGCCGAATGCGCTCCGATCGCTGCGGCCCTCGACGCGGTCCACGGCACCAGCGCCCACCATCAGGCGCTCGTGGCCGCCATCGTCGCTTCGGACGAGCCCGCATCGCTGCCCTCCGCCCGCGTCTTGCGCGAGACCACCGAGCGATTCGCCGGGTCGTACTTTGATTTCGCGCGCGCGTATTCGCTTCAGCACAAGGGCGTTCTGCAGCAGCAGCCGCTGGCTGCGTCAATCGAGACTCATTTCGTCACGATGGCGCAAGACTCCGTCGACAAGCAGCAGATGATCGAGGCCAAGGACGACGCGCCATTCGAAACCTACCGCCAGCAGTACCTCGCACCCGCGTCGCTGCGGGCGCGATGACGAGCCGATGATGCTTGTGACGCGTTCGTGGGCGCGGAGGCAAGCAAATAGCGTTGGGTGCATCTCTGCAAACAGCTGCAGTCCGATACGCGACATCAGTACGTCACCACGGCCCGGATCGACTTGCCCTCGTGCATGAGGTCGAAGCCTTCGTTGATCCGATCCAGCGGCAGCACGTGAGTGATCAGATCATCGATATTGATCTTGCCGTCCATGTACCAATCGACGATCTTCGGCACGTCGGTGCGGCCGCGTGCACCGCCGAATGCCGTACCCTTCCACACGCGACCTGTCACGAGCTGGAACGGACGGGTGTGGATTTCCTGGCCGGCGCCCGCAACCCCAATAATCACCGATACGCCCCATCCGCGGTGACAGCACTCCAGCGCCTGACGCATTACATCGACATTCCCGACGCATTCGAAGCTGTAGTCGGCGCCGCCATCGGTGAGGTCCACCAGATAGGGCACGAGATCGCCCTTGACCTCCTTCGGATTGACGAAGTGGGTCATTCCGAACTTGCGGGCGAGCTTTTCGCGGGTCGGATTCAGATCGACGCCGATGATCTTGTTGGCGCCCGCCATGCGCGCTCCCTGGACCACATTGAGCCCGATGCCGCCCAGCCCGAATACGACCACGTTCGCACCCGGCTCGACCTTGGCGGTGTTGATCACTGCGCCAATGCCGGTGGTGACGCCGCAGCCGATATAGCAGACCTTGTCGAAGGGAGCGTCATCGCGAATCCTGGCGATCGCAATCTCGGGCAGGACGGTGAAGTTGGCGAACGTGGAGCAACCCATGTAGTGATGCACGGGATTTCCACCGAGCGAGAAACGGCTGGTACCGTCCGGCATCACGCCCTTGCCTTGCGTCGCGCGAATCGCCGTGCACAGATTGGTCTTGCGCGACAGGCACGACTTGCACTGCCGGCACTCGGGCATGTATAGCGGAATGACGTGGTCGCCTTTCTTGACGCTCGTCACGCCCGGGCCGATGTCGACGACGATGCCGGCGCCCTCGTGACCGAGGATCGCCGGGAACAAACCCTCGGGGTCGGCGCCCGAGCGGGTGAATTCGTCGGTATGGCAAATGCCGGTCGCCTTGATCTCCACCAGAACTTCGCCCGCTTTCGGGCCCGCCAATTGCACCGTTTCGATTGTCAGAGGCGCTCCAGCCTTGTGAGCGACGGCTGCACGAACATCCACGGTTAATCCTCCTTGCGTCTTGCAAAAATCAGAGTTCGCCCACGACGTGGCGCGAACCACCTGACCGCGCTCGAGCGCGATTTGGGCGAGGCGGCCGAGCCAAAAGCGCGTCGTGTTGACGATGCACGCTGTCTCCGCGCCCGAAAAAGATCGATCCTGGCGGTCATGTCCTGAGCGTACGCGCCTGTAACACCGCGCACAACGACACCGACGTCACCGTCTTGGATCGCGCGAGCCGAAGGCTCTGGGCTCGGCGATCTCCCGTTCGTCGATTACGTGCCGCTCGTCGATGGCAGCCTAGCGGCGGCGGACGCGCAACTAATGGGGAATCGGTATGCTAAACCCGGATGATGCTTGCCCGACTGCTACCGCTCCTCCTGCTATGCGCCTGCGCTTCAGCCGCGCACTTCCCTGAAATCGAACAGCCAGAGCTTTCCCAGTTGGCAAAGCCCTACGCGCAGCAACTGCGGGCAGTAGGTATCACCCGGGTAGTCTCCGCAGGGAGCGGTGCAATGGTGCGGTTGGAGACGCTTTCCGGGCCTGTGTACATCCGGTATCCGCATGATGTCTCGCCGTTCGCGTTTGTGTTGGAAGTCGATCCTGAGGGCTTGCGTGCTTCGTCCATGTCCTTCGACCGCGTGCGCGATGCACGTGCGCTCGCTGCGATCCTGCCCGCCGCTATCCGGGAGGCGGCGAATAACAACTCAATGCAGTGGTTGCGCGCCAACCCATGGCATTGACTCTTGGGCTTGAGCTTGCCTCATGTCACGTCGGCATCGCCCGAAGCGGCAACGCACCCAGCGCGTTGTTAGCCTGCGCCAACGTATCGCTTAACGTCGCCTTCTTCGGGTAATTTCCCCAAAAGTCAAAAACAAAGGGCCTGCATCGCTGCAGGCCCTCGACTGTTTGGTTGCGGAGGCTGGATTTCAATCTGCGACCTTCGGGTTATGAGTCGATAATCCGTGCCGCCATCGAATACCTAACGGCAGCGACCGCGCAAGGCTGTGACAATACGATCCACAATGGTTGCTTGGATACGACGATCGTTCAGGGTGTGGCACGTGAACTGCTCTCCCCAGCCTTCGTAACGGCTCCGTTAGAAGTACGCAAGAGAAGCAGTCGAGCTCAAGAATTTCTGACATCCATTATCGGAATGCAAAGCCCCGGATCACGAGCTAGGTCGCGCGCGTTCTAGCCCGCCTCGACGAGCGCGGCGAGTTTCGCGAGCGACGACCGCCAGCCGGCCTCGTTGTCGGCGGTCGCTAACCCGCGCGGTAGCCTATCGTGGACAGCGAGGATTTCGGTGCCGCCATCTGCATCGGCGAGCGCGATCGTGATCGTCATTTCGCCGCGCAGCGCGGGATCTATCGTCTCGAACTCGACCACTTCGACAACCTGCTCATTCGTCACCAGCCTCACGAAGCGGCCGTGGAACGTGTCGGTGTTCGCAGTCGTCTTGCCGGTTCCAGTGGGCGCGTCGTACGTAAGGGAGATTCGAAATGAGCCACCTTCGCGGGCGTCGAACGCATGCACGTGGCTGGTCATGCCGGTCGGCACCATCCACGTCGCGACCGCGCGTGCATCGAGAAGCGCGCGATAGACGATCGCGCGCGGAGCGTTCACGTGGCGACTGACGCGGGTCGACCTCACGCCCCGACACTAGCACGTACAGCGAGACAAGCAACGCGTCAATCGGTGTGGCCGAATCGACGAAGCAGAACTGACTGCTTTGTATCAGCAGGCGGTTACTGCTAGCCGTACCTTACGAGTGGAATCGCGCGCGGATTGCTGTCCTTCAGGACGCGTTTCAGAACGTTTAAGGCCAGCCAAAGGACAGAAGCGCCCTGCACGTCGCAACGTCCGTTCCAGCAGCACCAGACTTCTCCGGACTGAAGCGCG
The DNA here is from genome assembly GCA_036395475.1 of Casimicrobiaceae bacterium. GTDB lineage: Bacteria > Pseudomonadota > Gammaproteobacteria > Burkholderiales > Casimicrobiaceae > PALSA-1003. The sequence goes on from DASWDF010000113.1 coordinate 63,784, forward strand.
ACCACAACGAGATCACCATGAACACCATGCCCGTGCTCGCTTGCCCCCTTGGCCAGACCATTGTCGCCGTGGCCTTATCGTTTCTGGTCGCGATCGGCCTTTTCACCGCCGTCGCCGGCCTGTTCCTGCGCGATGGCACTCCGTTGCAGAATGTGGCTATCGCGGAGCGCGCCTGCAGCGAATTTGCGCTCGTATCCGAGCGCGAGGCCTGCGTACGATCCTTTCTTGCCGCAGCGTATCGTCAACGCGTCGCGAGCCGCTGAAGCCGCGCGGGCGCCAGACTGCCTCCAGTCCGACTCGCATCCGAACATGCGCAACGCTCCCGAATTCGCCCCGCCCTCCATACCCCGCCGCTTCGGCCGCTTTGAACTGCGCCCGAGTGAGCGCGTCTTCGTCGCGGAAGGTACGCCGGTCGCGATCGGTGCTCGCGCGTTCGATTTGCTGGTCGCGTTCGTCGATCGTCCCGGCACGCTGATCACGAAGGACGAACTCCTCGCCACCGTATGGCCGGGGCTCGTCGTGGAGGTGAACAACCTGCAGGTGCAGGTCTCCACGCTGCGCAAGATCCTCGGGCAGAGCGCCGCGGCTATCGATTCAATCTGGCCGTATCGCGCGCCGACGCGGACGCGTTACGGGGGAAACGTCAGGTCTTTCGGGAAGTAATAACGGCTACTGCGCATCCGGCTGGCGGTCGGGCTCGGCCAACGCGAACGCGGACAGCTCGAGCGCGGCATCGCGAATTCGCCGCAAGGTCGGATAGGCGTCAAGCGGGCATTTCATCCGTTCCGCGTTGCCCATCTGCGGAACGAGGCAGATGTCGGCGAGCGAAGGCGTGTCGCCGAAACAGAAGGCACCGACGCGCGGATCGCCCGCGAGGATCGTTTCCAGAGCGGTGAACCCTTGCGCAACCCAGTGCGCGTACCAACGATCACGGCCGGCGTCGTCGATGCCGAAGTCATCCTTTAGATAGCTCAGAACGCGGAGATTATCGAGCGGATGGATGTCGCACGCGATCGCGAGCGCGATCGCGCGCACGAACGCCCGGTCGACCGGCCTCGATGGCAGCAGCGGCGGATGCGGTTGGATCTCTTCGAGATACTCGATGATCGCGAGCGATTGCGTCAGCACCGCGCCGTCGTGCTCGAGCACCGGCACGAGCCGCTGCGGATTGAGTGTCCGGAACGCCGGCGCCGCCTGCTCGCGCTTGCGCAAATGCACGAACGCCTCGTCAACCGCGATGCCCTTCAGGTTGAGCGCAATGCGCAAGCGCCACGCGGCGCCAGAGCGGAAATAACCGTGAACCTTCATCATGCGCTTGCGGTCAAGCTGCACCCGCGTTCGGCCCGACGCCGATCGGTGCGGGGGCGATCGTAACGATGCGCGTGAAGAGTTGCCTGAACTTGCCGGCCGGCCCTTCCCACGGGTTGTCGTTCGCCGCGAAGGCGGAGTCGATCGCAGCCCAGTCCTGCGGAGGGAGCACATCGATCGCAAGCGGGATCACCCTGCTCTCCTCCTTGGAAACGTGCTGCCATTGGAAATCGTAGTAGCGGTTCACCGCCTCGCGGAACGCCGCGAGACCGCTCATGCCGGCGCTCCTGAAATCGTCGAGGGCGCGCGCGAGGGCGTTCCATTCGGCGTGGATGTTGCGATGCTCGTCCTCGAGCTCGTCGAGGATCGCCGTGGCTTCCGGGCTGCGCTTACGCAGCGCCGCGAACAGGTAGAGGTCCTCTTTCGGGTGATGAACTTGATCGGGTACTTCGGTCAAGTACCGGATCATGTCGCCCAGAAGCTCGAAATCGGCTGCGAATTTGCCCTCGGCCATGCCGTCGACGAAAGCCTTTAGCGCCGACAACACGGCGGCCAGCGCCCGGTGCTCGGCACGGATGATGTCAATCGCTTTCTTCATGGCGGCTCCAGAACAATCGTGCGTTTCAGCCCGCGTTGACGCCGATCAGACGGTCGAGCAGCGCGTGGTCGGCCGACAAGGTCTCGCTGGCACCGCTCCAGGAGACGCGGCCGCGCTCGAGCACGACCGCTTGGCGCGTAAGCGGGAGGATCTGGTGCGCGTGCTGCTCGACCAGGATCACCGCCATGCTGCGCTCGCTTACCATCTGATCGATGACGGCGAGCAACTCCTGCGCGATCAGCGGCGCGAGCCCTTCGAGCGGCTCGTCGAGCAACAGCAACCTGGGGTTGAGCAGCAGCGCCCTTCCCATCGCGAGCATCTGCTGCTCGCCTCCCGAGAGCTGGTTGCCCATGTTGGCGCGACGCTCGCGCAGACGGGGAAACGTGTCGTAGACGCGCTCGAGATCCCATGGTCCCGAACGCGCCACGACCGTCAGGTTCTCCTCGACGGTGAGCGAGGGGAAGATGTCGCGCTCCTGCGGCACCCAGCCCAGTCCCGCATGTGCACGCCGGTGTCCCGCCACGCGCCCCATGTCCTGACCCGCGAAACGGATCGTCCCGCGGGTCTGGCGCGCGGCACCGACGAGTGTTGCGAGCAGCGTCGTCTTGCCCATGCCATTACGGCCGAGCAGCGCCAGGCTGTCGCCCTCTTCCAGCTCGAGGCTCACATCCTCGAGCACGATCGCATTGCCGTACCCGCTCCACACGCCGTCCATTCGCAAGAGCTCAGCCATGGCCCGCCTCGCCCAGGTAGAGTTGGCGCACGCGGCGATCTTTCGCGATCGCCTCCGGCACGTCCTCGATCAGCAACGCTCCGCTCACGAGCACCGAGATGCGCTCTGCGAAGCGGAATACGAGGTCCATGTCGTGCTCGATCAGCAGGATCGTGACGTCGCGCGGCAGCCGCGCGATCGTCTCGAACAGCTCGCGGCTTTCTAGCGTCGGCACGCCCGCAGCGGGCTCATCGAGCAACAGCACGCGCGGTTGCGAGGCAAGCGCAAGCGCGATCTCGATCAGGCGCTGCTTGCCGTACGCGAGGTCGCCCACGCGCGCGTTCGCGACGTCGGAGAGCCGCAGACGCGACAGCAGCTCTGCCGCTTCGTCGAGCGCTTCCGAATGCGCTGCCGCCGGACGCCACCACTTCCCGCCGAGCCCGCGGCGCTCGCAGACGGCGAGCGTCACCGATTCAAGCGCCGTCATGTCGGCGAAGAGCCGGTTGATCTGGAAGGTGCGCGCGAGCCCGCGCTTGACGCGCTCGTGCTGTGCGAGCGATGTCACTTCCTCGCCGCTCAGGATCACTTCGCCGGACGTCGGCTCGAGAAAGCCGGTGAGCAGATTGATGAGCGTCGTCTTGCCGGCGCCATTGGGACCGATCAGCGCGTGCCGGCCGCCTGCCGCCACGTTGAGCGTCACGTTGTCGGTGGCGACGAATCCGCCGAACTTGCGGACCAGGTTGCGGGTCTGCAGTGAGTAGGTCATGCGTGTGCCTCCCGAGGCCGGCGGCCGGGAACGAGTGCCTGGAGCCGCCGAAGCCCTCCCATGACCCCTTCGCGCGCGAACAGCACGACAAGGACGAGCAGCAGCCCGAGCCAGAACTGCCAGTACTGCGGGTTGATGTCCGACAGCAGCTGATGCGCGACCATGAACACGATCGCGCCGAGCAGCGCGCCGTAGAGGCTCCCGGTGCCGCCGAGCACGAGTATCAGCAACACTTCGGCTGAACGGGGGAAGCCGAGCACGTCGATCGACACGAATTGCGTGGTTTGCGTGAGCAGCGCACCGGCCACGCCTGCATACGCGGCGCCGATCGTGTAGATCGCGACGAGCCGCCGATGAACGGGCGCTCCGAGCGCCGGCATCCGGGCCGCGTTGAGACGAATGCCGCGCAGCTCCAGACCGAACGGTGAATTGACCACCCGGCGCGCCAGCCAGAACAACAGGAAGAGCACGACGACGCAGTAGATGTAGCCAACTTTGCCGTACATGTCGAACGTAAAAAGCCCGAGCAGCGGCTTCATCTCGATGCCCTGCAGGCCATCCAGGCCGCCGGTGAAGTCGGTCAGCTTGTTCGCGGCTTCGAACAGCATCAGCGAGACGCCGAGCGTCACCATCAGGCGTGTGAGATCGGCGCCGCGCAGCACAAGGAAACTCGTGAAAAAGCCCGCGGCGGCCGTGAGCGCGATCGCCGTCGCCAGACCGAGCAGCGGATCGCCGAAACCATGCTTCGCGAGCAGGCCCGCGGTGTAGGCGCCGAGGCCGAAGAACGCTGCGTGACCCAGCGAGACGATTCCCGCGTAACCGAGGATCAGGTCGAGCGAAAGCGCGAAAAGCCCGGTGATCGCGATTTGAGAGAGCAGCGGCAGGTTGTCCGGAAAAGCGAACCAACCGACGACGGGCAACAGCCAGAAGACGTACTCGGCCGGCTGCCAGCGCGACACGCGAACGAACGGACCGACTTCGACGCCATGCAGCGTCCTGACCGGCGCGTCGCTCGCCGTCGAGGTGATCGGGTTCGAGCTCATCGGGCAGCGCTCCTGCCGAACAGGCCCTGCGGCCGCACGATGAGCATCACAACCATCACGGCGTAGATGACGAACGCACCGACCTGCGGTAGGTAGTACTTGCCGACGACGTCCGCGATGCCGATGATCAGCGACGCATACAGCGATCCCATGATATTGCCGGTTCCGCCGACGGCGACGACGATCAGGAAATAGACGATGTACTTCACCGCAAACTCGGGGTCGAGGCCGAGCGCCTCCACGCCCAGCGCCCCGCCCAGCCCGGCCAAAGCCGAGCCGAGAGCGAACGCGAGGCTGAATACACGATCGACGTTGATGCCGAGCCCGCGTGCCGTGCGCGGCTTGTCCACGGCAGCGCGCAGCTCCGCTCCGAAGCGCGTGCGCGTCAGCATCCACTGCAGAGCCGCCGCGATCGCGGCGCCCACGATGATCAGGAACAGCCGGTATGCGCCGATATCGACGCCGGGCACGCTCAGCTGGCCGCGCAAGAACGCCGGCAGCTCCATCGGCTGCTGCTGCGAGCCGAAGAAGTAGTTCGCGGTCGTGATCGCCATGAACACGAGCCCGATCGAGAACAGCACCTGATCGAGGTGAGACGCGCCGTACAGGCGCCGGTAGAGCGTGCGTTCGAGGATCACTCCGACGACGGCGGCGATCGCGGCGGCGATCGGCAGCGTCAGCAGGAACGGCACGCCCAGGCGGTTGAGCATCAGCACGCAGACGTAGCCGCCCAGCATCGCGAACGCGCCATGTGCGAGGTTCACGAAGTTCATGAGCCCGAGCGTCACCGAGAGACCGACGCTGATCAGGAACAGCAGCATGCCCGATGCGACGCCGTCGAAGAGAATGGTCATGCGAGTCTCCTGGGTCGGTGGATGTCGAAAGCGGGGCGCGCGCCGCGCGCTCCGCGATCCCTCTACTGCTTGCCCGGGTCCTTGACGTCGGGAACCTGGTCGAACTCGACGTTTTGCAGCTTGCCGCCGACCTTCTCGACCTTGCGGATGTAGACGGTCTGCACGATGTCGCGCGTGTCGGTGTCGATCGTGATCTTTCCGCGCGGGCTCACCCAGCTCATCCCCTTGGCTGCCGCCACGAATTTCTCTCCGTCGGTGCTGCCGCCGGTTTTCTTCAGCACTTCGGCGATCAGCCGCATGCCGTCGTAGCCGGCGACCGCCATGAAGTTCGGCCGGTCCTTGGGATACGCCTTGCCATACGCTTCGGTAAACGCCTTGTTCTCCGCCGACTTGTGCGATTCGGCGTAATGGAACGACGTGATGGCGCCAAGTGCCGCATCCCCGAGGGCATCCAGGATGTCCTCGTCGGTCAAGTCGCCGGTCGCGATGATTCGGATGCCGGCTTGAGCCAAGCCGCGGTCGACGAAGCCCTTCATGAAGGCGATCGTTTCCGCGCCGGGGGGCAGGAACAGGAAGACTGCATCGGGTTTCGTGTCCTTGATCTTCTGCAGATAAGGAGCGAAGTCGGGATTCTTCACGGGCACGCGAACGTCACCGACGATCGTGCCCCCCGCGGCGGTGAACGACTTCTTGAATTGAGCTTCGGCGTCGTGGCCAGGGCCGAAATCGGCGACCAGCGTGTAGACCTTCTTCACACCGTTCTTCGCCGCCCACGCCGCGATGGGCGCCGTGTACTGCGGCAGCGTATGCGACGTGCGAACGATGTACGGTGACTTGGTCGTGATGATCGACGTCGCCGCATTCATGATCACCATCGGCTTCTTCGCTTCCGCAGACACCGGCGCAACCGCGAGCGCGGAGGGCGTCAGCCCGAAGCCGGCGAGAATGTCGACCTTGTCCTTGACGACGAGCTCTTGCGCGAGCCGCTTGCTGACATCGCCCGACGTGCCGGGACTGTCGTCCTTGGTGACAAGTTCGACCTTGCGCCCGGCAAACGTGTCGCCGTTCTGGGCGAGATAGAGCTTCACGCCGTGCTCGATCTGCTTGCCGTACGCGGCGAACGGACCGGACATCGGCAGCACGAGGCCGATCTTCACGGGATCTGCGGCGAGCGCGGGGGAGCCTACGCCAGCCGCCAACGCGATGACGGCGATCGATTTGATGACCTGCACGATTCCTCCTTGGAAATGAATGTCGAGAGCTTCGTAGAAAGGCTTCACTCGGCAGGGCCAACGGCAAGACTGATCTCGCCGACCCCCTCGATGCGGCCTTCGATCCGATCGCCGGGCACGACCGGGCCCACGCCTTCCGGTGTGCCGGTGAAGATCAGGTCGCCGGGCTGCAGGTGATAGAACCTCGAAAGGTCCGCGATGATTTCCGGAATGCTCCATATCAGCTGGCTCAGGTCGGCCTTCTGGCGCGGCTGTCCGTTCACGGTCATTGCGAGCTCGCCGCGACTGATCGGCGCGCGGCTTTCCGCCGGCACGATCTCGGACACCACCGAAGAATCTTCGAGATCCTTGCCGAGATCCCAAGGGCGGCCCTGGTCGCGCGCGGCGAGCTGCAGGTCGCGCCGCGTCATGTCGAGCCCGCACGCGTAGCCATAGATCAGCGTGTGCGCTTCGCTCGCGTTCACGCGAAAGCCCGGCGCTCCGATCGCCACGACCAGCTCCATCTCGTGCTGATAATTCTTGGTCTCAGGGGGATAGGCGACGGTGGCCCCCGACTGCACGAGCGTCGTTGGCGACTTGGTGAAGTAGAAGAGCTGTGCGTTCGATTTGTCCACCGGACGACCCATCTCGACCGCGTGCGCGTGGTAGTTGCGACCGACGAAGAACAGGCGGCGTATCGGAAAGCGAGCGTTCCCCCCACGCACCGGCAGCGAATGCACCGGCGGTGGGTCGAACACGTACGTTGGCTGCGACATCATGTCTCCTTGAATCGGGGCTTTAGCCGCGGTGCTCGAACACGCCGAGTTTCTTGTGCAGCGGCGTTTCGTCGGCGATGAAGAGGAAAGCGGGCGCGCTCGCCGAACGATTGCGCAGGCTCACGCTGGCATAACCAGGGGCACAGCAGGTGTCCGCCTCGGCGAGCGTGAACTTCTGCTCCTCGATGTCCGCGTCGACGGTCCCTTCGATCAGGTGGAAGACCATCGCCGGCGAGCGAACGGGCAGCTTGAGCGTCTGGGCGGGGCGCAGCATCTGCGCGTAATAACCGAGGATGTTTTGCGCGTCGCGGCCGGTTTCGGGATTGACGTAGGTGACCTGGACCGTGGCGAGGTCGGGCTGGCTCTCGGCGAGCGCAACCAGCGCGGCGCGCGCCTCGATCCACGGATAGCGAAGCATCGGGTACGGCTTTTGCGAGCGCTCGAAGTCGATCGACGGGACGACGCCGCCGCGTGCGTAAGCGATGTCGCCGCGGTCGGGCTTCACTTCCTGCCGTTTTCCATCGACGTGGTAGGACGCCTCCATGTAGTACGCGAGCGGCAGGTCGAGAATGTCGAGCCACACGACCGGCTTGTCGCCCTCGTGGCCGTGCTCGTGCCACTGCCAGCTCGGGGTCAGGATCAGATCGCCGCGGCTCATCACGCATTTCTCGCCGTTGACCGTCGTGTAGGCGCTTTCGCCCTCGACGATCACGCGCACCGCGTTCGGCGAATGGCGGTGCGCCGGCGCCCACTCGCCGGGCAACAGCAGCTGCATGCCGAGGTACATCGCAGCGCTCGCCTGCATGTTCTCCAGGCCGTGCCCGGGATTCGCGAGCACGAGCACGCGCCGCTCGGCCTTTTCGATGGGCGTGAGTTCGCCCGCCTTGAGTAGCAGCGGACGCAGTGCGTTGTAAGACCAATACGTCGGCTTCGTCCGGGGCTGGGGTTTGCCGGGGGGCAGCACCGCGCGCAGGTTGGGCCAAAGCGGCACGAGGTTCTGCTTCGTGAGGGCCTCGCGGTAGTCGAGGGGAAGATCCTCGAGGCGGCCGAGTTCTTGCGTCATGACGTCTCCTTGATGGTGTGCGCTCACGCGGCGAGGCAGTTCTCGACCATCCAGCCGTAGAGCCACTCCATCGCATCGTAGAAGCGCTCGGGCGCGCGGCCCTTCCAAAGGTCGTTGCGCACGAGGCGCTCAACGCCCTTGGCGTGGTAGATGCGGCCCATCTCGCGGGCCATCAGCACGACGCGCGCGGTGCGCGTGACGCGCGAGCGCTGGTACAGCTCGAAGGCCTTCGCGAAGTCGTTGTCGTTCACGCGCAGTGCCTCGCCGAGCGTGACGGCGTCCTCGAGCGCCATGCAGGCGCCCTGCGCGAGGTACTGCAACATCGGGTGCGCCGCGTCGCCGAGCAGCGTCGCGCGGCCGAACGTCCACTGCGCGATCGGCTCGCGGTCCGCGGTTGCCCAGCGCTTCCAGCTCTTCGGCAGGTCGATCAGCTGACGCGCCCGCGCGCAGATGCCTTCGAAGTAGCTCTGCACCTCTTCACGGCTGCCTTCGCGCACGCTCCACTCTTCGTTTTCACGGCTGTGGAAGGTAACCACGACGTTGTATTGCTCGCCGCCACGCAACGGGTAGTGCACGAGGTGGCAGTTGGGGCCGACCCAGATGCTGGCGGCGTTCCACTGCAGGTCGACAGGGAAGTCCTTCTTGTCGACCACGGCGCGATACACCACATGTCCCGACACGCGTGCGTCGTCGCCGACGTACTGCCGGCGCACGGCCGACTTCACGCCGTCGGCGCCGATCACGGCGATGCCGCGATGCCTCGCACCGCGGGCGTCGAAAACCGTGACGCCATCGGGGTCCTGTTCGATGCGCTGCACGGTGGTCGAGGTCAGCACCTCGATGCTGCCGGACTCTCGTGCGCCCTCGAGTAGCGATGTATGCACATCCGCGCGGTGGATCACCGCGTACGGATTAGCGAAGCGGGTGCGAAACGCTTCGCCGACCGGCACACGCGCGACCAGCGTCTCGTCGAGTGCGTCGTGCATCACCATTTCGTCGGTATAGACGGCGCGACCGCGCGCCTTCGGGCCGACGCCGAGCGCGTCGAAGGCCGCGAAAGCGTTCGGCCCGAGCTGGATGCCGGCGCCTATCTCGCCGAGCTGCGGTGCCTGCTCCAATACCTTGACCGCGAAGCCTCGACGCGTGAGCGCGAGCGCGGCCGCGAGGCCGCCGATGCCGCCGCCGGCGACCAGCACCGGCAGCGACGCGGATCGGTTGTTCATGGTGCTCCTCCTGTTGAGCGTGGCGCCGTGGCGAGCGTGGACTCGCCGCAGACTCGTCACCCGACTGACTATCAGTGTACTGACGATAAGATCAGCAGTATACTGACGATCCGCAGGGTGTCAAGCGTTTTTTAGAGGCCGCCAAACGGCGCCGCCAGACCCTTGAGCGACTGCGGTGCTGCAATGAGATCACTCGGCACAATATAGGCCCGTACGGGGGAACATTATGAAGAACGTCAAGCGCAGTACCGGCAATCCCAAGACCGGGGCGCCGTACCGAATGCCGGGGCACCTGATCCGTCGATGCCACCAAATCTCGGTTGCGCTGTTTCTCGAAGAATGCGCCCCGTTCGAAATCACGCCGCAGCAATACGCAGTGCTCGGCGTGCTCTCGGACAACGACGGCGTCGACCAGATCACGCTCGCCGGCCTGGCAGCGTTCAACCGTACGACTGCCGGGGAGATTATCGAGCGCATGGAATCAGCCGGACTGCTCGAGCGGCGGGACAATCCTCACGACCGGCGCGTGAAGAACATCTTCATCACCAAGGAAGGACGCGAGCTTCTCGCCCAAGTCCACGGCGCCGTCATGCGCGTGCAGCAACGGCTTCTGCAGCCGCTGAGAGCCGCGGAGCGTTTCAAATTCATCGACTTCCTCGCCCGTATCGCGAGCGAGAATAACGAGCTCAGTCGCGCACCGCTGCGGCCGGCGCGCAAGGAGCCCCGCGCGTCGCGCTCGCACGATGACGCGTAGCGCTATCGCGGCACGACGCTGATCGCGCGTCCTGTCGCGCGACGCGTGCAGCTATCCGTGTCCTTGCTCAGCCGGCGAGCGCCGCGCCATCGAGCCAAGCTTTTCCGCGCGCATACAGCGCCTGGACAACGGGACCGTGGAGCCCCGGCATATCCGGTTTGACCTTGTAGCCGACCTTTGTCTGCAGGTACGCGAGGTGCCGATAGCCTTGCGGAAAGCTTTCGAGTAGCGAACGATCGAGCGCGAGCGTAGCGGCGGGGTCGACGACGTCGAGGCGGTCCTTTTCGTAGATCGGCTGCCGCAGGACGATCCCCCAACGCCCGGCGCGCTTCTCGATGAAGTCGTAGAACCGGCCAGTACAGACGACATCGCACAGGACGCCATCGACCGCGGCCCGTTGCGAGATCGTCATCTTCGTCTGCGTGATCGCGCGAGCGCCGACAACCTCGACCGAGCTGCCACCCAGAAAATGGAGGATGCTCACGCCCTTCTCCCATCCTTCGCGGCTCGCGCGGATGAATGCTTCTGCGGCACGCAGCGCCGACGTCGTGATCGTCGCCACGCCGTATGCACAAGCAGCCGATGCGCTGCGCGCGCTGGGCGACCTGCGTGGCAAGACGGTGATCGACATCACCAATCCGTTGACCACCGACTACATGGGTCTCACCATCGGGCACGCGACGTCGGCGGCCAAAGAGATCGCCAAGACGGTGCCGGGCGCCGAAGTGGTCAAGGCGTTCAACACCGTATTCGCGCAGGTGCTGCAGCAAGGCGCCGATTTCGGTAGCGGCCACACGGTGCCGGTCTTCTTCGCCGGCGACAGCGCGCGCGCCAAGGAGACCGTCGATATGCTTATCAAGAGTATCGGCTTTTCACCGGTCGACGCTGGGCCGTTGCGCAACGCGCGCTACCTCGAACCACTTGCCGGTCTCAACATCTACTTCGGCTACGACGCGGGCAAGGGCACGAGCATCGCGCCGACGTGGATCGCGCGAGCGTAGCGAACGTACTCAAGTCATCGTCCAGGTTGTCTCCTCAAATCGAATTGGAGATCGTCATGATCGATTCACGCACCTCACCGTATGCCGCTCTGCTGCTTCGTGTTTCGCTGGGCGCGATGTTCGTCGCCCACGGGCTGCTGAAGGCGCTTGCTTTCACGCTGCCGGGTACCGCGAAGTTCTTCGAGTCGGTCGGCTTCCTCGGCTTCCTCGCCTACGTCGTCACGCCGTTCGAGGTCATCGCGGGCGTACTGCTGATTCTCGGCGTGCGGACGCGGCTGGTCGCGCTCGTCAGCATTCCCCTTCTGATCGGCGCCGTGTCGGTGCACGTCGGCAACGGATGGTTCTTCGCATCCGCAAACGGTGGCTGGGAGTACCCGGTGCTCCTCGTCGTGCTCGCGATCGTGCAAGCCATGCTCGGTGACGGCGCGTATGCGCTGAAGCCCCCGCGCCCCGCGCTGGGCGTGCAAACGTACTGACTCCGCTGTTGAGCGTACTTCGCTGCTATTTGACCAGTTCCTTGATCTTTTCAACGATCTCCGGATTGGCGAGGGTTGACACGTCGCCAGGATCCTGATGACTCGAGATCGCCGCGAGCACCCGGCGCATGATCTTGCCCGAGCGGGTCTTGGGCATGTCGGGAACGATGACGACCTGGCGCGGCCGCGCGATGGCGCCGATCTCGGAAACCACTGACGCGGAGACCTTGTTCGCGATCTCCACGGAAGGTGCCAATCCCGGCCTCAATGCAACATAGAGGTCAGGTACCTTGCCTTTGATCTCGTCGGCGACCGGAACCACTGCCGCCTCGACGACTTCGGGCACGAGAAGAGCGGCCGACTCGATTTCCTTGGTGCCGAGGCGATGGCCGGAGACATTGATCACGTCGTCAATGCGGCCCAGGATCCGAAAGTAACCGTCCGCCGCCTGCACCGCGCCATCACCCGCCATGTATGGCCAGTCGCGCCAGTCTTTGCTCTTGGGATCACGGCAGTAGCGCGAGTAGTACTGGCGCACGTAGCGATCTGGGTCCTTCCATATGGTCTGGAAAGAGCCGGGCCAGGGGTTACGTATGCAGATGTTGCCCGCCTTGCCCGAACCGCTCTTAAGCTCCTTCCCGTGGTCGTCGTAGATCACCGGATGGATGCCTGGAATCCCGGGTCCTGCACTTCCGGGCTTCATCTTGTGGATCGCCGGTACCGTGCTGCAAAGGAATCCGCCGTTTTCGGTTTGCCACCAGGTGTCCACGATCACCGCCTCGCCCTTGCCGACCATCTTGTGATACCACTTCCAAACCGCAGGCTCGATCGGCTCGCCCACAGTCGTCATGTGCTTGAAGTGATAGTTGTATTTCGCGGGCTCTTCGGGTCCGTCCTTCCGTAGCGCGCGGATCGCGGTAGGCGACGTGTGGAAGATGTTGACGTCGAGGTTTTCAGCGATACGCCATGGCCGTCCGGCATCCGGGTAGTTCGGGACGCCTTCGTAGACGACCGAAGAAGCGGCGAGCGAAAGCGGGCCGTAGACAATGTAGGAATGGCCCGTGATCCAGCCGATGTCTGCCATGCACCAGTACACGTCCTCGGGGTGGATGTCCTGGATGTACTTCGATGTCCACGTGACGTAGGCGAGGTAGCCGCCAATGGAGTGTTGGCAGCCCTTGGGCCGCCCCGTGGTCCCGCTCGTGTACATGAGGAAAAGGGGCGCCTCCGCGGGCATCTGCACTGGCTCGACACGCTTGCCGCGGAACTTCTTAAGGACTTCGTTGATGATGACGTCGCGTCCATCCACGAGCTTCGTCGGGCTCGAGTACTCGCCGGGGTGGCGCTGCCAGATCAGAACCTTGTCGACCCGGTGGCCCTGTTTGACCGCCTCATCGAACGCGGTGTCGGCCTTTTCCTTGTGATCAAGCAGTTTGCCGGCGCGGTAGTACGCATCCATCGTGATCAACAAACGGCTCTCGGAATCCCAGATGCGGTCGGCGCAGGCCTTGCCGCTGAATCCACTGAACACCTGCGAGTGAATCACGCCGAGCCGTGCGCAGGCGAGCATGGTGATCGGCAGTTCCGACACCATCGGCATATGCAAGGTCACTCTGTCGCCCGCCTTCAGGCCGCAGAAATCGCGTAACAGGACCGCGAACTCGTTGACGCGTACGAACAGCTCCTGATAGGTGAGGTGCTGTGCCGCCTCGTTCTCCGGCTCGGGCACGAAATGGATCGCCGTCTTGTTCTTGTACTTTGCAATATGGCGATCCACGCAGTTGTAGCACGCGTTGACTCTGCCACCGACGAACCAGCGCCAGAACGGGGGATTGCTGGTGTCGAGCGTCGTCTCCCAATACTTGTACCAGTCGAGAAGATCCGCGAACTCCTTGAAGCACTCGGGGAACTTGTCGAGGGAAAGACGCGCGAAGATGCCGGCGTCCGTCAAATTGGCCTGCGCGATGAATTGGTTCGATGGCGAGAAATAGTCCTCCTCCGGCCAATGCACCGCGATCTGCGCCTCGGAGATATCGGCAGCCTGCTGTTCCGTGGCATTGCGCGGCGACTTGGCTTTTGACATGACGGCTCCTCCTCGGTTTTGCGTGAGCCCGATACAGACAATTTCGGGACCCGCGGCAACGGCGGCGGCGCGCTTTGCTGCCGCCGCTCGGCGTGCGCGCGACGAGCGGACGACGCTCATGGCAGAGTCCAATACTAATTCCGGACTTGGTGAATTACCAGACCACGACACTGTCCCGCTACGACTTGCTTTTGGGCCAGTCATGGCCTAGATTTTCCCTTCGAGCATAGCAGTTGAGAGGAAGGAGAATTGTTATGGATCTTCTCGTGGAACGTGTCGATGTGTGGGCGGCGACCATCGAAGATCGACCCGGCGGCCTTGCGCGGGTGCTGGGTACGCTGCGGGACGCGGGCGCAGATCTGCAATTCATCATCTCGCGGCGCGCCCCGGAAGCGCCCGGCAAGGGAGTAGTGTTCGTCACGCCGCTGCAGGGCGACAGGGAAATCGAGGCAGCCGCGCAGGTCGGTTTCAACGTGACGCGCACCCTCCACTCCGTTCGAATCATGGGCCGTGACCAGCCGGGAGTCGCCGCGGAGCTGACTGAGAAGCTTGCTAACGGACAAGTTAACCTCCGCGGCTTCTCTGCCTCCGTGATCGGCACACAATTCGTCGCCTATGCGGCGATGGACTCGCTGGACGATACGAATAAGGCGATGGAAATCCTGGCGAAGGCCTGAAATACCCTTTCACGCGGTACTCGTAGCGTCGGTGAAGCCGGAGCGGCTCGCGACACCTTCTCTGCACGGTCGCCAAGGTATGATGACACCGCGTTCCGCTCGATCTCCTTCGCGTTGATGCAGGAGGAGTATTCGACCCGTTCATGGCGCGAGCGTGGCAACGTACGCCGCTCACGAATTCGGCAGTACGGCGCCGAGCCTCACCTACGCCGAAAAGAACGTGCGCGACACGCTTAAGCGCTTCGTCGTGAATGAAAACGGCGAGCCGCTGCCCGCGGAGGAGCTCGACGCAATGTTCTCGAATCGCTTCGGCGTGCTGTGGAAGATCTACGCCCAGGTGCAAGAGAGGATCGGCGTTTTCGCGGGTGCGAATCGACCGCGCGGACGGCGGAGGACGCACCCTGTTCGCATGCGTAGCGGTCGACGGTGCGAGAACGCTCGCACAGCGGGCGCGGCACGACGCTCATCCTTTCCGTCGGCCGGCGGCCCGCACTTTCTACGCCCCCCAGAGACCTATAGACCAACTCCCGTTGCACCTGTTGCGCCCCCGAAGGATTCCAAAGCGCTGCGCAAGTGTTTCGCGATTTCGCGATCGCTTTTCGCGGTCTTTGACTCGAGGAAGGCGTGCACACACAAGTACATTCCGCTCACCCAAATTACGAACTTCGGACGTTCGAGCGCAAATTCAACGCGACTCATATCACGCCACGAAGGTTGAACTGCTCTTCAAAGGGGTACGCTGCCCATGCGGCCGCATTCGAGCCTGCACTACCGTACCCCGATCGAATTCCGCCGACATCACCAGACCACCCAACAGGGAGCCATCCTCAAGTAGCCAGTGGTCCGAATTTCTGGGGGCAGGTCAGATATGCGCAGGGCGCAAAGCGAGCCACGAGTTGAGGTTGACGTCCCCCCGGAAATTCGCAACAGTTCAAAACGACAGTAGCGTAGCGGCGCTCGCTCCTGCAAACGACGAGGAGAAGCGCATGAAGAAATCGCGGTTCACCGAGGCGCAGATCGGCTACGCGCTGCGCCAGGCGGAAGCCGGTACCCCAGTCGGCGACGTCTGCCGCCAGCTGGGTGTGTCGGAGGCGACCTTCTGCGTGTGGAAGAAGAAGTTCGCCAATCTTGGCGTGACTGAGTCGCGCAAGCTACGCATGCTCGAGGCGAGCGAGCGACGACTACGTCCGTGCCAATCCGTGGCAGGTCATGGCCATCTGCGCCGTCGCCGGTCTCGTGCTTGGCATTTTGCTTGCGCGCGACGGAGACTCGGGAGACTCGGATTCGTAGCATCTGACGCGCTGCGCATCTGTTTCGCACTCGGGCTGACGCGAAATTCGTGCGAGGCCATTCCAGCATTTGCGGCGGGAGAAATGCTAGTCCCGGCCATTGCGAGTCCCTCTCAGAACACAACTTGCGGAGCGGTCATGATCAAGAAGGCATGGGCAGTTTGGAAGGGCGACATCAAGGACGGCGGCGGCACCATCTCCACCGAGTCGGGCGTGCTCAAGGAGGCGCCTTAT
>DASWDF010000114.1:0-2562 GCA_036395475.1 Casimicrobiaceae bacterium
TTACGACTACGCCGACACCGAGGGCGCCGCCATGCCCGACTTCACCGACGAGACCAAGGCGGCGCTGCTGCCGCTCATGCAGCAGGGGATCACACCGAAAAACCCCCTCGATGTCGGCATTCCTTCGACGCTCGAAGTGGCCGCGAAACTCTGCGAGACCGCGGCGCGCGACCCCAATATTGATATGGTGGCATGGTCCTCGCCGATGCCGCGCACCAGCGAGCCGTGGGGCGATCCCGCGGACCTGCGGCAGCTGCTGGGCAAAACCGAGAAACCGGTCGTCGGCTTCGGGCGCGTGATCCAGCAGTTGAGCGAAGAACAGCTTGCGGCTCAGCAGGCGGCGGGATTCCCATTCCTTCAGGGTATCGAACCGACGATCCGCGCGCTCCGTGGCTTGTGGTTTCACGCTGCGCGGCGAGGCCGCCTGCCGCGGACGCCGCCGCCTGCCCCGCCTAGCGATCTTTCACCAGCGACGTTCGAGGCGACGCTTGCGCGCTACGGCATCGCGCTGCCGAAAAGCCAGGCCGTTGCGACCACCGCCGAGGCCGCGAGCGCGGCCGAGCGTATCGGCTTTCCCGTCGCGCTGAAGATTCGCTCGCGCGATATTCTGCACAAGACCGAAGTCGGCGGCGTTGCGCTCGACTTGCACGACCGCGACGCAGTTGAAGTGGCCGCCGAGGCGCTGTCGACCCGTGCTGCGCAGGCCTCCGCCCGGATCGAGGGCTTTCTCGTCCAGGAGATGGTCGTCGGCATCGAGGCGATCGTCGGCACGCGCAACGACCCCCTCTACGGCCCGCTGCTGCTCGTCGGCTCGGGTGGCGTGCTGGTCGAGCTCGTCGAGGACGCAGCGTTGCGCCTGCTTCCAGTAGCCCTCGAGGAGGTGGGTTCGATGATCGATGGCTTGAAATTGGCGCGACGCCTCTCCGGCTTGCGCGGCGGGCCCGCCGCCGATCGCACGGCGCTCGAAGCGGCCGCACTCGCGCTCGGCCGGTTCTTCCTGGATCATCGGGCCAGGATAAAGGAGATCGAGATCAATCCGCTGATCGTGCGAGCCGACGAGCGCTCCACCGCATTGAAACCGGTCAAAGCGGGCGCGATCGCCGTCGACGTGCGGGTGCTGTGGCAGGAGGGCACGGAGGAAGCATAGAGCAATGGATTTCGAATTGCCGGAAGAGCTGCGGATCCTCAAAGCCACCTTGCGGCGCTTCGTCGACAACGAGCTGATCCCGATCGAGCGGGAATCGACCGACGGCGAACAGATCAAGCCGGAATATCTCGAACGCTTCGAAGCGCGCGCGAGAGAGCTCGGCATCTGGCAGCTCGACGTGCCGACCGAATACGGCGGCGGCGGCATGTCGGTCCTTGCCCGCACCGTGGTGTGGGAAGAGCTCTCCCGCACCATCGCCATACCAGCGCGCGGGGACGGCATCACCGGTCCGTCCGCACGCGGGATTCTCTACTCCCTTCAGGGCGAGATGAAGGAGAGGTACCTGCTGCCGCTGCTGCGCGGCGAGAAGAAGGCTTGCTTCGCGCAAACCGAGCCCGATGCCGGCTCCGATCCCGGCAGCATGCGCACCACCGCCGTGCGCGACGGCGACGAGTATGTGATCAATGGCGTCAAGCGCTTCATCACCGGCGCCGGCGACGCCGATTTCATGCAGCTCATGGTCGCGACCGATCGCGCCAAAGGCTCGCGCGGCGGCATCTCCTGCTTCATCGTGGATATGGATACGCCGGGCGTGAAGCTCGGCGCGTGCTACGAAACCATGATGGGCGATAAGCCCTGGGAAATCGTGCTCGAGAACGTGCGCGTGCCCGCGAGCCACCGCGTCGGCGCGGAAGGCGAAGGGATGCGGTACGGACAACAGTGGCTCAATATCGGCCGCCTCAAGCATGGTGCGCATGCGCTCGGGGTGGCCGAGCGCTGCCTGGAAATGGCGACCTCCTACGCCAAGCAGCGTTCGACCTTCGGCCGCCCGCTCGCCGAACGCCAGGCGGTACAGTGGATGCTCGCCGACATGTTCATCGAATTGCAGGCCGCGCGACTGCTCGTCTACAAGACGGCGGCGCGCCTCGATCAAGGCGAAGAGGCGCGCGAGGAGTCCTACGTGGCCAAATATTACGCTGACGAAATGGCGTTCAAAGCCGCCGATTCGTGCATGCAGATCCACGGCGGTATTGCGCTCACCACCGATCTCCCGATTGAGAAGATCTGGCGTCAGCAGCGCAGCTTCCGCATTACCGAGGGTGCGAGCGAGGTGATGAAGATGGTGATCGCCCGCCACGTGCTCAAGCGCTACGGTTGACGCAGTCATGATCAAGCAAGCGCGGACCGTGCAAAGAATCCGCGTCCGCCTTGGCTTTATCGCCGCTTTCGCGAGCAAGCTGCGCAGATGAGAATCGCGTAGCATGAGTACCGCGCGTTATCGACTCGGCGTTGATGTGGGCGGCACCCACACCGATCTGGTTCTGCTCGATACGACAACGGGCGAGCTTTCGGTCGAGAAGGTCGCGAGCACGCCGAAAAATCCCGCGCTCGGCGTGCTCGAAGGCATCGCCAAC
>DASWDF010000115.1:0-31818 GCA_036395475.1 Casimicrobiaceae bacterium
CAAACGCGACGTCGGCCGCGCTCACTTCGGGCAGGTTCAAGCCCTCCACGGTGACGGTGGTCTTCTCGCCTTTCAAGAGAAACGCTGGCTCGATCCGCGCCACCTTCGGCGCGCCATCGTCACGCAGCCAGCGCGCACGCGAGGTGTGGAAATCGGGCGCCGGCAGGTGTGACTCGCCCCTGAGCTCATCGCCCGAGAGGATGTACGCGCCGTTACCCGCGAACCCGTTGTTCGTCGTGCGCGTGCGCAACGCGTAGCCGCCGTAGAGCGTAGCGTCCCCCGTGAAGCTTTCGATGCTTCCGTCCGTGTAGGCGACGCGGCCGGTCAGGGTGTATTCGGCGTTCCCCGCATCGGCGATGCGGGCCTCACCGCGATACGTGCCTCGCCCCGGCTCGTACCCGAACACGCCCCAGACGCCGGCGAGTCGAGCCGCGGGTGCAGACCAGGGCTTCGCGTAGGGAAGCTTGGTCGCAAGATGCGCAAGCGCGGCGTCGGCCTTGGGGACCCAGCGCATTTCGCGCATCTGGAAGACAACGGTCGGAACGACGTAGAGATGGAAATCGCGCAATCTTGCCCAGCTTTCGGGCGCTCTTCGGTAGGAGAAGATCTTCCCCGCCGTGTGACAGCGCACACACACGGTAAAGACCTTCTCCTCGTCCTTGTCGGCCGGAGCTTCAACGTGCTGCGAGTTGTGCCACAGACTCAAGTACGCCACGCGAGCCTGTTCGTCGGGCGAGAGGATCTGCGTCGAGGACAGTTCCTTCAGCAGCGTATCCATTTCGCCCGGGCCGATTGGCAGTCCGTACAACCGACGCATCCGGTCGACGATGACCGCCCATTCCTCCGGTGTCGTGCGCAGCTCCTCGATGTGCGAGATCCGCCCCGCCTCGGTCGGAGCGTGGCAGCCCGTGCACTTCTTCCACACGAGCGATTCGCGCTCGAATCCCCCCGCGACGCTTGCTGCCGCGAGCAAGGCGAAGCCGAGCACTATCCCCGCTGTTCTCACCGATCGCATCGCACGTTCCCCGTGATAAACAGCTCGCTTACACCGCCATCAGCACCGATTTGGTCTCGGTGAACAGATCGAGCGCGGCACGTCCCATCTCCCGGCCGATGCCGGACTGCTTGTACCCGCCGAACGGCAGGCTCGCGTCGAGCATGCTGTGGCAGTTCACCCAGACGGTGCCGGCCTTGATGCGCGGAATCAGCCGGTGCACGCGCGCAAGGTCGTTCGACCAGATCGACGCGCCGAGTCCGTACGGCGTGTCGTTGGCGAGCCGGACCGCATCGTCGATGTCGTCGTAGGGCAGCGCGACGACGACGGGCCCGAAGATTTCCTCCTGTACGACGCGCATTTCCTGGCGGGCATCGACCAGCACGGTCGGCTGGACGAAGTAGCCCTTGCCGCCGGCACGGCCGCCGCCAGTCGCCACCTTCGCGCCCTGGCCGACGCCGCTGTCGATGTAGCCGCACACGCGGTCGCGCTGCACCTCCGACACGAGCGGGCCGAGCTCACTCGAGGGTTCGAGCCCGGGGCCGAGCTTCATCTTGCTCGCGATCGCAACGACATCGCCGACGACGCGATCGAACAGCTTCTTCTGCACGTACAGCCGCGAGCCCGCCGTGCACACCTGGCCCTGATTGAAGAAGATAGCCTGCGCCGCGCCGGCGGCCGCCTGCGCCGGATCGGCGTCGTCGAGCACGATCACCGGGGACTTGCCGCCCAGCTCCAGCGACACGCGTGTCATGTTGTCGATCGCGGCGCGCTGGACGCGCTTGCCGACTGCAGTGGAGCCCGTGAACGCGATCTTGTTGACGTCCGGGTGCGTGGCAAGCGCCGCGCCCGCGGTCTCCCCGAGCCCCGTGACGATGTTGACCACACCGGCAGGAATCCCGGCCTCGAGAATCAGTTCGCCGAGCCGCAACGCGGTCAGCGGCGTTTCCTCCGCCGGCTTCAGCACGACGGTGCAGCCGGCGGCAAGTGCGGGCGCGATCTTCCACGCTGCCATCAGCAGCGGGAAGTTCCACGGGATGATCGCCCCGACGACGCCAACCGGTTCTTTGCGTGTCCACGCGAAGAACTTCGCCTGCGGAATGAACGGCACCGACACGTCGTGTGTCGCACCTTCGATCTTGGTCGCCCAGCCCGCCATGTAGCGCAGGAAGTCGACCGCCATCGCCATGTCGACATGCCGCGCGAGCATGACTGACTTCCCATTGTCGAGCGACTCGATTTCGGCAAGCTGCTGCGCATTGGCGTCGACCTTGTCGGCGAGCGCGAGCAGCATGCGCTCGCGCTGCGCCGGCGAGGCCGCCGGCCACGGTCCGGTTTCGAAAGCTGCCCGTGCCGCGCGGACCGCGCGGTCGATGTCGGCGGCCTTGCCCGAGGGCACGTGCGCGAACACCTCGCCGGACGCCGGATCGCGCACCTCGAGCGTCGAATCGTCGGCGGCTTCGACCCATGCACCGCCGAGCAGCATCCGTTGCTTCTGCGCGAGAAAGCGCTTCGTCTCTTCGCTTACTTGCGGTTGCGTCTTCATATCCATTGCCGATCCTCCTGCACGCTTGTCACATGTGACCGCTGTTACGGCAGCGGCTGGCTCGCCGCGCCGTTCATGCTCGCGACGACGATCTCCCCCGGCGCGCCGGCGGTGAGCGCCGTGTACGTGCGCCGGTCTGGGCGAATCGTTGTCTCGAGGTGTTGCCCGTCCGCGCTGGTGCGCGCAAGCGCGCCCCCGAGGCCGGCGAGAACGACGGTGGCATCGTCGAGCTCGATGCCGCTCGTGAACGAATGCTGGGTCCCGCTCGGCAGCTCGGCCCAGCTGCGGCCCTGGTCGAGGCTGCGCAGCACGTGGCCGCGCATGCCGTACACGAGCGCGACGCCGTTGCGAAGCCCGATGCCGCCCCACATCGACCCGTTGTACGGCAGCCGCAGCACGCTCCATGTGCGTCCGCGGTCGAGTGAGCGGAAGAGGGTGCCCGCTTCGGCGGCGATGAAGACGGCGCTGTGGTCGGAGAGCGCGAAGATGCCGTTCAGGTGCCGGTCGCGATCATCGCCGCTGCCGATCGCGACCCGAGTCCAACTTTGTCCACCGTCCTCGGTCGCGATCGCGAAGCCGAACGCCCCGGCAGCAATGCCGTGACGCGGATTTTCGAACCAGACGGCGAGCAACGAGACGTCAGGACCTGCGGCATAAGCGCGCGTCCACGTCTCGCCGCCATCGACGGTGCGCAGGACCGTACCGCCATGACCCACCGCGTAGCCCTGCCTCGCGTCAATCATCGTCACCGCGGTCAACACGTTGCGCGTGGCAACCGAGCTCGCCTGACGCCACGTCTTGCCGGCGTCGTCGGAAAGCACGATGACACCGTAGTCGCCGACCGCGATGACGCGAGTTGCGACCCGCGTCATCGCGATGAGCGGCGCCTTGGCTGCGAGCGGCGCCTTGAAGGCTTCGAGCGGCGGCGGGTTTTCCGGCGCGGCAAGCGCGAGCGCCGACGCTATCGCGAAGAGACCCGCCGTCAAGAGCGCGCGGCGTGTCATTCGATGTTCTCCGGGCCGCGCTGCGGCCCGCGCGAGAACGCGAGTGCGCGCGCCGACTCAAGCGCGTCGGTGTCGATGTCGATGTCGGCTGACAACCGCTGCATCAGCGCCTTCTCGAGCCGTGACAGCTTCGCATCCGCGTACACGACCTCCCACAGAAGCTTCGCAATCTCGATACGCTCCTCGGGATTGAACTCGGAGCGGATCGCCGCTGCGAACACCCAGTCGTCGAGCGCCGCGTCGAGCTGGGTGCGGGCCGCGCGGATCAGCGCGGCCGCCCGTACTGCGTCGAAGCCGAAGCGCTCGCGCACGACGCGCTCGACAGCGGCCAACTCCGCCGGTGGCACGCGGCGGTCGATCTGCGCCAGCTCGAGCAGCAGGGCCGCCACCGCGATATCGCGTCGCGCGAAGGGCGCGCCGACGGTGGCCGCCGTCGACGGCGGCCTTCGATCGAGCAGCGCGAGAAGACGGTTGAGCATGGCGTCAGTGGCTCAGGAACGGGGCGCGCACCGGCCGCCGCCGCGGAATGAGCACGTCGAGCATCACCGCGAGCGCCGGCAGCAGCGTCATCGCCATCAGCATGTTCACCATGAACATGAACGTGAGCAAAAGCCCCATGTCGGCCTGGAATTTGAGTGCCGAGAACGACCAAGTGGCGACGCCGACCGAGAGCGTCAGCGCGGTGAAGATGGTGGCGATGCCCGTCTCGCGCAGCGCCTGTTTGAACGACGTGACGATGTCCACGCCCTCGGCGAGATAGATCTGCAGCCGGTTGTAGATGTAGAACGCGTAGTCCACGCCGATGCCGACGGCGAGCACCATCACCGGCAGCGTGGCCACCGTGAGCCCGATCTCGAGCTCCTTCATGAACCAGTACCCGAGCAGCGTGGCGAGCGTGAGCGGCAGGCAGCAGGCGACCATCGCGCGCCAGTCGCGGTAGGTAAAGAGGACCAGCGCGACGATCGTGAGGTAGACATAGAGCATCATCGGCAGCTCCGTCGTCTCGAGCACCTCGTTGGTCGCCGCCTGCACGCCCGCGTTGCCGCTCGCGAGCCGGATGCGCACGCGATCGTCGGGCTGCGCGACCGCAAACGCCTTGACCGCCTCGGTCACGGCCTTGATCGTGCCCGCCTTGTGATCTGCCAGGTAGAGGTGCACCGGCAGCACCGTGCAGCCGGGGTTGAAGAGCCCGGAGCCTTCTGGAGCAAGGCCCAGGGAATTCGCGAGCGCGTTAGCGTCGCGCGGCAGCGCCGCCCATTTCGGGTTGCCTTCGTTGAAGCCCGAGTACGCGAGTTTCGCAAGCAGCGGCGCGGAGGCCACAGAGAGCACGCCCGGGACGTTCGCCATCCGCCAGCCGAACTCGTTGACGTACTCCATCGTCGCGTAGTCGTAGCACCCGTCCTTTGGCGTTTCCATGACGACGGACAGCACGTCAAGCCCGAGATCGAACTTTTCGACGACCCGAGTCGCGTCCTGGTTGTAGCGCGCGTCGGCGCGCAGCTCGGGGGCACCGGGTTGCAACTGTCCGATGTGCCGACCCTGACTCTGCTGCCAGGCGATCGCGAGCAGCGCCACACCGACGAGCGTGCCGATGGCGGCATATCGCGTCTCGGCGATGCGCGCGAGCAGGTCCATCGCGCGCGCGCGCCGATCGCGCAACCGGTTCATCCGTTCGACGTAGCGCACGGCGAAGCGGAAGTACGACGCGGCGACCGGCAGCATCACGAGGTTCGTCACGATCTTGTACGCGACGCCGATCGACGCGGTGATGCCGAGCTCGCGGATCATCGGAATCGGGATCAGCGTCAGCGTCGCGAAGCCGACGAACGCGGTGACGAGCGCCATCGAGCCGGGAATCAGCAAGCCCCTGAAGCTGCGTCGCGCCGCGGTAAGCGTGTCCACGCCCGCGCAGACTTCTTTCGCGATGTAGTTGATCTGCTGCACGCCGTGCGATACGCCGATCGCGAACACCAGAAACGGGACCAATACGGCGAGCGGATCGAGCCCGTAGCCGAGAAGCTGCAGCGTGCCGAACTGCCAGACGACCGATGCGAGCGAGCAAGCGAGCGGCAGCACCGTCAGCACCCAGGAGCGCGAGTAGACGTACACCGCAGCCGCGGTGAGCAGGAAGGCGAGCAGGAAGAAGCGCACCACACCGGCCGCTCCGTCGGCGATGTCGCCGATCTGCTTGGCGAAGCCGATGATCTGAAGCTCGAACTCGGGGGTCTCCTGTTTCGCGCGCACATCCGTCTCGAGTCGCCGCGCGAGATCGAGGTAGTCGAGCTTCTGCTTGGTCACCGGATCGGTATCGAGGAGATCGGCGACCACCATCGCGCCGGAGTTGTCGTTGGCCACGAGCTGCCCGATGTAGCCGCCGACGATGGCGTTGTTGCGGATGCGCGCGATCTTCTCGGGTGTAAGCTGATCCGGCGTGATGTTGCCTCCGATCACGTCCTCGGACTCGAAACCTTCCTCGGTTATCTCGAGCACACGCGTAGTCGGCGTCCACAGCGAGCTCACGGTGCGGCGATCCACGCCCGGGAGGAACATCACCGCCTGCGTGACTTCGGCGAGCTTGCGCAGGAACGGCGCGCTCCACATGTCGCCGCTCTTGGCGTGAACGACGACCATGATGCGGTTCGCGCCGAAGACCAGGTCGCGGTATTGGTTGAACGTGCGGATGTATTCGTGGCGCTGCGGCAGTTGCTTGTCGAAGCCCGCCGACATCCGGAGCTGGACGGCGAAGACGCCCATGATCGCCGTTAGCGCGACGAGAACGGCGAGAGTCGCCGCGCGATGCGCGAACAGGATCCGCTCGAGCCATGCGACGAGCCGCGTGAGCAGCGGAAGTTTCGCGGCACTCATCGCCTGGCCCAGCGTGCGGAGCCGCCCGCCCGACGTTGCGGCCTCCGCCGCGCGCATGGCTTCCCTAGAACGAATAGGACACGTTGAACGACAGGAAGTCCCTGTCCTTCAGCAGATTGTTTCCGCCGCCACCCGAGTACCAGGTGTATGCGAGCTGGCCGCGCCACCTGTTCAGATATTCGAAATTGAACGACGGCGTAACCGCGGTACGTCCCTTGATGAACGGTATCGTGTTCGGGCTGGTCCCGCTGAAGTCGTAGGCGACGTCGATCTGCGGAGTGAAGTTCACCGGCGACCCCAGAACGTGCGGGTAGACCACGGCCAGTTCGCCCACGAACCCGGCTGAGGTCTTGGTCGGCAGCTCGTAGTTGGTCAGCAAGTACGGCTTGGCGCCGGACAGATCGAGGTTCGGGTAGTGCGTCACGGCCACTTCGGCGAGCAGCGTCCCTTCCGCCGCACGCAGACCCCTCAGCAGCCAGCCGAGATCACCGCTCGGCCCGAGAAGGTAGATCGCGGTGACATGCGCCTGCCATTTCTTCTCGTCGACGAAGCCGGGGTATGTTCCCGGGCCCGAGAACGCCGCATAGGGTCCGGCCAGCGGCACGGTCGGGTCGATCGCTACACTGTCGCGCGGCCGATACGATATCTCGGCGCCGACAGCCCAATCGCCCAGGTGCGTGTTGACCGACACGCCGTACAGATCGCGATCCTTGCCGTAGTCGACGAAATAGCCGAGCCCGAACGGATTCGCGGTGATCGACGGATCGTTGATGAAGCTCACCATCGGGATCTTGTCGTGGTAGCGCAGGTAGAAGAATCCCCACTCGGCTTTCGACTGTTCGGGCTTGTAGCGCAGCGCCAGGCCCCACTGGCCGGTATTGGGGGGCGTGCGCGTGTCGAGCTTCGGCACGACGGTGCCGATGGCGAAGAGGTCGTCGAGCGTGAAGCGCTGCCCGGCGGGAATGATCGCGCCGTTGCTTATGGTGCCGACGTCGCCGACGGTTCCCGGGGGCGCGCCGAGAATCGAGCTCGGCACGAACGCGTGCTGCTGCCCACGGCCCACGACGTCGGCGAACGAGAAGTACGAGCCGACCGGATCGAACTCGAACGCGTTCCAGCGGAACTGGTAGAAGCCCTCGACGCTCAGGTTGTTGGTCGCGCCGATGTTGAACGAGGCCATTGGCGCCGGCCGGAATATCTCCTTGAGTTGCGTTCCCGGCACGTGCGCGCGGCGAAGATCGATCGCGTTGATGATGTTGATGCCACCGTAGATGAAGATATCCTCACCCCAGCTGATGACCTGGTTGCCGACGCGGAACTTGGCCGGCCGTCCAGCAATGTCGAGGTCCTTGGACACCCATGCGTCGAGCAGCCGCACGTCGCGTGCGGCGATGTCCTTCGCATCGTCGGCGAGCGGCGTGCGCCGCGTGTGGTCGGCACGAAAATCGTACAGCCATGAGCCGCGCACGAGCGCCCGCCATTCCTGCGGAAACTGCAGCGAGAGCTCGTGCGTGCCCTTGAGCGCGGCCGAGACGATGTCGTGCTTGTCGAAGTTGAGGTTGCCGTCATCGGCCTGCAGGTAATTGAAATCCGGGTCGGAGGTAAATCCCATGCCGGGCCCGTTGACGCGCTCGCCGAGCGTGCCCGTCGTCGGCACGCAGCCACCGTTGTCGTTCCCGATGATCGAGCAGTCGCGGCCCTGCATGCGCCACTGCATCCCGTATGAAATCGTCGAGTCGAAGCTGCCCTTCACCCACTCGGTTTCGAAACTCACGGCGTGTGCTGCCGGCGCAATAATTGCAGCGGCCAGCCCAAGGACCAGCGCGCGGCGCGAGCGCGGCGCAACGCGAATTTGCGTGCCGTTCATGTCTCCTCCTGTCCGGGTTTCTTGTCAGCGTTCGCCGACGCGGCGCAGCTCGTCGGAGTTGAACTTCTTCGGATCGATGCGACCATCGCGCCCGGCGAGCCAGTCGGTTTCCGCGCGCTCCTGCGTCGCGTTTTCCGCGATGTACCGGCCGACGCTGAGATCGTAGGCAACGAACTCCTGGCTGACGCACGCCGGAATCTCCGGCGCCGGATAGACGCTCGACTCCTGCACGCGCCAGATCTTGCCCTGTGCGTCGTAGTTGTCGGCGACGATCAGCCCCCAGCTATCCTCATCCAGATAAAACACGCGCTTTGCGATCAGGTGGCGCATGCCCTGCTTCACAGTCGCCTCGACCTTCCACACGCGGTGCAGCTCGTAGCGGACGAGATCGCGGTTGACGAAATCGCCGAGGTAGATCTCCTTGTACTTGCGGCTCTTGTCGATCCACTTGAAGCTGTTGTACGGGATGTAGAGCTCCTGCTTGCCGAGGAGCTTCCAGTCGTAGCGGTCCATTGCGCCGGCGTACATGGGGTAGGCATCGACCGTCTCCAGGTTTTCATAGCCGGGCACCGGGTTGTCGTAGGAAAACGTCGGCGCGCGACGCACGCGGCGCTGACCCGGAAAGTACAGCCACGCGTCGCTCGCGCTGTTGAAGAACCAGTGCGCCAGGATCAGCTCGCCCGCGTGCGCCGGCGGTGAAACGACCTCGTTCAGCAGCTTCATTTCGACGCCGCCCACTTCCTCGACGCCCTTGTTCTTCTGCGAATGGAACGGCACGATCGTCCACTGTTCTTGCACGAGCGGCGTGAAGTCGCCTCCCTTGTTCGAGAAGATCGTCGCGTAGTGCTCGATCCGCCCCTCGCCCATGTAGCGGACTTTGTGGTTCCAGACCGCTTCGGCGCCCGTCTTCGGAATCGGGAACAGCACGGCCGCCCCGATGCCTTTCTCGAGTCCCCAGCCGTTGGCCGCGAGCCTGGCTTCGCGTGCGTTCGTCTTCGTGCGCTCGTAGACGAAGTCCGGGAAGCCGCAGCTCCGTCGGGTCGGGTACACGTCCATCCGATAGCCCTTGAGCTGCTTCACAAGCGCGAGCTGTCCTTCCGAGAGCTTGTCCTTGTACCGGTCGACATTGGACGCGTCGATGGAGAACAGCGGCTTGTCGGCGGCGAACGGATCGACGCGCTTCTGCCCCGGCTTCCATCCCGTGGGAGGCGTCGTGAGGCCCCCCGTCCACTCGGGGATCGTGCCGTCCTTATTCGCGGCCTTCTCGGCGCCGACCGGGGTCAGGCTCTTCCCGAGCTGCGCTGCCTCCTGTTCGCCGACTGCAGCGCAAACTGCGGGTGAAAAAAGGACGGTTAGCGCGAGCGCGAGCCGGCCGACGCGTGCGATCGTTGCGTATGTGCGATTCATCCCTGTCGCTCCTTGCTGCGGATTCGATGTCGACGCGCAACCGATGGTCGCCTTGCAACTCGCGGCGCCGTTGCGAATGGCGCGCTAGAGGCCTGCTCGGAAGCGACATCAGCCTGCCCTTCCAACAGCGCCCGAGTACAGACTCGTACGCGGGCTTGATGCCGAGGGCATGCGCGTAGGCCGCATTTTCGCTGCCGCGCGTCGTAGCCGTTATCCCAAATCGGCAATTCGGCACCGGCGTTGTTGATGCAGATCAATGCATCGCGAATCGGTTTGGGGATACGGTACGAGTTGTTCGGAGTCGAGGCGGTGCCACGATCGCCCGCCCGCGGTTGCGCCGTGGGTGACGAACACCTAGTAGGAGCTCACATGGACGAGCCGACGAGGCGCTAATGGCTGCGGCAGCGGCCATCGCCGCGGAAGCGTCGGGTGCCCGCTCGCAGTGCGAAGGCGACATCGCGCCGCTCTCGGTCACGCGCACGACCAGCTCGGACATCGAGGAGCAGGCGGCAAGCCTGCGGGAATGGACGCAGGTCTACGAGCAGGTGACACCGGGCCGCTTCGTCGGCGGCTTGCACGAGTTGTGCTTCTCGGGCGTGCAGGTTTTTCGCGAGACGACGAATCAAGCCGTTCACGAGTCGGGT
Organism: Casimicrobiaceae bacterium; assembly: GCA_036395475.1. Taxonomy (GTDB): domain Bacteria; phylum Pseudomonadota; class Gammaproteobacteria; order Burkholderiales; family Casimicrobiaceae; genus PALSA-1003. Next base: position 10,328 of record DASWDF010000115.1, read on the forward strand.
ACCCCGTGGTGGGGATCGCGGGCGATTGGCGTGCCGATCCGGATGGACGGCACGGCGCTGTTCCATGGCGAAAGCGTCGAGATCGACGCGCTCGTCACGCTCGGCCCCGATGACGAACTGGACTTCTACACGCCGCGCGGCTTCGAAATCCTCGGACTCGTCATCGACTCAGGCGCCCTCGAAACGCATGCGCGCGAGGTGGAGCATCGCGACCTTACGGCTGCGTTCGCCGGCAAACGCGTGCTCAAGCCGCGCGCGGAGCGCCTGGACGAGTTCCGACGGCTGCTGCAGTCCGTCCTGCAGTCGTCGGAAGTTAATCCGAGTGCGCTGCAGTTCCGACAGACGCAGCGCGTCCTCGAACAAACGATGCTGGGCGCGGTAGTCGCCGTCGCGGCCGACGATGGCGCGTCGCCCAAGCCGCCATGCGCCGGACGCCGACACGTGGTCGACTCCGCGAATGCGTTCATGCGTTCGCGCATCGCCGAGCCGATCACCGTGGCCGATCTCTGCCGCGAACTTGGCGTTAGCCGGCGCACGTTGCAATACAGCTTTCAGGAAGTGCTGGGCATAAACCCCGTTCGGTTCCTGCGTGCGATGCGACTGAACGGCGTGCGGCGCGATCTAAAGGCGCGGACGCGACCCGCGGACTCAAAGGGCCGGATTCGCCCCGCGGACTCGGTGCAGGACATTGCCGCGCGTTGGGGATTCTGGCATTTAGGTCATTTCGTCACCGACTACAAGCGAATGTTTGGCGAGTTGCCTTCGGAAACGCTGAGTCGAAAACCTGGGTCGGCGATCGGCCAACGCCGGTGCCTTGCCGCGGGCGGGGAAGTGCCTCAGTCCGTGTAATGCGCGGGGTCGGGGTCGTCGGCCCAGTACCGGTCCGGCCTTGGCGTCTTCTTTATCCACGCCTTGACGAGCGCTACATGCTCGCGCTCTTCGGCCTGCAGTCTCCGTGCGGCTTTGCGCACTGACTCCACCGTGGCTGCGCGCACCAGCCGCGCGAAGAAGCGTTCGGCTCGTTGTTCGTTGACGAGCGCAAGCTGCAATGCGTGATACGGCTGCATCAGGTAATGGACCTCGTCGCCGGGAGTGGTCTCGGGCGCTTCGAAGCCCTCCCAGGAAGGCTTGCCCGGCGCAGGCGGCGCCTTCCAGTCCATCGCGGCCATGATCTGCGCCGCATGCTTGCGCTCGACGTCGGCCATCTTGCGAAACAGCGCCGCGACCTCGCGGTTGTTGTGCACGTCCATCGCGTCGGCGAAATCGGCGTAACGCTGCGCGGCTTCCATTTCCATCGCGAGCGCCTGCGACATGAGCTCGCCGAGCGTCCGCGGCCCTTTGATCGCCCGCTCGCTCGAGCGCTCGGGGTTTGCCGCGGCGGTTTTGCGCTTCGCCGGCGCTCTGGTCGCCCGCCTCGACGCCGCCTTGCGCTTCGTCGCGGCGCGCGGTTTCGTTGTCGCCGCGGCCCTCCGGGTCGTCTTCGAGGCGCGGCTCATATCTCGAACTCCGCCTCCAGGTCCGCCGCCGAGCGCTTCGACGTGCCGGTGATGGTTGGATATGGCGTTCGGTTGCCGGCGTAAAGCACGCCGATATTGAAGCCGTCGTCCGTCATGATGCGCCGCGCGGCGCGCGCTGGGTCGTCGGTCGCCGCCACCGGCGCCGGATGCGCCTGGTGCTTCCATTCGCGCTGCTCCGGCCGGAATGTCACGCACGGGCTCAGGATTTCGACAAACGAGAACCCGCGATGGCGGATGGCTTGCGCGAGGATCTCCGCGGTGCCGTTCGGGTCGCCGGAAAAAGCGCGGGCGACGAAGTTCGCTCCAGCCGCCAGCGCGATCACGAGAGGATGAAAGACCCGCAGGCCGGTTCCTCCCGGCGACAGTTTTGAATCCCAATCCGGCTCGGTGGTAGGCGACGGTTGGCCCTTGGTCATGCCGTACACGTGATTGTCCATCACGATGTAGGTGAGATCGACGTTCCGCCGGCATGCATGGAGGAAGTGATTGCCGCCGATCGAGTAGCCGTCGCCATCGCCACCTGCAACCAGCACGGTCAGATCCGGCCGCGCCACCTTCAGCCCCGTCGCAGCAGCGAGCGACCGACCATGGACGCCGTGGAACCCATAGCACGACGTATAGGCGGGGAGCCGCGACGAGCAACCGATGCCCGATACGACCGCGACGTCCTCCGGCGGCACTCCGACCATCGCCAGTGCCTTGGTGACGGAGCTCAACACCGAATAGTCGCCGCAGCCGGGGCACCAGATCGGTTTGTAGCCGGACTTATAACTTTGCGCAGCGCGAGGCGCGCAGGTTGCGACGTCGTTCATTGGCGCCACCATTCGACTATGGCTTCGGTGAGCTCGCCCGGTCGCAGCGGCAGCGGACCGGGGCGATGGAAGCTCGCAGGTTTGCCCGGCAGGTCGAACGCCGAGCGCAGATAGCGGTAGAACTGCGCTCCATGATTCTGTTCGACGATGAAGACGCGCTTCACGCCCTCCAGCGCCTTCGCAAGTCGCTCCGGCTGCGCGGGCGAGATGAGCCGCAGCGCAATCAATCGCAGCCCGATGCCGCGCTCTGCCGCGCGCGCCACGGCTTCGCGTGCCGCCGCGGTCGCCGAGCCGAAGGTGATCACTGCACCGTCACCATTGCCTTCGATGTCGGCCCACGCGTCGCCGTAGTGGTACTGCAGCAACTTGCGCTCGCGCTTGTCGAGCTGCAGGCGATGGTCGCGCGACTGACTGCTCGGGATCCCGCTTTCGGAGTGCTCGAGGCCGTCGGCCGTGTAGACGACGCCCGGTGTCCCCGGAATGGCCATCGGCGAGACGCCCGAGTCGGTGTTGCGGTAGCGTTTGTAGTCCGCGGTATTCGCCGCGGCAGTGAGGCGCCCGCCGACAAAGCTCAATTCGGCGGGCCGGTCGATGATCGCACGCGACTGGCCCATGAACTGATCGGAAAGCACGATCGCCGGCACCTGCATTGCTTCGGCAAGGTGCACCGCCCACTGCGTCGTGGCCAGGCAGTCGGCGATCGAGGTCGGCGCGAGCACGAGCCGCGGCGCATCGCCGACGAGCCCGCTCACCGCGAAGGAGAGATCGCTCTGCTCGCTCTTGGCGGGGATTCCGGTCGACGGTCCGCCGCGCATCACGTCGACGACTACGACCGGGATCTCGGCGCTAACCGCGAGGCCGATGCCCTCTGTCATCAAGGCGAGGCCGGGTCCGGCAGTGGCCGTGAGCGACGGCACGCCGCCGTAGGAGGCCCCGATGATCATGTTGATGGAGGCGAGCTCGTCCTCGGCCTGCAACAAGCTGCCGCCGACCTCGGACAATGCCGGCGCCATCCATTCGAGCAACTCGGTCGCGGGCGTGATCGGATACGCGGCGACAAAGCGAACGCCGCCGCGGATCGCGCCATAACCCGCAGCCTCATTGCCGCTGATGAGCCAGCGCTTGCCTGAAGGCGCGTCCCCGGGCACGAGCTTCGGCGGCCCGTCGATGCCCGCGGCGGCGGCGATCCCAGCCCGAAGCGCAGCCACGTTCGCTTGCAGCGCGACATCCGCCTTCTTCCAGGAGTCGCGCAAAGCCCTCTCCAGCGCCTCCGCCGAGACTCCGGCGAGTGCGCCCGCGAAGCCAAGCGCCACCATGTTGGGCCAGCTCCCGGGAATCGCCTTGGTCATCTTTTTCAGAGACAACGGTACGAAGCGCGCGCCGGAATGCCTGAACACCTCCGGCGCTTCGCCTTCATCCGGATCGCCGATCATGATGCTCGACGCTCCCAGGGGAATTTCGTCGGCGAACCGGCTCACGTTCTGCCAGTCGATCGCGAGCAGCAGCTCGAACTTGTCGCCGAGCGAGTCAAGCGGATGGCTGCCGAGCCGCACCAGCGCCGCCGCTTCGCCGCCGCGGATCTGCGGTCCGCTGGTGCGAACCATGATTCCATACAGGCCGGCTTTCGCCGCCGCGTTGAGCAACAGCGTACCCGCCGTCATCACGCCACTGCCACCGCTGCCGGCGAGCGCGATCGAGATGCTCGAATCCGCGTCGCGCGACCGCGCAGCTGCTCTGGATGCTTCTACCGTAGCCCTTGCTTGCACGTCGTTGCTCCTGCCAGCTTCGCGTTTTCCCAAGTAGACCGGTTGCGGGCCGAGTTGGGTTTGACGCAGATCAAGGCGGTCGCAATCCCCCTGTTGCACTATGTTAACCATAAATACGTATTCCGGTACTGTAATACCACAATAGCCTTCGCTCGCGATGGGGTCAAGCTCGGCGGGCATGCCTGGAACGGTGCGAAGGCGTATGCGCAACCTGACGCGCGAGGAGGCAGCCCGATGAGCATCGAAGCCCACCGCTGGCTCATGACTGCAGTGAACGCCCCGCTCGAACGCGCTGCGTTCAGCGCAAAGCCGGGTCCCGGCGAGGTCGTCGTCAGCGTTGCCGGGTGCGGCGTCTGCCACACCGACCTCGGGTATCTCTACGACGGGGTCCGGACCAATCAGCCGTTACCGCTGGCGCTGGGCCACGAGATCAGCGGCCGCGTCGTCGCAGCCGGTCCAGGCGCCGAAGCCTGGCTCACGAAGGCCGTCATCGTTCCGGCGGTCCTGCCCTGCGGCGAATGTGATCTCTGCCGTCGCGGCCTCGCCACGATCTGCCGCTCGCAGAAGATGCCCGGCAACGACATCCAGGGGGGCTTCGCCACGCATATCGTCGTCCCGGGCCGCGGCTTGTGTGCGGTCGACGAGTTGCGCCTGGCCCGCGCGGGCCTGGCGCTCTCCGACGTCTCGATCGTCGCCGATGCCTTGACCACGCCGTACCAGGCGGTGCGGCGCGCGGGCGTCAAACCCGGCAGTCTCGCCATCGTCGTGGGTGCGGGCGGCGTGGGTGGCTATTGTGTGCAAATCGCCAAGGCATTCGGCGCGAAAGTCGTCGCAATTGACGTCGACGACGCAAAGCTCGCGGCGATTGCCCGCCACGGCGCGGCGTTGACGCTCGACTCGCGCGCGCTCGACGGCAAGGCGATCAAGGCTGCGATCGTCGACTTCGCCAAACGGAACGGCCTGCCTACCACCGAATGGTTCATCTTCGAGTGCTCGGGCACCGCACCGGGCCAGCTCACCGCCTACGGGCTGCTCGTCCATGGCGCGACGCTTTCGGTCGTGGGCTTCACGATGGACAAGGTGGAGCTGCGGCTATCCAACCTGATGGCGTACGACGCCCGGGCCATCGGCAACTGGGGCTGCCCCCCCGAGTATTACGCGCCGGCGCTCGACCTCGTGCTCGACGGTAAAGTGCAGATCAAGCCGTTCGTCGAGGCGCATCCGCTCGACGACATCAATCGGGTGTTTGCCGCTGTCCACCACCACGAGATCAAGAAACGCGCGGTACTCGTACCGGCCTAACCGAGGAGTTTCCAAGATGAATGCCCCCGACACCCGAATTCCGCTGCGCGACTTCAAGAACCACGACCTCGTCGACGATATCGCCAAGCCGGGCGTGCGCTACGAGAAGCGGCCGGCAAGAACACCCGACGGAGCAGTCGTGCCGGGCCTCTTCAATGCGTGGATCACGCTGGACAACCCCGCGCAGTACAACTCTTACACGACCGAAATGGTAAAGGGCGTGATTCTCGCCCTTCGCGCCGCGTCGAACGCGCGCGACGTCAACTGCGTCGTGTTCACCGGTGCCGGAGACAAGGCGTTCTGCACCGGCGGCAACACCAAGGAGTATGCCGAGTACTACGCCGGCCACCCGCAGGAATATCGCCAGTACATACGGTTGTTCAATGATATGGTCTCGGCGATCCTGGCCTGTGACAAGCCGGTGATCTGCCGGGTCAACGGCATGCGTATCGGCGGGGGCCAGGAAATCGGCATGGCCTGCGACTTCTCGGTCGCCCATGATCTCGCCCGCTTCGGTCAGGCCGGCCCCAAGCACGGCTCGGCGCCGATCGGCGGTGCAACCGATTTCCTTCCTCCGATCATCGGGAACGAACGTGCGATGGTCGCCGGCGTGTTGTGCGAACCCTTCTCGGCGCACAAAGCCTATTACTGGGGCATGCTTGCCGATATCGTTCCGGCGCTTAAGGTAGACGGCAAATTCGTCGCCAATCCGCTGGTGGAGACCCAGCGCGTTGTCGACGACTACGGCCGTTTCGTGTTCGGCGAGCCGAAAATCGGCGACGCGGCAAAGGAAGCCAAGGCGCTGCTTGCACGCGGAACCGTCGATCTCTCGCTGCTCGATGCAAAGGTCGAAGAGCTTTGCGCCAAGCTCCTGCTCACCTTCCCCGACTGCACGACCAAGACGCTCGAGGAGCTGCGCAAACCCAAGCTCGACGCGTGGAACCGCAACAAGGAAAACTCCCGGGCGTGGCTCGCGCTCAACATGATGACCGAGGCGCGCGCCGGATTTCGCGCCTTCAACGAGGGCACGAAGGAGTCGCGCGAAGTCGATTTCGTCGCGATGCGCCAGGCACTGGCACGTGGTCAGGGCTGGGACGAAGCGTTCACCGACAGCCTGATGCCGGGGCGGCGAACATGAGCGCCGCAGGGCAGCCCCAAGAAGCGAATCGGCCTTGCAGGCACTCGGCCCACTCTGGGGGCAGCGCAGCGGCGGAAGCCGCAGACGTGGGGATACACCAATGACCGCCATGCGCGTCGAGGCGATTGCCGAGACTGGGTTCAAGTCCTGGCTCGAGCGCGATGGCGCGCTGTTGCGTCTGCGCCTGGCCCGGCCCAAGGCAAATCTCGTCGATGCCTCGATGATCGCGGCGCTGCACGGCGCATTGGCCGAGTATGGCCGTACGGAGCTGCGTGCAGTCCTGCTCGATGCCGAGGGCCCGCACTTCAGCTTCGGCGCGAGTGTCGAGGAACACCTCCCCGACCGCTGTGCGGCGATGCTCGCGTCGCTGCACGCACTGATTCTCGCCATGCTGGAGTTCCCCGCGCCGATTCTCGTCGCCGTGCGCGGGCAGTGTCTCGGCGGCGGGCTCGAAGTCGCGCTCGCCGGGGGTCCGATCTTCGCGGCGCCTGACGCACAACTCGGTCAACCCGAGATGAAGCTCGGCGTCTTCGCGCCGGCGGCCTCGTGTCTGCTGCCGTATCGGGTGAACCAGCCGGCCGCGGAAGACCTGCTGTTCTCCGGCCGTTCGATCAGCGGCGAGGAGGCCAAGGCGATCGGCCTCGTGCAAGTTATCGCGGCGGATCCCGAAGCCGGCGCGCTGGCCTACTTCGACGCAAACCTCGCACCCAAGAGCGCCGCTGCTCTCGCCTGCGCGTTGACTGCGGCGCGCGGAGCGCTAATCGCCGACGTCCGGCACCGCCTTGCCGCGATCGAACGCCTGTATCTCAACACGCTGATGAAGACGCACGATGCCAACGAAGGGCTCGCCGCGTTCCTCGCCAAGCGTCCACCGCAATGGGAGCACCGCTGATGACCACGTCCCCACCCGTCATCCGGATCGTCGAGCGCTGCCAGGCGCTCTTCGAGGATCTCGAACTCAACGCCGTCAAGCAATGGAAAGCGGCCGTGCCCGGCCGCAAGGCGATCGGCTACATGCCGGTCTACGTCCCGCGCGAGCTCGTCCATGCCGCAGGCATGCTATCCGTAGGCATCCTCGGCGGCGGCGACCAGATCGAAGTGATCCAGGGCGACGCGTATTACCAGAGCTACATCTGCCGGATACCCCGCTCGACGATCGAGCTCGCGCTCACCGGCCGCCTCGACTGCCTCGACGGCATGCTTTTTCCCTCGATTTGCGACGTCATACGCAACCTGTCGGGCATGTGGCAGATCCTGTTCAAGGACAAGTATGTGCGCTACTTCGACGTCCCACAGAACTACGAGGACGCGATCGGCGGCACGTTCTACATCAATGAGCTCCAAGCCCTGCGCGACGATCTCGGCAAGCTGCGGGGCGCGCCGATCAGCGACGAAGAGCTCAACGCCTCGATCCGGGTCTACAACGAGAACCGCCGCGCGGTACAGGACCTCTACGCTTATCGCGCTGCGAAACCCTGGCAGGCGCCCACGTCCGAAGTTTACCTGGTGCTGCGCGCGGGTATGGTGCTGCCGCCGGAGGAGCACACGCAACTCGTCCGCGACTACATTGCGGCGGCCGAAGCGCTACCGCGACCGAAGCGAGACAACGCCCGCGTCGTGTTGAACGGCTCGTTCTGCGAGCAACCGCCGCTCGGGCTGATCAAGTCGATCGAGATGGCTGGCTGCTACATCGTCGACGACGACTTCATGCTGGTGACGCGCTGGCTGCTCGACGACGTACCCGCGAGCGGCAATCCGCTCGAGGAGCTCTCGAAGGCGTTCCTCCACCGCTCGGCAACAACCGCGGCGAAGTACGACACGCATCGCGAGGACAAGGGTGTGTTCCTCCTCAAGCAGATCAAGACCAGCGGCGCGGAAGGCGTGATTTTCGCGGCTCCATCGTTCTGCGACCCGGCGCTTCTCGAGCGTCCGATGCTGCAGGACGTGCTCTCCAAACACAAGGTGCCGCACACTGCCTTCAAGTACGCCGAGAACACCGGCCAGATGGCTCCGATCCGAGAACAGGCGGGCACCTTCGCCGATTCGATCAAGCTTTGGAGCGCGGCGTGAGCCTGCCTAGCGTACTCAAGATCACCTGACAAGGAAGCCACCTCATGAACGCGACTGTCGCGATGCCTCAAAGCACCAAGAAGCCACAAGTCCAGAAGGAGGACGCGATGTGGCTGCAGAAGGAGATGATCAACCGCAACTATCATGAGCTCGCCACCGCGCGCGAGCAAGGTCGCAAGGTGGCCGCGACGTTCGTGCCGGGCAACTTGAACGAGCTTCTGATGTGCTTCGACTTCGCGCGGAGCCTCCCGGAAACCAACGCGCTGCAGAACGGCTTGCGCAAGAAATCCGGCAAGATGATCCTCGACGCCGAGCGCGACGGCGCGTCCGAGGACGTCTGCAACTACGTGAAGGCCGACCTCGGCATGATGCTGGGTGGCGAGATCGGCCCCACCGGTGAGGCACTCCCGAAGCCCGACATCCTGCTGCTCTCGTACACCGGCTGCTTCACCTTCATGAAATGGTTCGAGCTCATTCGCCACAAATACGGCTGCGAGAGCGTGATGTTGCACATCCCGTATCAGGGCGAGGGCAAGATCGCTCCGAACATGCGCGACTACGTGGTCAAGCAATTGAAGGAGACGGTGATCCCGACGCTCGAGCGCATCTCAGGGGTCAAGTTCGACATCGACCGGCTGCGCCAGTACATGAAGGAATCGACCAAGGCCGAGGAGGATCTGGTCGCGGTGCTGCAGTCGGCGAAGAACCGGCCGTCACCGATCGACGGCTACTTCGGCGCCGTCTACTACATCGGCCCGATCTTCACCGCGTTCCGCGGCACGCCGGAGGCGACCGAGTTCTACCGCGTGCTGCGGCAGGAAATCGAGCAGCGCGTACGCGAGGGCAAGGGACCGATCACGCCCGATGGCGAAATGGGAGAGGAAAAATACCGGCTGGTTGTCGAAGGCCCCCCCAACTGGACCAGCTTCCGCGAGTTCTGGAAGATGTTCTATGACGAAGGCGCGGTCGTCGTGACCTCCACCTACGCCAAGGTCGGCGGCGTGTACGACTTCGGCTTCCGCCACGATCCCGAGCATCCGATCGAATCGCTCGCCGAATACTGCCTCGGCTGCTACACCAACCTCAACCTGCCGTCGCGGATCGACATGATCTGCAAGTATATCGACGAGTACCAGGCCGACGGCCTGTTGATCAACTCGATCAAGAGTTGCAACAGCTTCTCGGCAGGACAGCTTCTTATCCTGCGCGAGGTGGAAAAACGCACCGGCAAGCCGGCGGCGTTCATCGAGACCGACTTGGTTGACCCGCGCTATTTCTCGGCGTCGAACGTGAAGAACCGTCTGGAGAGCTACTTGCAGATGGTCAAGCAGAAGCGCGCAGCCGCGCTCGCTGTGCACTAGGGGGAAGCGTATGCGCTGCTTCATCGGCATCGATTTGGGCTCCACGACAACCAAGGCAGTGGTCCTCGACGAGAATCAGAACATCCTCGGGCGCGGCATCACCAACTCGCGCTCGAACTACGACACCGCGGCGGCGATCGCCAAGCAGGAGGCGCTCGTCAACGCCCGGTTCTACCTTTTCCGGCAGGCGCTAGCCAGCACTTCGGCGCTTAACGGCGCGCTCGATGGGTTTATCGGCCAACTCGAGCGCAGCTTTCGCTTCGAGCAATATCTGGAGCAACTCGCCGATCTCGAGGCGACCTGCCAGCGCAACGTCGGCAATGCCAAATTCGGTGACGCGGCGAAAAGCGTGAGCAGCGCGCTCACCGAGGTGTTCAAGCGGCTTTCCGCCGAGGTGGCGGCGCTGTTCGCCCCAGGGGCGAAGCCCAAATCGGATTTCTTCCGCGACATCGCAGGGAGCCAGTATCTCGCGACCGGTGAGGCCGTCGCCAAGGAGTCGGGCATCCGCTATGACTTCCTGCTGAACGTTTTTGACCGTTCGATCATCGAGGTCGAGAACCGCGACTATGGCGATTCGATCAAGCGGCATCTGCTGGCGGCACTCGAGCGCACCTTCGTGGCACTGCCCGACACCGCCGGCCGCAGGGACAGGGTCGAGGCGCCGATCAAGGGTATCCTCGACATGCCGCTGGACGAGACCTACGTCGTCGGCACCGGCTACGGCCGCGCGCGGCTGCCGTTTTCCAAGGAGCATGTCCGCTCCGAGATCCTGTGCCACGGGCTCGGCGCACACGTGATGCACCCCGGCACCGCGACGGTGCTCGACATCGGCGGCCAGGACACGAAGGCGATCCAGGTCGATCCGAACGGCATCGTCGAGAGTTTCCAGATGAACGACCGCTGCGCTGCCGGTTGCGGGCGATACCTGGGCTACATCGCCGACGAGATGAACATGGGCCTGCACGAACTGGGTCCGATGGCGATGAAGTCGACCAAGACCATCCGCATCAACTCGACGTGCACGGTCTTCGCCGGTGCCGAGCTGCGTGACCGGCTCTCGCTCGGGGACAAGCGCGAGGACATCATGGCGGGACTGCACCGGGCCATCATCCTGCGCGCGATGTCGATCCTCGCGCGCTCCGGGGGAATCCGCAACGAGTTCACCTTCACCGGCGGCGTCGCCAAGAACCAGGCCGCAGTGAAGGCGCTCAAGGATCTCGTCCGCGAGAACTACGGCGCGCTGACGCTCAACATCAATCCGGACTCGATCTACACCGGCGCGCTCGGCGGCGCAACGTTCGCGTGGCGCGCGGTGGTCGAGGAAGGAAAAACTGTGGAGGCGCGGTCGTGATCTGCACCATCGGCATCGATATCGGCTCGGGCGCGGTCAAGAGCGCACTGTTCCGCACGGACGGCGGCAAGCATGAATGGCTGGCCAAGCGCCTGGAGCGCATCCGGCGGCGCGACCCGATGCAGCTCGCGCAGGAGGGCTACGAGGGCGTGCTCGCCGACGCCGGCCTCAAAACCGATGACATCGACTACATCGCGACGACCGGCGAGGGCGAGAACGTCAAGTTCGCAACCGGCCACTTCTACTCGATGACCACGCATGCCCGCGGCGGCGTATTCCTGCACCCCGGAGTCAGCGCCGTGGTCGACATCGGCGCGCTGAACGGACGCGCGATCTACGTCGACGAGCGCGGCAAGGTGCTCTCGTACAAGATGACGAGCCAATGCGCGTCGGGGTCGGGACAGTTCCTCGAAAACATCGCCCGCTACCTCGGCGTCGCGATCGAGGAGATCGGCCCGCTGTCGCAAAGCTCGCAGAACCCCGAGAAGTGCAGCTCGATCTGCGCGGTGCTCGCCGAGACCGACGTGATCAACATGGTATCCCGCGGCATCGCGACCAACGACATCCTGAAGGGAATTCACCTCTCTATGGCGTCGCGGATCGTTAAACTTCTGAAAGTCACGGGTATCAAGGAAGGCACGGCGCTTATCACCGGCGGGCTCGCGCTGGATACGGGCTTGCTGGCGGCAATCCAGGAGGAGATGGTCAACGAGAAGGTAAACGTGACGGCCGTCAGCCACCCCGACTCGATCTACGCCGGGGCCGTCGGCGCAGCGCTGTGGGGCGCCTTTCGCCACGCCAAACTGCGCGAGCTCGCAGAACGCGCTGCGGCGTAGAATTCAGATCTCGATTTTCGCTTGCAGGGGTCTGGCCCTGCTTTGCAACAGGAGTCAAACATGGCACTGCTCATCAACGACAACTGCACCGCCTGCGACGCCTGCAAGCCGGTGTGTCCCAATACGGCGATCAGCGTTGGCGACCCCAAGTACGTGATCGATCCGCTGCGCTGCACGGAATGCGTCGGTGCCGAGGACGAGCCACAGTGCAAGCTCGTCTGCCCGGCGGACTGCATCGTCATAAATCCGGATTTTCAGGAATCGCCCGAAGAGCTGATGGCGAAGTACGAATCGCTTCACGGCTAGCACGGCTTTCTCGCGCTACCGAACGGAGGCGCTTCGCTTGCCGCGCACCGCGGCGCTCGCCGTGCTGACAATGAATGCGGCAAGCGCCAGCGCATTGAGCAGTCCGCCTACGCGCGTCCAGGCAAACTGTCCCGACGCATCACCTGCGAGGCGTGCTATCAGCGAAACGTGCAGTAGCGCGAGCGGGCCATAGAACATGGGATAGTAGGGCACATTCACGCGCAGCACCGCCGGAAAGATGATCGGCGCGTGACCGAGCACCATCGAAAAGACGAAGCCGAGCCCAAGCGCGTGCAGCGCCGCGTCATAGGACGGCGCGCCGGGCCATAGCCCGCCGGAGGCGAGGATGATGCCTCCGCCCACCGCCAGCCACACGTAGCCTGATAGCAGGCACACCGCGATAAAACGGGTGAGGTCCCGGTTGCGGACCGTGCGGCGCGCAATGTCCTGTTTCAGGAGCCACGCCGCGAGCGCCAGGAGGCCGATCGCGAAAGCTTGCGCTCCCCAGCGTGACGACGCGCCCAAAAGGCCTGCACCGATGACGCCGATGATCGCCGCGAAGGTCCACTTTGCGACTCGCGACGGCGCCAGGAAGCGCGAAAGCTCCAGGCGCTCACCGGCGATGGTCAGGATGAGGAAAGCGAACCACCACGGCACGACATCGTGCACGGTTGAGCGTGCGGTCCATAACGCATTGCCGACCAACCAACACCCTGCGCCCAGCACGAGCGTGAGCGTGAACAGCGCTATCTGGCGGCGGAAGATATCGACGGACGCCGCGAGAAACACCACGCTGCCGGCGACAAAAAACCAAGCTGCGACCACGCTCGCACCCGCAATCGCGGCCACGCAACCGGTACCGGCCAAAAGCGGTCCCAGATACGCCCAATAGCGGCCGACCGCAACCGCCCGCTCGAGCGAGATGACAACGCCGAAGAAGCCGCAGATCATCAACGGCCCGTGCAGCGCAGCCACGGCGGCGACTGCGCTGGGAACGCTCCAGTCGAGCCGCGCCAGCCCCGCGCCCGCACCGACGAAGAGGCCGGCGAAGCCGAGGATCAGCAAAGGCACGCGCTGCAGTGGCCGCAGGTCGCCGCGCTTGACGGCAGGGGCCGTCGTGCTCGCGCGCGAAGGCGCGCTCATCGGCGCCGGCTTCGGCGGCGCGTTCCCGACCCACCTGGCGGCATGCGTGGCGCGCCGGGCCGAGTGGCTAGAACGTCCAGCCGAAGTGCTCTTTGGCGATGCCGGTCATCTTGTCGGGCGTCCACGGCGGATCCCATACCAGCCGAATATCCACCGCGGTTTCTTCCGGCACGATCGCCGCGATGGCGCTGCGGGCCTGCTCGGTGATCATGTCCGCCATCGGGCACGCAGCGGTAGTCATCGTCATGTCGACGTGCACGGAGTCCGGCGTAACCTCAACGCCGTAGACGAGGCCGAGGTCCACGATGTTCATCCCCGCCTCGGGGTCGTCCACCTCGCGCAGTGCCTCGCGCACCGCTTCATCGTCCGGCATCAGCGGACAGACCATGTTGTTTCGGCTCAGTCGATTCGAGATGGAGTGCCGGGGGCTGCAAGAGCGTGGTCCGGTCTCTAAACGAGCCCCCGCACGAACGGCAGCCGCTGCGACGGAGCGAATCCGACGTCGTAGAGGAAGCCGAGCAGCGCGAGGTCGTTCGGGGCCACCACGGTTTCCACACGCTCGATGAACAGCGCGCCGAGATTGACGAACAATTGCGACAGCAGCGCGTGGCCCACGCCGCGATGCGCATGTCCCGAATCGACGCCGATGGTATCGATGACGGCCACGGGCTCGGCGCGGCCAAAATCGCCCAAGTCCACACGGGCCATCAGGAAACCAACGATGGTGCCGTCCATGCGCGCGGTCAGCGAGACGCGGATCGCCGAGTCGTGCATCGCCTCGACCAGCTTGTGCTGCATGTAGTCCTGGCGGTTGCGGCCGGTGATGCTAAGGTCGATGCGGACGATGTCGGCGAGGTCGCCAGGCTCCATCGCGCGGACGTCGGCGTTGTCGCGCGCGAGACGTTCGAAGTCGTTGCCGGACCGGCCGCCGTAATTGATCTCGGGCGCCGGGTTCTCACCTTCCGGCATCGCCGCGGGATCGTCGCGTTGCGGCGTGTATTTGCCGCCGGCCACCGCGCAATCGACGACGTGGTTCGGCGCCAGCGTGAAGCCCATCTCATCGATCCAGCGGAGCATCTTGTGGTCGTTCCACGCGGCCGTGGTGCGCAGCTCGGCGATGCCGTGCCGGCGGCCGTAATCGCTCAGGGCGTCGAACAGGCAGGCGCCCACGTGATGACCCTTCGCGTCGCCGCGTACGCCGATCACCTCGAGGCGCAGCCCGGGCGCGAGCCGGCCAAACTCGCCCGTCAGCACGCGCGCCAGAATGTACCCGGCGAGGCCTTTGTCATCGGTGGCCGCAAACTGCGCATGCAACTTCGGCTCGTTCAGCGCGGCCACGAGCCGCCGCTCGAAGTAGGCGCGGCGTGTCACCCCCTCGCTGGCCGCGTCGATGGCGACGACGGCGGCGAGGTCCTCGCGCAGCAGCGGGCGAATCGTGATGCTTTGCAGTGTAACGGCTTCCATGGTCGCTCCGTTGCGGTCGTGGTTCGGGCGTCAGGCCGTCGCATAGAGGAGTGCGAGCTCGCGGTCCGTATCGTCGTCGAGCAGGTCGTCGAGCATCGGCAGCAGCGCCATCGTTTCCTTCTGAATGTGTGCAACCTGCCGCTCGACCATCTCCAGCGCGCCGCGCTTTAACGCATCCCAGCCGGGGCCATCCAACGTTCCGGCGGCAGCAGCGTGAGCAAGAGGCAACAACTCGGCGGCCACTTCGCGGATCGCAGCGTGCTCGTCTTTGAGCAAGCCCGCGATATCGCCCTCGCCGACCGCCTCGAGCCGCGGAAAGAGTTCGCGCTCCTCGAAGTCGAAGTGGCGCCCGATATCGTGTTCGATGTGACGGGCGAACGACGCGGCGAGCTTGGCGAATTCGGCATCGCGTGCCGCTTCGGACCGCGACGCGCGCACGAAGGCCTGCTCAACCCGGCCTAATAGCTCGAGGTTGGCGCGGTGCTCCTCGTCGAGCGCATGGCTTACCTGGCGCTGAAAATTCATCGTGTTCGCATGGCCGGTCTATCGGTACCACGATAGCCAAACGCCGCCGAGACGCCCTTGATCCCGATCAACTGGCCGGCGCTTCGCGGCGTCGTGGGTTGACGCCCGGGACCGCCATTCGTCTGACCACGATCGCAAAGAAAGCGCCGAACGCAAGCGCGCCCACGGTACCGAGCGCGGCGGCGGAGAAGGCGATCCACGGACTGTCGGCAAGGATGGCCACGGCAAGCAATCCCAACGCCGCCAGGTGGCAGACGAAATGGATCGACAGCGGGCGCTCCGCCGTCAGCGACGAGGGCGTGGGAGGCAGCCGCCTGCCGGGGGCCGCGTGCATCGAGGCGAGAAACGGCACGATCCGCTGCAGGATACCGAGGAGGAAGCTGAGCAGCCAACCGCCGATCAGCAGCAGACCGAACAGCGCGGCCATGCCGTCAAAGGGCGCGTCCAGCACGACGCCCAGAGCCGCCGCCAGGCTGGCGGCGAGCATCGACCACGCGATACGAACGAGCGTAAGTGAGCGTCCGAGCTTTCGCCGCATGCCCGTCTTGAGCGCGACGCTCATCAGCCGCCAGTGCAGCGCCACCGCGCCGCCTCCCATACCGATCGCGGCAATACGCAGCGCCTGCGGCGCGATGCCGGATGCCGCGAGCGCGAATAGCAGCAACGCGGCCACTGCGAGCGATAGCGAGAGGCGCGCGCGCCGCTCGTCCGGCGCCCCCGACAAAGCGAACATCGGCACCAGGATGTAGGACAAACCAAGCGCAAGCAAGCCCATGAAACCGTACGCCGCAAAGGCGACGTGCCAGGCGAGCGCTGTGCCGCGCTCAAGCCCCGGGAACCCGACATACGCGCCGGCAAGGGACGCCGCGCTCGCCAGCACCACGATCAGCGACGCGAGCGCGGCCCAGCCGTGGGCGATCACCACCGGCATGCCCCGGGCTCCGATGAGATTGCGTGCGAGTAACAGCGCGTAGCAGGCAAGCGCTGCGACCACGGCGACAGCGCCGCCCGCAAGTAATCGCGGCGAGGGGATACCCATGCCGAGCGCGACCGCCGCGACGCCGGGCGCGTACAGCCACCAGATCGCTAACGGCCATCGTTTCGATAGCACGGGCTGACGCGTCGCGACCGGCAGCAATTGCAGGCTCGCCCCGATCGCCGTCATCGCCAGCACGCCGAGCGTCACGAGGTGGAGCGCGGCCAGCGACCACCCGAGCCCGCCAGCGAAACGCGGCACGCTCCGCGCGTCGGCGCAGAGTGCGATCCATGCGAGCAGATGATAGACGACGGCGGTGCCGAAGAAGCGAAACGGGATCGATGCCGGCAGCAGGCGGCTCGCGGCGCCGGCGATAAATGCGCCCGCAGCGAGTTTCAAGGCACGCGCTCCAGCTTGAGACGCACTTCACCCGGCTCTCCATCGAGGCGCACCGCTTTCCAGCCGATCTCCGCGAGCTCGGGATAGAGCAGCTGCGGATCGCGCTCGTGATGGACGATCACCGGCGTCGCGTCGCGAATCGATTCGACCAGCTCGAGAATCGCGACCAGCGGGCCCGGCGGCTGGAGCCCGCGCACGTCGATGTGAATGCCGTCCGCCTCGACCCAGCGCCTTGCTTGCGGGAGCGCGGCTTCAAACCCGCGAGCGTTCATGACTTTTTCTTTCCTGGTACGCGTGAAGATCGGGCTGCAGGTCCCGATCCCACCGGAGCCGCGCCTGGGGCGGCCTGAGTGGCCATCGTTTCCAGCACCCGTGCTGCGATGATGAGCTTCAGCACCTCGCTCGCGCCTTCGTAAATGCGCAGCGCCCGCACCTCGCGATAGAGCCGCTCGACGGTCGTCCCCCGCACCACGCCCAGTCCGCCAAAGATCTGCACGGCCGCGTCGACGACCTGCTGCGCCGATTCGGTGGCGAAGAGCTTCGCGATCGAGGCCTCGCGCGTGACGCGTCCACCCACGACGTCCCGGGTCCACGCGGCCCGGTAAACGAGCAGCGCTGCGGCATCCACGGATACCGCCATGTCGGCGAGCTTGGCCTGGGTCAACTGGAACTCGGACAAGGCGCGGCCGAAAATGCGCCGCTCGAGCGCCCACAGCGCGGCTTCGTCGAACGCGCGCCGCGCGAAGCCCAGCGCCGCCGCGCCGACCGTCGAGCGGAAAACATCGAGCGTGGCCATGGCGATCTTGAAGCCTTCGCCGGGCTGGCCCAACAGCCGATCCGCCGCGACGCGGCAACCGGTGAAACGCAGCGTCCCCAAGGGGTGCGGTGCGATGACGTCGATGCGTTCCGATGCATCCAGACCGGGTGTGTCGGCGTCGACGATGAACGCCGACAATCCCTTGGTTCCGGCTTCTTCGCTACTCCGCGCAAAGACGATGTAGTAATGAGCGAGTCCGGCGTTGGAGATCCAGGTCTTGACGCCGTCGAGGCGCCAGAAATCACCATCGCGCTTGGCGCGGGTGGTAATGGCGCCGACGTCCGAGCCGGCATCCGGTTCCGACAACGCGAACGCACCGATGAGCGTTCCCGCCGCGACGCCGGGAAGGACGGACTGCTTCTGATCCTTGTTTCCGAACAGCGTCACGGGGACGCTGCCCAATCCCTGCATTGCGAATGCGAAGTCGGCGAGACCCGAGGCCCGCGCCAGAATCTCGCGAGCGAGACACAAGCTGCGCACGTCGAGTTCTGCATGCGCGCCGCCATGGGCCGCGGGAACGCAAACCCGCAACAATCCCGCTGTCCCGAGCTCGCTCACCAACCGGCGGACGCAATCGTAAACAGCGTTGAGTTCGCCGTCGGCGCCGTCAAGCAGGCGCGGCAGCGTCTCCGCTGTCCAGCGTTCGAACTCGCGCGCCTGATCGCGGTGGCGCTGGTCGAAGAACGGCCACGCGAGGTAGCTCGCGTCCGGCATCAGTTCCCCTCGAACACCGGCTTCTGTTTGGCCACGAAGGCGTGATAGGCACGCTCGAAGTCCTGCGTCTGCATGCAGATCGCCTGCGCCTGGGCTTCGGCCTCGATGCACTCGCCCAAGCCCGAGCTCCACTCCTGCCACAGCATGGTCTTGGTCATCGCGTGGCCGAAGGTCGGACCGTCGGCCAGGCTCACCGCCATCGCAGTCGCTTCCTCGAGGAGGTTCTCCGGCTCGACAAGCCGGTTGTAGAAGCCGAAGCGCTCTGCTTCCTCGCCGCCGACGACGCGGCCGGTATAGAGCAGGTCCGCGGCGCGGGACAACCCGATCAAGCGCGGCAGCAGCGTGCACGCGCCCATGTCGGCGGCGGCGAGACCGACGCGAACGAACAGGAACGCGAGCTTGCTGCGGGCGGTGGCGAAACGCAGGTCCGACGCACAAGCGACCAGCGCGCCGGCGCCGGTGCACACGCCATCGATGGCGGCGATGATCGGTTGCGGACAGCCGCGCATGGCCTTCACCACGTCGCCGGTCATGCGCGTGAACGCCAGCAGCTCGGGCATGTCCATCTGCACCAGCTTGCCGATGATGTCGTGGACGTCGCCGCCGGAACAGAAATTGCCGCCCTCGCCGGTGAACACGACGGCCTTGACGTCGGTGGCATAGACCATCTCGCGGAACAGGTCGCGCAGCTCGCCGTAGGATTCGAGCGTGAGCGGATTCTTGCGCCCGGGCCGGTTGAGCGTAATCGTCGCAACCTTGCCCGTGACCGCATAGCCGAAGTGCGCGGGCTTATAGTTGGCCAGTTGGATGCGTTTCATCATGGGTGCATTCCTTGTCGAGGAAGAATCAGCCGACCATCGTCAGGCCGCCGCTGACGCTCAACACCTGTCCGGTGATATAGCTGGCGCGGTCGCTCGCGAAGAACACGACGGCGTCGGCGATCTCGGAAGGCTTGCCGAAACGGCGGAACGGAATGGCTTTCTTGAACGCCTCCAGGTGCTTCTCCGGCACGGCGAACAGGAGCGGCGTCTCGGTGGGGCCCGGGCAGACGCAGTTGACGTTGATGTTGTAGCGGGCCGTCTCGCGAGCCAGCGACTTGGTAAAAGCGATCAGGCCGCCTTTGGTACCCGAATATACGGTCTCGCCGAGACTTCCGACACGACCGGCATCGCTGGCGATGTTGACGATCTTGCCACTGCCGCGCTCCATCATCTTGGGCAGCAGGGCTTTGGCGAGTTTCATCGGTCCGACAAAGTTGAGCGCGATCAATTTTTCCCAAAAGCCGGGCGCGGCTTCCCAGAACGGTCGGGTCTGGCCCCAGCCGGCGCCGTTGACCAGTATATCCACCGCGCCGGCCTTGGCCTGAACAGCCTCCACGAACGCGTTGATCGAAGCCTCGTCGGTCATGTCGACAGGCAGGAACTCGGCCTTTTGGCCTTTATTGCGGATAGCTGCGGCAGCGGCCTCGCCCTTGTCACGATCGATGTCGCCGCAGATGACCGTTGCCCCGGCTTCCGCCAGCGCCTCTGCCGTTGCCTTGCCGATGCCGGAGGCAGCGCCGGTAACCACCGCGATCTTGTGTTCGAAACCCATGGAATCTCCTTGCGCTAATGTCACGTCGTACTCTTGGTGAGAAATTCCGAAACCTTGCGGCGCGTCTCCGGATCGCCGTAAAGCGCTCGCGTCGCCGCAATCTCGGCGGCGAAGCCATCGCAGGTCGGATCGCGCTCGGCGGCGATGCAACGCTTGGCGGCGCTCAGCGCGGCCCTGGGCATGCCAGCCAGATGCGCCGCCAACTCTCGGGTCCAACCCGCCAGTTGCTCGCGCGGCTGAGTCCACTGGACCAGACCGAGACGCAGCGCTTCCGCACCGTCGATCGACTCCGCGCCAACGATGAGGCGTTTGGCCGTGCTCTCACCGCACAGCCGGGTCAGCCGCTGGGTGCCACCGGCCGCCGGCAGCAAGCCGAGGCTCACCTCCGGCAGCCCCAGCCTCGCCTCCACTGCAGCGACTCGCAGATCGCAGGCGAGCGCAAGCTCCAGCCCTCCGCCCATCGCCGCTCCACCGATTTCGGCGAGCGTCACGACCCCCGCGCTCTCGAGGCGCATGAACAGGCGCTGCATGCGCCGCACCACGTCGACCATCGCATCGCGCCCTTCCGGCGTGTCGAGGCACGAGCGCATCAGGGCCAGGTCGGCGCCGGCGCAGAAGGTCTTGCCGTCGCTGCGAATATGCAGCACGGTAATCTCCGGATCGGCGGTCGCCTCCTCGAGCGCCGCGTCAAGGCGCGCGATCAACTTGCCATCGAGCGCGTTGACGGGGGGCCGCGAGAGCGTGGCCACCATCACCCGGCCGGCTCGTTCGATAGCAAGCATGCGTGCGGTCCTATCCTTTCAGGCGAGCGCGACCAGTCGGTCGAGCGCCGCAGTATTTGCCAGGAGGTCCTCGCTGGCAGCGTGATGGACTACGTGGCCGCGGTCGAGAACGATCGCCTGCTTGGTCAACGACAGCGCGACGCGGACGTGCTGTTCGACAATGATCACGGCGAACTCGCCCGAGCGCACGAGATCCTGGATCACCTTGATTACGGCGGCGACGACGACAGGCGCCAGCCCTTCCAGCGGTTCGTCGAGCAGCAGCACGCTCGGGTTGGTCATCAGCGCGCGCGCGATCGCCAGCATCTGTTGCTCACCGCCGGATAACTGGTTGCCGAGATTGTGCCGCCGCTCGTCGAGTCCGGGAAACGCGCTGTAGGTCCGCGCCACATCCCACGGGCCGGGGCGCGCGACGACGTGGAGGTGCTCGTCCACGGTGAGCGACGGGAAACACAATCGCTCTTGCGGTACCCAGCCCAGGCCGTTACGCGCGCGCAGGTAAGTCGGCATGCGAGATATGTCCCTGCCGCGCATGAAGAGTCGGCCCCGCCTGAGGCGGGTCAGGCCCATCAGCGTAAGCAGCAGCGTCGTCTTGCCAACGCCATTACGGCCGACGAGC
>DASWDF010000116.1:0-2389 GCA_036395475.1 Casimicrobiaceae bacterium
GCGCGGCATCGAAAGGCGGATCGCCGCCAAGCGTGACCCGCGCGTCGCTTCGGTAGCCTCGCTCTTCGTGAGTCGATGGGACAAGGCGGTCGGTGACAAGGTCCCGCCGGAGTTGCGCAATCGGCTGGGCATCGCCATCGCGGGCCGCACCTACCGCGCGCATCGCGAGCTGCTCGCGTCGCCGCGCTGGCGCAAGCTCGCCCAAGCCGGCGCACGTCCGCAGCGCCTGCTTTGGGGCAGCACCGGAACCAAGGACCCGAAGGCGTCGGACACTTTGTATATCGAGGCACTGGCGGCACCCGATACCATCGACACCATGCCCGAAAAGACGCTGCGCGCCTTCGCCGAGCATGGCGAGCTCAAGGGCGTGATGGCCGAGGATGGCGGAGACGCCGAAGCTGTGCTGGCGCACTTCATCAAGGCCGGTATCGATACCGACTCGCTCGCCAGGGAGCTGCAGCGCGACGGCGCGCAGGCGTTCGTGAAGTCGTGGCAGGAGCTGATGACGCGCATTGCGGAGAAGAGCGACGCGCTCGTCCATGCCGGCTAGCGCGACGACTCATGGTTGACATGCGCGATTCCGCTTCTCCGGAACCGCAGTCTCTGACCGAGCGTCCTCAGTGGCGGGCGCTCACGGAGCATTGCGGCCAAATCGAGCGCCGGCACCTGCGCGAGCTGTTTGCCGCCGATCCATCGCGTGGCGAGCGGCTGGTCGCGGAAGCGGCCGGGCTCTACCTGGACTATTCGAAGAACCGCATCACCGACGAGACGCTTCGCTTGCTGCTGGCGCTTGCCGAAGGCTGCTCGATACGCGAGCGCATCGACGCCATGTTCCGCGGAGACAAAATCAACGCCACCGAAAAGCGCGCGGTGCTGCACGTCGCTCTGCGCGCGCCGCCGAGCGAGCGCATCCTCGTCGATGGCCGGAATGTCGTGCCGGATGTGCATGCCGTGCTCGACCGCATGGCGGCATTTTCGGCCCGCGTGCGCAGCGGCGAATGGACCGGCCACAGCGGCCGGCGCATTCGCAATGTCATCAACATCGGCATCGGCGGCTCCGACCTGGGGCCGGTGATGGCGTACGAGGCGCTGCGCCATTACAGTCAGCGGGACATGACGTTCCGCTTCGTCTCCAACGTGGACGGCACCGATCTCTCGGAAAGCCTGCGCGACCTCGAGCCGGGCGAGACGCTGTTCATCATCTGCTCCAAGACCTTCACCACGCTTGAGACGCTCACGAACGCACGCGCAGCGCGCGCCTGGTGCCTGCGCGGGCTCGGTGACGAAAAAGCCGTGGCCCGGCATTTCGTCGCGGTCTCGACCAATGCCGACGAGGTCGCCAAATTCGGCATCGATGTTGACAACATGTTCGGGTTCTGGGGCTGGGTCGGCGGCCGCTACTCCATGGATTCGGCGATCGGGCTTTCGACCATGCTCGCGATCGGCGCCGACAATTTCCGTGCGATGCTGGCGGGGTTTCAGGCGATGGACGAGCATTTTCGCAGCGCGCCGCCGGAGCGCAACCTGCCGCTGCTGCTCGGATTGCTGACGATCTGGAATGACGATTTTCTGGACGCGCCGACCGTCGCCGTGCTGCCTTACGAGCAATATCTCAAGCGCTTCCCGGCCTATCTGCAGCAGCTCACGATGGAGAGCAATGGCAAGCACGTCACCCTCGACGGAAAACGCGTGGATTACCAGACCGGGCCGATCTATTGGGGCGAGCCCGGCACCAACGGACAGCATTCGTTCTTCCAGTTGATCCATCAGGGAACGCGGCTCATCGCTTGCGATTTCATCGGCTTCTGCCAGGCGCTGAATCCCGTCGGAGACCAGCACGATCTTCTTATAGCCAATCTGTTCGCGCAGAGCGAGGCGCTGGCGTTCGGCAAGACCGCCGACGAAGTGAAGGCCGAGGGTACGCCCGACGACCTGGTTCCGCATCGCGCTTTCGAAGGCAATCGTCCGAGCAACACGATCCTTGCCGAGCGGCTCACACCCGGCACACTCGGCGCGCTGGTCGCGCTCTACGAGCACAGCGTATTCGTGCAGGGCGCTATCTGGAACATCGACTCGTTCGATCAATGGGGCGTGGAGCTCGGCAAAGCGCTGGCCAAACGCACCGCCAGTGAAATCTCGAGTAAGAGCGAGCCGGCGCTCGCGCACGACAGCTCGACGAATGCGCTGATCCGGCGCTACCGCGGATTGCGCCGGTAACCCCTGGAACGCCGATGAGCACGAATATCAGCCCGCTGGCCGGAAGGGACCACGGAGGAGTGACGATGCCGGATCAACTCGACGAGCTATGCATCAACACCGTGCGCTTTCTGTCAGTGGACGCCGTGCAGAAAGCGAAGAGCGGGCATCCCGGCATGCCGCTTGGCGCAGC
>DASWDF010000117.1:0-12325 GCA_036395475.1 Casimicrobiaceae bacterium
TGCGCCGCGACGCCTAGCATCTGAGGCCATTGCGCCAGAAACGCGGCTCATGCGGGACTCAGTCAGAGGCTCCCTAACGCTGCGGCTCCTAAGCGGGCAGCGCGCCGAGATGGCGGCGCTGCAGCGCGTGCTCGAAGCGGCTCCGGCGTACTTTCTCGCCGTCACCGGCCTGCCTCCAGGCAATGCCGAGGCGCAGAGCACGTTCACTGCGCTCCCGCCGGACAAGACCTACAGCGACAAATTCGTCTGGGGATTGTATGCGAGTGAATCGATGATCGGCTGCGCCGACGTGATCCGCGGCTATCCGGTGCGCGAAAAGGCCGTCATCGGTCTGTTGCTGCTTGCCGGGCCGTGGCAACACCGCGGACTCGGGCAGGCGTTTGCGGCGTTGATCGAGCAGGCGATCGGCGCGTGGCCGGAGATCGAGTGCTTGCGACTCGGCGTTGCCGTCTCGAACTCGGCCGCGCTCGCTTTCTGGCGCAAGCTGGGCTATCGCGAAACCGGAGAAGTGAAGCCGCCGCAGCCGGGCTTCGTGGCGGAGGTGCACGTTTTCGAAAAGCCACTGCGTCGCAGCGATAGGGGATGAGCCAAACGTCCGGAATCGTCATCACGCCGCTGCGGCCAGAGCAGGCCGGCGACTTCCTGCGTTTTTTCGACCACGAGCGCGGTGCCGCCTTTGCCGACAATCCGAGATGGGCGAAGTGTTATTGCCACTACTATCAGGTGCCGAAGTCGATCCGCTGGGCGTCGCTCTCCGCTCCGCTGAATCGCAGCGCCATGCAGGCGCGCATCGAAGTCGGCGAGATGGAAGGCTTTCTCGCCTATGACGGCAGCGAAGTCGTGGGCTGGGTAAACGCGCAGCCACGCCACAAGCTGCCACATTGCTTCGCCCGCTTCGGCACTCCTCCGACGCCTTTGGCATGCGCGCCGTTCGAAGCGGCCGCGATCGTATGCTTCGTCATTGCTCCGACGCAGCGCCGGCGCGGCATCGCGCGCGCGCTGCTGCGCGGAGCGCTCGAATCCTTCGCCGCGCGTGGCTTCAAGCTCGTCGACGCCTTTCCGTTCAAGTCCAGCGGCAGCGAGCTCGACGCCGATCACTACCACGGCCCGCTGCCGATCTTCCTTGACGCGGGATTCAGCATATTCAGAGAACACAAGGATCTGGCGGTCGTGCGCAAACTGCTGTAATCCGCGATGCCCTCCTCCGCAGATCCCGCCCGACGTGTGCCCACACGGTTGCCGCAGTATCTGGCTGCTTTGTACGGGCTGATGATCGTCTATGCCAGCCTGGAACCTTTTTCGGGCTGGATGGCACCGCTGCCCGATGCGCCTTTTTTCCTTTTAGAGCCGTGGCCGTCGCGGATCACACGCTTCGACATCGCGATCAACATGCTCGCCTATGCGCCGTTCGGTTTCCTGCTCGCGCTCGTCGGCACGCGCCGCCCGTTCGCGGCGCGATTGGCCGCCGCAATCGGCGCTGGCGCCCTGCTGTCCTTCGCGATGGAATCGGCGCAGATGTTCCTGCCTACGCGCGATGCGAGTAGCGTCGACTTCATCTGCAACAGCTTCGGAGCAGCGGCAGGCGGAGTCGCAGCGCTCGCGTTCGATCGCGCGCCCGGATTGCGGCGTCGCATTGCGCAATGGCGATATCGCGTCTTCCTAGACGGCAGGAGCGGCGACTTAGGCTTGGCGTTGCTCGGCGTCTGGCTGCTGTCGCAGGTCAATCCCGGCATCCCGCTGTTCGCGGCGACCTTCGATCCGTCGCTCGAATTGACGCGCGATCTGGCGGGAACGCTGCTCCAGGCGGCGCAAAGCGCGTTCAACGTCATCGGCGTCGGCCTCTTTCTCGCGCTGCTTCTGCGGCAGCGCCGCGATCTCGGCGTCGCCGTGGTCCTGCTAATCGGAATCGCGCTCGCGCTGAAAGGAATCGCTGCCGCGGTGCTGCTCAAGTCGGCCGCCTGGGAATCATGGCTCAAGCCGGACGTGTCGCTCGGCGTGGCCGCAGGCGCACTGGTGCTCATGCTCGCGATCTGGCTGCCTCGACCCGTTCGTACGACCCTGTGCGCGATAGCGCTCTTGTCCTCGCTCGTCGCTCCGCTGCTCGCGCCGGACATGTGGCAGGCGCACGCGCCGCTCGCACTTTTCGACTGGCCGTACGGCCATCTGCTCAACTTCAACGGCCTTACACACGCGGTACTCGTCATTTGGCCCGTCCTCGTGAGCGTGTATCTGTTGTGGCTCGCGGGACAACCGGGATGGGGACAGCGCGCAGGCCAGAGCGACGCAGGCGATCGCGTATAATCTCTGTTAGTACGTCACGCGCAGCGTGACGTACTAACTCGCCGCGTTGAACACGGCGCTATCGCGCCGGTTAACGCGGCGTCCTTTGCAGAGCCCGGGCTGCAATGAGCCACTACAAGCGCCACGTCTTTTTCTGCTGCAACCAGCGCGAGCCGCCGGAGGCGTGCTGCAACAATCACGACGCGCTCGAAATGCAGGCCTACGCCAAGCAGCGCATCAAGCGCTTACGCCTGGACGGCAAGGGCAAGGTGCGCATCAACAAGGCCGGTTGTCTCGACCGCTGCGACGAAGGGCCGGTGATCGTCGTCTACCCCGACGCAGTCTGGTACACCTACGTCGACAAGCATGACGTCGATGAAATCATCGATTCGCATGTCGTACACGGCCGAATCGTCGAGAGACTCAAGATTTGACGCGCGGCGAAACCAGGGTAACGGTTGCCGGTCCTGCAGGCGCGCTCGAAGTCGCGCTTAACGCCCCCGCGCACCCTCCGGATGAGCCACCGCGCGGCATCGCGCTGGTAGCGCACCCCCACCCGCTGCAGGGGGGAACGCTCGACAACAAGGTGGCGCAGACGCTTGCGAAGACGTTCGCGGCGCTTGGCTACGTCGGCGTGAGGTTCAACTTCCGCGGCGCGGGCAAGAGCGAAGGGGCGTTCGATGATGGGATCGGCGAAACCGACGATGCGCTGGCCGCGCTAGCGTTCGCGCGAAGCGAGTTTCCCTCGGTGGCGGCAACATCCCCCGTGCTCGCCGGCTTTTCTTTCGGGTGCTTTGTACAGGCCCGCGTCGCCCGCATCGTAGCGCCCGAGCGAATGGTGCTGGTCGGGCCGGCGGTGAAGCGCTTCGCCGTTGACGCCGTCCCCGCGGACACCATAGTCATCCACGGCGAGGACGACGACGTCGTCGCGCTTATCGACGTTCTCGCATGGGCGCGGCCGCAACAGCTGCCGATCGTCGTGTTTCCCGGTTGCGGCCACTTCTTCCACGGCCGGCTGCCGCAGCTGCAGCGCGTCATCGCGGGAATGTGGCAGCGATGAACGTGAGCGACGTGCCGGTCTTGTCGGTATCGGGCCTGCGCAAGTCCTACGGCAACCTCGAGGTCCTGCGCGGGCTCGACTTCGCGATCCGCCGCGGTGAGTGCTTCGGGCTCCTCGGGCCGAACGGCGCAGGCAAGACGACGACGCTTCGCTGTTGCCTCGGCTTGATCGACCCCAACGCCGGCACGATCACGCTCGTCGGCGAGCCGGTGCCGAAAGCTGCCCGCGAGGCGCGTGTTCGCGTGGGTGTCGTACCGCAGATGGACAACATCGATCCGGACTTCACCGTGGTCGAGAACCTGATCATCTACGGCCGCTACTTCCGCATGCCCGACGCGCTGATCAACAAGCGCATTCCCTGGCTGCTGGAGTTCGCGGGCCTCGCCGCCAAGGGCGACGCAAACATCCGGACCCTGTCCGGCGGCATGAAGCGCCGCTTGACCCTTGCGCGCGCGCTCGTTAACGATCCCGAGCTCCTGATCCTCGACGAGCCAACGACCGGCCTCGATCCACAGGCGCGGCATATGATCTGGGACGGCTTGAGACAGCTCCTTACGCAGGGCAAGACGATTCTCTTGACGACGCATTTCATGGACGAGGCCGAACGGCTGTGCACGCGGCTCGCCGTCATAGACCACGGCCGGATGATTGCAAGCGATTCTCCGCGGGCGTTGATCGCCGCGCACGTCGAGCCCGAGGTTATCGAGGTGTATGGCGACGAAGCGCGAACCTGGGCGACGACACGCGGCCGGCAGCTCGCCGACCGCCTGGAGCTGGCCGGTGAAACCGCGTTCTGCTACGCACGCGATGCGGCACCGCTGCTCGGCGATCTCGCGCACGCCCCGGGCGTGCGCTATTTGCATCGGCCGGCGAATCTCGAGGACCTGTTCATCAAACTTACCGGCCGCGAGCTTCGCGATTAGTGGCGCGATCTGCGTAGCCGAGCTGAGCGAAGCGATCTGCGTAGCCCGGGCTGAGCGTAGCAATGCCCGGGAGCTGCGCGTAGCGATCCTCGGGAACAAGGATTCCCGGTGCGAGATACCCGGGCATCGCGCTTCGCGCTCAGCCCGGGCTACAACCCGAAGATTCGCAGCGCGTTGCCGCCGCGCACCTTGTCGCGCGCCTCATCCGGCAGCGCATTCACGCGCTTTAGGCATCCCGGCATGTCGCCGATGGTGTGCGGATAATCCGAGCCGTAGAGCACATTGTCGGCACCGAAGCTCTTCACGCACAGCTCTAGCACGTTGGGCGAGAACACGACCGCATCGGCGTAGATCCGCGGCAGGTACTCTGAAGGGCGTGCCGAGATTTTGTCGCGGCATGCGGGAATGTTGACGTAGCACTGATCCATGCGCGAGACAAGGTACGGCAGCGCGCCGCCGCCGTGCGCCGCGATGATTCGGAGTCGGCGATAGCGGTCGAAGAAACCGTCGTAGATCATGCGGGCGACAGCGAGCGAGGTGTCGAAGGTAAAGCCGATCGACGCGGTGAGCTGGAAGCGCGCCATGTCCATCTCGGCGACGCCAGGCGGCGCCGTCGGATGCACGAGCACGGGCAATGATTTCGCGTCGATCGCTTGCCAGATGGTCTCGAATGCGGAATCCGTGAGCGACTTCCCGTCGACGTTCGCCAGCACCATCACCCCCGACGCGCCGGCAGCGATCGCGCGCTCGAGCTCGGAGAGCGCGCGGTCGGAGTACTGCCACGGCAGCGAGGCGAGCCAGCGAATCCGGTCGGGATGAGCGAGGCGCGCGGCGGCCATGTCGTCATTCATCAGGCGCGCCGCCTGCAGGCTCACGTCCGCACCACCCCAGTAACAATTCGGGCAAGTCAGCGAGACGATGGCCACGTCGACCCCGACCTCGTCCATGGTGCGCAGGCGCAGGTCATAGTCGAACATCGCCGGTACCGGCGTCATGAACGGTGCGCCGTCGAGATGAATGGCGCGCATGCCGCCGCTCACCTGCCGCACCGTGTAACGCGGGCCGCCGTGGGCCTGCAGCAGCTTGAACCATGCATCGGTCAAGCAATGCGTGTGAACGTCGATAACCGTGCTCATGAGGGAAGTCGGGCCGCGCAGCTGCTTTGCATCAATCGACCTTGGCACCCGAATCGCGGATCGCCTTGGCCCATCGCGGCTGCTCTGCCTCGATGGTCGCCGCGAATTGTTCCGGACCGTGCGGGGCGAACGGTTCCATGCCGAACTTGAACAGTTGCGCCTGGAATTCGGGTGTGGCCTGGATCTTCTGCAACTCGGAGGAGAGCCGCGTCACGATCTCCTTCGGAGTTCCCGCCGGCGCGACGATGCCCTGCCACGCCTGCCAATCGAATCCCGCGACGGTGTCGGCGATCGGCGCCAGCCCGGGCAAAAGCGTCGTCGGTTTCGCCGCCGACGTCCCCAGCGCCGTCACCTTGCCGGCCTGTATATTCGGTACGGCAATCGTCGCATCGGCGAACATGACCTGGATCGTTCCCGTGAGCAGGTCGGTCAGCGCAGCCGGAGTGCCCTTGTACGGAACGTGCTGGATGTCGAGTCCCAGCTCGGCCTTCAGCGCTTCCATGAACAGGTGATGCGGACTGCCGCTCCCGACCGAAGCATAGTTGTACGTGCCGGGATTCTTGCGGATCGCCTCGATCATCTCGCGCACGTTCTTCGCGGGGAACGCGAGGTTGGCGATGAGGAAGAAGTTGACCGAGCCGACTTGCGAGATCGGCGCAAAGTCGCGCAGCGGGTTGATCGGCGACGGTCGATACAGTGCCGGGCTGATACCGAGGGTGGTGCTGGTCGCCATCAGCAGCGTGTAGCCGTCAGGCGGTTGCTTGGCCACGAACTCCGCACCGACCAGCGTGCCCGCGCCCGGCTTGTTGTCGACGACGACCGGCTGCTTGAGGCTCACCGCGAGCCGGTCGCCGATCGAGCGTGCGAGAAGGTCGGTCAGCGCACCCGGAGGGTATGGCACAACGAGCTTGATCGGGCGGTTCGGATAGCCCGCCTGAGCGAACGCGCGCGGCGTCGCGATGTACGCCGTGATGACGGCGGCGCAAAACGCGACCAGCGCGAGGCGGATCGCCCTGGATCGGTGCCTAATCATGATCTCGTCGGCGCGATTATCGATGGTCGCGGCCGCCGCGCCTGCGCAGCGCCTGAGCGTGCCGCTTGCGCAGGCGCAGATTGAGCATCTCCACAGCTACCGCAAAGGCCATCGCGAAGTACACGTAGCCCTTGGGCACGTGGTGATCGAAGCCATCGGCGATAAGCACAACGCCGATTACGAGGAGAAACGCGAGCGCCAGCATCTTGATTGTCGGGTGGCCGGAGACGAAGCGGCCGATCGCGCCGGCGAACGCCATCATGAGCAGCACCGAGCCCACGACGGCGGCGATCATCACTTCGAGCCGGTCGACCATGCCGACCGCGGTGATGATCGAATCGAGCGAGAACACGAGATCGATGATCGCGATCTGGATGATCACCGCCGTGAATGTCGCGCTACCCGCGCTCGATGGTTCGCTCCCGCTGCCGGAGAGCAGCTGATTGATTTCCTTGGTGCTCTTCCAGATGATGAATACGCCACCAGCGATCAGGATCAGATCGCGACCGGAAATCTCCTGACCCAAGACCGTAAACAAAGGCGCAACGAGCCCGATGATCCACGACAGCAGGAGCAGCAGCGCGATGCGCATGAACATCGCCAGGAACAGGCCTGTCATGCGCGTGAACTCGCGCCGTTTCTGCGGTACCCGGTCGACCAGGATCGTAATAAAGATGATGTTGTCGATGCCCAGCACCAGCTCCAGCGCGATCAGCGTGACCAATGCGATCCAAGCCTGCGGATCCAGCAGCAGCTCGAGCATCGATCGTCTATGCCCCGCGGTCAGCCGGCAACCGACGACATTCCAGGCAATGCAGCAAACCGCCGCCTGCTTTCGTCATGCGGCTGGCTTGCGGGCGGTGATGGCCCACGAACTGGACTGCATGTATACCTTGCCGTTCTTCAGATGATGCGACAGCTCCGTACGCAGCGCGTCTTCGATTTCCTGCCGGCGCTGCTCCGCCTGTATGCCCGCTTCGCGAAAAATCTCGCCCGCCGGCCCCAGTGCGAGCTGGAAATCCATTGCCTGCTCGACGGTCGCGCCGATCATCACCGGCCCGTCGGTCCGCTCGACCCGTGCATCCTCGAATCCTGCCGCCTTGAGCTGCGCGGTGACAACCTCCGGGTTGGCCATGGAGAACGGTCCCGGCCCGCAGGTCTGCGCGTTCTCACCCGGCGGCGGCAGATACTGCAGCACGATCTGCTTCGGGATCGCCATCCAGGGGTTGTCGGCGAGCGCGCGCCAGGTGATGAACATCAATCTCCCGCCGGGTTTCAGCGCGTTCCTGATGTTGCGCATCGCCGCGACGGGATTGCTGAAGAACATCATGCCGAAGCGAGAAAAGCAGAAATCGAATTCGGGCTGGAAGCGATACGTCTGCACGTCCGCGGCCACGAAGCGCAGGTTCGCAAGGCCGGCCGCGCGCGCGTCGTTCCTTCCCTTCTCCAGGAAGGCATCGCAGCAATCCAGTCCCAGGACCGATCCGGATGGCCCCACCTTCCGGGCGAGCGCTATCGCGGTATCTCCCCAGCCGCAGCCGACGTCGAGCGCGCGCGAGCCTTGTGCGATCTCGAGAGTCCGGAGCGGGGCTTCGCTGTGGTAGCTCAAGCCGTCGAGGAGAATGTTGCGAAAGCGCTCGAACTTGTCGACCAGGACGTTGTTCCAGAAGGCGGTGAACTCGTCGTTGGAGACGGCGGCTTCGGACATGATGGCAGGCTCCTCGGCTCAGTCTCGGGCGCGCAGAAAGAATTCTTTCCTGGCGGAGACCGCGGCAAACGATACTCCTTTCCGAGTCGGCGTGCACGCCGGTCCTTATCGAGTGTTCGGGTTATACTCGCGAGATAATTCGTACGCCGCTTCATGTATTCCGCTTCGCTGCTTCGCACCCCGGAACTGTCGCTGCGCTGGATTCCGGTCTGGCGTCGCAATCTCCTCGTCTGGCGCAAGCTCGCGCTGGCGTCGGTGCTCGGCAACATCGCCGATCCGCTGCTGTACATGCTGGCGCTCGGTTACGGCATTGGCGCGTTCGTGCCCGAGGTCGGTGGAATGAAATACATCGCCTTCATCGGCACGGGGATGGTCTGCCAGAGCGCGATGTTCACATCGTCCTTCGAGGCGATGTACTCGGCGTTCTCGCGCATGCACGTGCAGCGGACGTGGGAGGCGATCATCAACGCGCCCGTTTCGCTCGACGACGTCGTGTTCGCCGAATGGATATGGGCCGCGTCGAAGAGCGTCATGTCGGTGCTGGCGATCCTCATGGTCATCCTGGGTCTGGGGTTCGGACATTCGTGGCTCGCCATCTGGGTTCTGCCGCTCGGCTTCGTTGTCGGGCTCACGTTCGGCGCATTTGGCCTGGTCATGAATTCGCTCGCGCCTGGATACGACTTCTTTACGTACTTTTTTACACTCGTACTGACACCGATGCTGCTGCTCTCGGGCGTGTTCTTTCCCGTCGATCAGATGCCGGCGGCGTTGCGCGCCGTCGCTGTCGTGTTGCCGCTTTCCCACGCGATCGACATCGCGCGGCCGTTGCTCGCGGGCAAAGTCCCTGACGATATTGCGCTACACCTGGCAGTGCTCTTCGCCTACGCCTCGGTTGGCTATTACATCGCGCTGGTGTTGACGCGGCGGCGCTTGCTCAAGTGACGCGAATGTCCAAGAGCAAGACGCGAAGCGTCGCGACGATTGGAGAACAGCCGCGCGAGCCCGCAGCGAGGGGGATCGCGCGCAGGCGAGTCGCGGCTGCTGTCGACGCGTCGTCACTACATATTCGGTCAACAAGGCGCGCAGATTGCAAGAACGAATTGGGGAGCGAGTCCTAACAATGCTCTGGCTCAAGTCGCTGCACATCGTGTTCCTGGTCAGCTGGTTTGCAGGACTGTTCTACCTTCCGCGCCTGTTCGTGTACCACGCCATGGCGAGCGACGCGATCGGCATCGAGCGCTTCAAGGTGATGGAGCGAAAACTCTACTACGGCATCATGGCGCCCAGCGCGGCGCTGACGATCGTTTCGGGCCTGTGGCTCTGGCTTGGCTACGGGATCACCGGCGGCTGGCTGTATGCCAAGCTGGCATTGGTGGCGATCCTCGTCGCGCACCACCTCTGGCTCGGCAAACTGATGCGCGACTTCCGCGAGGACCGCAACCGGCACCGCGACGTGTTCTACCGCTGGATCAACGAGATTCCCGCCCTGCCGGTATTGGTCGCCATCGTGCTGCTGGTCGTGTTCAAGCCGTTCTGACGGATCGTTCGTGGAACGCTATTTCGCGCCGTGCCCGCGCGGGCTGGAGACCGCGCTCGCCGACGAGCTCGAGCGGCTCGGCGCCAGCGACATCGCGCCGGCCGACGGCGGGGTCGCCTTTGCCGGCGCGCTGGAGCTCGCGTATCGCGCCAATCTCGAAAGCCGGCTCGCGAGCCGCGTGCTCTGGCGCGTGGGCGATGGCGCATACCGCGACGAACGCGACGTCCATGCGCTGGCATACAACCTCGACTGGCCGCGCTGGTTCCGCGCCGATCGCACGCTGCGCGTCGATGTTGCGGCGACGCGCTCGCCGTTGAAGAGCCTGGAGTTCGCGACGCTCAGGATCAAGGACGCCGTGTGCGATCGTCACCGCGCCGTCGCGGGCAAGCGACCCACAGTGAGCAAGGACCGCCCCGACGTGCGCGTTCATGCTTACCTCACCGCGGATCACGCGACGTTCTACCTCGATACTTCAGGCGAGCCGCTGTTCAAGCGCGGATACCGCCGCGAGACCGCCGAAGCGCCGTTGCGCGAAAATCTCGCTGCCGGGCTGCTGCGCCTCGCGGGCTGGCAACCGGGCACGCCGCTTCTCGATCCCATGTGCGGCAGCGGCACCATCGCGGTCGAAGCGGCACTGATCGCGCTTGACATCGCGCCCGGCCTCAAGCGCACGTTCGGTTTCCAGAAGCTCGCCTGGTACGACGGTCCAACCTGGCAACGGATCAAGCAGGCGGCGCAGCGACGCATGAGGCAGCCGGCTCTCGCAGGCATATACGCGAGCGACAGCGACCCAACAGCCATTCAGCGCTGCGGCGCAAATCTCGCCGCCGCAGGCGCCAGCGGGGCGGTCGTAATCGAACGCGTCGATGCGCTTGCGCGCGCCGCGCCGGCGCCCGCAGGAGTCATCGTAACCAATCCGCCGTATGGCGTACGCCAGGCCGATGCGGCTGCGCTGGCCGCGTTCTATCCCCGACTGGGCGATGCGCTCAAACAGCGCTTCGCCGGGTGGACGGCTTATCTCTTCAGCGGCGATCCGCGACTGCCCAAGCTGATCGGCCTCAGACCCAGCCGGCGCACGCCGCTATTCAACGGCGCGCTTGAATGCCGCTTGTACGAGTATCGGCTCGTCGCCGGCTCGGCGCGCCGCGAGCATACGGTGATAAAATGAACGCTTCGACGTTCCCCCGCCTCCGGTTAATTCCATGATGCTGCCCAGCCGCCATTACGAATCCGAGCACACCAAGTTCATCCGCGAGCTGATGCAGAAACATCCCGAATGGGCGGAAAAACAGCGGGAGGCGCGCGCGATCTGGTGGGACAAGACGCCGCGCGAGCTCTCCGAAGAGTACGCGATGGACCGGGGCCGCGTGCCGCAGACACCCTACGTTTATTCTTCGAAGTGACGCTACGCGCAGCCGTGTAGCCCGGGCTGACCCCGGACTTGATCCGGGGGATGCCCGGGGAACAAGGATTTCCGGTGCCGAGATACCCGGGCATCGCGCTCCGCGCTCAGCCCGGGCTACAACTTCTGCTACGAAGCTGCTTGCGCCGAGCCATAGATGAAATAGCTCGGGGTCTGCGCGAGCGTTGCGGACCAGCGGAGTTCGCCGAGCCGCGCAGCGAGCGCGTGGGGCTCCCAGAACAACTTGACGATGCGGAATTCACGCCCATCGTTGAGCCGTCGGGTCACGATGCCCGCGTCCCGTCCCGGCAATACGTGATCCTTCGCCGTCGAAGTCGGATCGAATGCAGAATCGATCAGATACGCGGCTCCGCTGGGAGCGAGCGCATTCGCCACGTTGTCCCAGAACACAGCGAACCGGTCTTCGGGAACATGCGACAGCCAGAAGCTGAAGAAAACCGTGTCGTAGCGCGCGGCGGGCCGCCAGGAAAACAGATCGGCTTCGATGTAGTCGACATTCGCCGCCGCGACGCGGCTGCGGTTGATCGCGAGCACCTCGGGTGACGCGTCGACCGCGGTGATGTGCGGGACGCGCGGCGCGAGACGCCGCGTGAACAACCCCGTACCGCATGCAAGCTCGAGCAGCGTGTGCGGCCGTTGCGCCGTCAGCCACGTGTCGAGCGCGTCCTCGACCGTCACGACCTCTGCGCGCCAGCGCTCGTTAAACTCCGGGCCGCGGTCATAACGGCCGGTTCGGAACCACCACTCGTCGTACTCTCCGGCGCGCGCCCGGTAGTAGTCGATCTGGTCCTGAAGAATACCGCTGTCGGACATCGGCGCGATCATAGGTCACGCGAACGCGTGCGACAATCGATGCCCGTTCCGGCTCATGCGCAGACCACCGAAGCGCACATTACAATGGCGCCTTCGAAAATTTCCGGGTAACTGGCCGTCATGGCCGTTGAGACTGAACGCGACACCGGCCCGCCCACGAGCGGGCGGCTGATACCGCGAACGCGGCCAGGCGAGCGCATCGCCGCGGTGGTTCTCGTCGTCGTCGCCCTGGCGATCGCCGGACAATTCGCCTGGCAGCAGCACCATCTCCCCGCGCCGGTGCCCGCCCAAGCGCCGGCTTCGGTGGCCGCGCCAGCGCCTGCTCCGGCGCCTGCATCGGCCACGATCGGGGCTGTCGACGCGCCTTCTTCCGAGGCAATCATCGGCACTGCGGTGCAGATCTCCGGGTGGG
>DASWDF010000118.1:0-32322 GCA_036395475.1 Casimicrobiaceae bacterium
TGTCGATTTCTTCGATGTGAAGCGCGATGTCGAGGCGCTCGCGGCGCCGCGTGCGCTGACAACCGAGCGCGCGGAGCATCCCGCGCTGCATCCCGGACGGTCAGCGCGAGTGACGTTGGACGGCCGTCCGATCGGCTGGCTGGGCGAGCTGCATCCGCGGCTTTCGAAGCGCTACGAATTTCCGAGGCCACCAATCGTGTTCGAGCTCGACCTCGCGCCACTGACCGAACGGGCACTGCCCGTGGCTCGGCCGGTGTCGAAGCTGCCGGTCGCTCGCCGCGATTTCGCTGTGCTCGTCGACGAGTCGCTCCCGTGGCGTGAGGTCGAGGATGCGCTCGCCAAAACGCAGCCGCCGCAAGTCGATGAGGTGCGCCTGTTCGACGTCTATCGGGGTCCCGAATTGCCGCCCGGGAAGAAAAGCCTTGCGATTCTGGTGCTTATCCAGGATACTGAACGTACTTTGATGGACGTCGAGCTCAACGGAATCGTCGCGCAGCTCGTGCAGGTCCTGGTCACTCAATTCGGCGCAACGCTACGCCAATAGGGTCTTTCATGACGCTCACCAAAGCCGAACTCGCCGATCTGCTCTTCGAGCAACTCGGCCTCAACAAACGCGAAGCAAAGGACATGGTCGAGCGCTTCTTCGAGGAAATTCGAATCGCGCTCGAAGCAGGCGACAGCGTGAAGCTCTCCGGCTTCGGCAACTTCCAGCTGCGCGAAAAGCCGCAGCGTCCCGGGCGCAACCCGAAGACCGGAGAAGAGATTCCCATCACCGCCCGACGTGTAGTGACGTTTCATGCGAGCCAGAAACTGAAGGCCATGGTCGAAGCTGCGAACCATGCCGGAACACAACCGAGCTAAGGCGGAGCTTCCGCCGATCCCCGCCAAGCGGTACTTCACCATCGGCGAGGTCAGCGACCTCTGTGCGGTCAAACCGCACGTGCTCCGATATTGGGAGCAGGAGTTCACGCAGCTCAAACCGGTCAAGCGCCGCGGCAACCGCCGCTACTACCAGCATCACGAGGTCGTGCTGATCCGGCGCATTCGCGACCTGCTGTACGAGCAGGGCTTCACGATCAACGGCGCGCGGCACCGGCTCGAGCACGAGCCCGACGGCGTTGACGCGATCGCGACCGCGCACCCGCCCGTCGCGACGGTACCGATCGTCGCGGGCAACGGCTCATCCGCGGCTGACGCTGCCGCAATCCGGCAGGCGCTGCTCGAGATCCGGCAGCTGCTAGGCCCCGACAAGTGATGCCGCTATAATGATTTGTTCACGTCGGGGCGTAGCGCAGCCTGGTAGCGCACCTGCATGGGGTGCAGGGGGTCGAGTGTTCGAATCACTTCGCCCCGACCACATTATCGAGGCCGGCTCGGGGTTCCCGGGCCGGCCTTTTGTGTTCTGCGACGTCGCGCGAAGGTCGGCAGCCTGCGCCGTTGCGGTCCCCGCACGCCCGCGCGGCAACGGCGTGGCATGGCCGTTGCTTGATACGCTTCTGGTCCGCTGATAGCCGAGGGAGGACCTACATGTCCGCTCAGCCTCGTCCCGTCGCTAACACCGGCACCGTTTCCGAGATTGCGCTCGCTCGCGCGCAGCGCAACACCGTGCTCATCATCGACGATCTGTTCTCGAGCCGGCTGCTGCTCGCCGAGATCGTTCGACAGATCGACGGCAAGCTCAATCTGGAGCTGTTCGATACGCCGTCGCGCGCGCTCGAATACGCGCGCCACAACCGCGTCGACATCGTGCTGACGGACTACAAGTTGCCCGAGTTCGACGGCATCCAGCTGGTCCGCCAGCTGCGCGCGCTGCCCCACTGCGTCGATGTTCCGATCGTCGTCATCACCGTCGTCGACGACCGGCGCATTCGTTACGATGCACTCGAAGCGGGCGCAACCGATTTCCTGATCAAACCGCTCGACGAGCACGAGACGCGCGCCCGCTGCGCGAACCTGCTCGAATTGCGGCGACACAAGATCGTGCTGTCCGACCAGGCACGCGTGCTGCAGTACCAGGTCGACAAGTCGGTCGCCGAGATCCACGAGCGAGAGCTCGAGACGCTCGCGAAGCTCGCGAAGGCCGGGGAATTCCGCGACCGCACGACCGGCAATCACCTGAACCGGATGGCGAAGTACTCCGGATTGATCGGCCAGCACCTGGGTCTGGGCGCCGAAACGTGCCATGTGCTCGAAGTCGCCGCGCCGATGCACGATATCGGCAAGATCGGAATTCCCGATTCGATCCTGCTCAAGGAAGGGCCGCTGTCATCCGCCGAAGAAACGGTGATGAAGACGCATCCGCGGATCGGTTACGACATCCTGAAGGGCAGCCCGTCGAAGTACCTCAGCATGGGCGCGATCATCGCGCTCGGACATCACGAGAAATACGACGGCACCGGCTATCCGAACGGCCTGCACGGCGAAGATATCCCCGCGGTCGCACGCGTCGTCGCGGTGGCCGACGTGTTCGATGCTCTCGTGAGCGAGCGCCCGTACAAGCACGCATGGCCGATCGGCGAAGGCATCGATTACCTCAAGGCGCAGCGCGGTCGGCACTTCGATCCGAAGTGCATCGACGCGTTCCTCGCCGACCCGACGAAGGTCGAGGCGATCTGCAGGGAGTTTGCGGATTAGTGCTTGCGCCGACGGGCGCCAGCGTTCCTATCGGCATTACGTTCGCTAGAACCGAATAAGTCCGCCGGCCACGCCTTTGGCGATAGCCTCTTGGCGATTCAGCGCATCGAGCTTGCTCAGGATGTTGCTGAAGTGAAAGTGAATCGTGCGCTCGGCAATACCGAGCTTCCCTGCGATGTCGTTGCTCGTAAGACCGTGCGCCGCCATTTGCAAGCATTGCTGTTCACGTGGCGAAAGCGGAATGCCGAGTTGTCGCGGCGGAACGCCTCGATCAACGAAGTTCGACATGAACACGTCATGAAACGACGTGGCGAGCACCATGATGTCGCCGAGATGGCGCCGAATCATCAGGTTACGCGCCTCGTCGGTAGGGCTGACGTGGGAATTGAGCGCCACGATGATCCGTGCATGATCGGGATCCCGAAACGAAACGACGACCCCGCTGTTGATCCCAAATCGAGAGGCCTCGCCAAAAAACCGCGTCGCTTCCGGCCCCCCGGCAAGGGTTGCCGAGTCCCATAGCAACGGCGAGGTTCGATTGACCGTAAGCGTAAGGCGCGGATCAATCTCGATAAGCGAATTCCGATCGTAGTACGCCACCCATTCGGGCGGGAGCGTGGTCCATACGAAAGAGCGGCTCTCGCGGTTGGGCTTCGGATCGGTAGACATGCCGTACATGAAACTATCGAAACCGAGCGCGTGTACGATCGACTGCATCGGCGGCAGGAGCGGCGAACCCCGACTGGCCGCTTCGAGAAGTGGCTTCAGCAGCTCATTCGTTTCGGCGGTGGAAGTTGTCGTCGGTTTGCCGGGTTGCATCGACTTGAGCATATTGCCCTCCCCCGCGTCATCAGTTCATGATCGGCCGCCGCAAGGATGGCAAATAGTGACCGTTTCGGCAAATCTGTTTTAGCGCCATCGCGGAGAGTTGTACGGTTCAGTCACGGCTCGTCCCGTCGGCGGCGGGCGTTTCGGCGGCAATATCCGGATGAGTCGTCTCTTCGTCGGTAGTCAACCATTCCAGCACGCGCGGCCATAAGGTGTGCTGCATACGAGCGCGAAAAAAACCAAAGTGTCCAATCTTCTGGCCGCCTGCATCCGAGGGACCCAACACAAGCGTCGATGCGTCCGTATTGGCATAGAGTGCGAGAATCCGCGTAGTAGCCGCCTCGGTTGCAAATGCGTCGTCGGTGAACCGCAATGCAAGCGTGCGGGCGCGAACCTGATGAAATCTCGCTAATAATGCATCGCGGCGTGCGAGGTCGATCTCACCGTCGGGGCGGCGCAGATTCCACCAAAAATCACCGCGTCGTCGATCTGCCCATTCTTTGGCAACGCCCGCGGGAAGATCCTCACCGAAATGCAGCGCGCGCGCAGGAAAATACCCGGTGACAGACGTCACAGCGGGCATGAGCACGTGCCACAACGCGTACATCCAGGGTCGCGCTCGTCTAGCGTAGTCGCCCCAATATCCGGTATGCGCGCTGACGAGCAGCATGGAATCGATCAGCGCGCCGTTGGTCGCGAACCCGGTGACGAACGCGCCGACGCTGTGTCCGATGACCAGGCGGCGGGAACCTGGATAGCGTAGCGCAAGGAGGTGCAGTAAGGCCGTGCAGTCCAGTGCACCCCATTGCTCCACCGAAGCAATAAACCCTACGAGGGAGGCCGGGCGTGATCGGCCGATTCCACGGTAATCGTATAGGATCGTCGGAATACCGGAGCGGGCAAGAAACTCCGCAAACCGCCGGTAGTATGGTTGCGCGATTCCGGCTCCTGCGTTGATGAGTGCTACGGTATGCGGCACGAGGTCGGAGTTCGAATGCCACAACTGCACGCCGATCAGGTATCGATCGCTGGCAGGAACTACTATGTCGACCGCTACGACGTCCGCGCGCATCGGCAGGCGTCGCGCGGCGAGCCGACCGACTCGCTCACGGCAACAGTTAATCGATGGAAGCGAATCCGTGCTTCAGCTTGCCGGTGCGAGCGACCCACAGCGCGCCACACTGGCCGCAGGCAACGTCGTAGGACGTCCCGCAAAGTCGAGCCATTGGCGGCTGTCATAGTCGTAAAGCTGGCAAGTTCGCGTCAAGCGGAGAACATATTTCATCGTCATCTGCTCGACCACGGCGGCGTCGCCAAGCAGTGCGTGCAGCTGCTTCTGGGCTGCGCGTAGCCGGAACCAAGGAATGCGCGGGTTAACGTGATGCGGGGCATGCAGCATGATGTTGTGTGATAGCAAGTCGTACCACAGCGGATATATGACATGGGTGGCAAGCTCGCCCTGACTGCGGTCGGCGCGGGCTTCCGACTGACTGCGAAACCAAGGAAGACGAGGATTCGTATGCTGCAAATACGCGGTCAGCCCCATCAATGTATTCCATACCGCGAAGGGAACGACAAAGCCCCACACAATTGCGAGCGCGGGCGACGGTTGCCGATCCCAGATCGCGAGCGCCACAAGACCTGTCCACGAGACGGCCACCCAAAGGCCAAGCAGTGCGAAGTCCAACCAGGCAGGCACACGCTTGGCGGCCGGAGTGCTCCGACGTGGAAAATACTTGTCTTTCCACCAGCGTTCGAACAGGTAATAAAGGCCGAAGCCGGGTACGCTGCGATAACAACGTTCGACGATGCGCCGCCAGCGCGGCAGGGAACGGTATTCCGTTACGCTCAGGGGCGAGAATGAATTCAGGCCACGGACATTTGTGAATTGGTGGTGCAGCCGATTGTGCTGGATAACCCAGAGCGTGTAATTGTGAAGACAGGGGAGAAATGCGATCCGCGCCAAGCCTGCATTTGCCTTACCGCTAGTCACGAGGCTCTTATGTGCCGCGTCGTGCCCCAGGATGAACAGAGTCGATGTGGCGGTACCCGCGACAACAGCACCGATTATCTTGAGCCACCAGACCTGCCCAAGGACCGCGGTCACTACACCTGTCGCATAGAGGGCGATATCGAACGCAAATGCTGCAACCGAGATCGCGTCGTTCGGCTGTGCGTAGACGTCGGATGCCTCGCGGATCAGCTTTTCGCGTGTCGTGTCGACCATGAACGTGTTTCCCGGCTGCCAGCACAGTTTAGCGGACCAACTGCAAAGGGACTAGGTGGACGCTGGCTTTCCCGACGTGAATCTATCTGGCACAAACGTTGCTTAAATCCGGGTTAGATGGCGTTCCACGTCCATACCCCCTAGAATGAAGCGTTTTACAGCCAGGCATTGGAAGAAATTGAATGATCACCTGACGCGGGTGCGCGCCCACGTTACGGATTTTGTTCGGGGAATCTACGCCCGCACGGACCCGCCCGAGTTCGAGCAGGGTCTGATTCGCCTTGTCGCCGGCGCGATTGTGCTCGGCGTATTTTCCTGGTACGCGAACCGCGACGGCCGAATCGACGCGACGGAGTCGCACGTTTATATCGCGACCGTCACTTACTTCGTCCTAGGCATCGTCATTCAGGCACGAATTCTGTGGGCCGGCCGCGTGTCCGTCATCCGGCGATATGTGGGGATGATCGTCGACAACGCCGGGATCACCTATTTCATGGCGATGATGGGCGAGGCAGGCGCGGTCATGTTCGGCCTTTACTTGTTCATCATCTTTGGCAACGGGTTCCGTTACGGGCGAGTGTATCTCCACGTCTGTCAGGCCATGTCGCTCGTTGGCTTCGGCTCGGTGCTGTTACTCGACGACCATTGGGGTAGCAGCAGAAGCATTGGGTTCGCGTGCTTCTTCGCGATCCTTGTCTTGCCGTTCTACGTGAGCGTACTTGCACAACGGATCACCGACGCAAAGAAACGCGCGGATGAGGCGAACAAGGCCAAGGGCCGCTTTCTGGCCAATATGAGCCACGAAATGCGGACGCCCCTCAACGGCGTCATCGCCATGGCGGATGTGCTGCGCGAGACGAATTTGAGCGAGTCGCAACGCGAGATCGTCGACACGCTCGGCACATCGGCCAACCTGCTACTCGCGCAGATCGAGGATGTACTCGACGTAGCGAAGATCGAGGCCGGTCGGGTACAAATCGAGAAGCGGCCCTTTGATCTGGGCAAGCTGCTCACCAGCACGGTCAAGGTCGTCTTGCCGCAAGCGCGGTACAAGGGTCTTGCGGTCAATACCGACATTTCGGGCGACGTAGCACGCTGGTTCGCAGGCGACGCGCACCACTTACGGCAGGTGCTGCTAAATCTGCTCGCGAACGCCGTCAAATTCACCGAGCGTGGCGAGATTGTGCTGCGCGTTC
This sequence comes from Casimicrobiaceae bacterium, assembly GCA_036395475.1. Classification (GTDB taxonomy): domain Bacteria; phylum Pseudomonadota; class Gammaproteobacteria; order Burkholderiales; family Casimicrobiaceae; genus PALSA-1003. The sequence goes on from DASWDF010000118.1 coordinate 6,886, forward strand.
ATGTGGTAACCAGCAACGCCGAGGGCGGGCTGCTCCGGTTCGAGGTGAAAGATACCGGCATTGGGATACCAACAGCAAAGCAGGTAGAAATCTTCGAACCCTTTGCTCAAGCCGACGACTCGATCACTCGCGTCTACGGCGGAACCGGCCTCGGTACGACTATCGCCCGGCAACTCGTCACGCTCATGGGTGGCGAGATAGGCCTGCAGAGCGCCGTTGGCGTCGGTAGCACGTTTTGGTTCGAGCTGCCGCTTGCTTACGGCGAACCTTCGGGTCTCGATTTTACCGAAGAGATCGCGACACAGAATCGAAGCGCTACCGCAGCGGCATCCCTTGGCGCGGGACACCCGGCGAAGGTCACGAAGATCCGCGGGGCGCGCATCCTCGTTGCCGAGGACAATCCGACGAATCAGCGGATCACGCAGCTAATCTTGGAAAGCGGCGGCCATCGGCCGACTATCGTGGACAACGGCGAGGCCGCACTCGACGAACTGGAGCGCGGAAGCTTCGATCTGGCGCTGTTCGACCTATCAATGCCTGTAGTGAGTGGACTTGAAGCCCTTAAGCTCTACCAATTCACAACGGCCAAGCCAATCCCCGTTCTGATCCTATCGGCGAACGTCACGACCGATGTCATCGCCGAGTGTCAACATGCCGGGTGCGCCGAGTTCGTACCGAAGCCGGTGCGCGCGAGCGCACTGTTGGACGCGATTGAACGGCACCTTGCCGGGGCCGCCGATCACGCTGCTCCTGTGGCGCCACCGCCCGCGCGCACGGAAGACCGGCCCGCGCTGACCTTGATTGGCACGCCGGTGGTTGACGCCGGCGTTCTGGAGGATCTCGGCCGGCTATCGACTGACCCGACGTTTGTCGAGAGATTGATTGGCGGCTTCCGCAGCGATACCGACAAGTTGGTCAAGACCGTCGCGGATGGGCTCGCGAGCCGCAATTTCGAAGCGGTCAAGGATGCCGCCCATGCGCTGAAGGGCGGCGCGGGCAGTGTCGGCGCTGTTCAATTAGTTCAGCTCGCGTCGCGCTTCGAGAAAGCAACGCACGATACTTTGCGCCTTAAGACAGCTGCCTGGACGGAAGAACTCGCCCGGACAGCAGAGGCAACGCTGAGCGCGCTGTCGGCGCATCTGGAGAAGCACCGCAGGCAAACGGGCGCTTGAACAATCCAAGCGCCCTGAATCTTCATGTCGCGCTCTGACTTGCGCGACAACAGGGGCGATCCGCCGTTTCGATTGCGATTCGCAGAGCTTCTGTCAGCCGGCGCGGACAAGCGGCGTTACCGTCGACGACACGAGCTCAAGATCCGCATTCTTGTTCTGAGCGCGCACAAGGCGCTCCATCATCTTGAGGTCGCGTTCGGACAGCCGAAGCGCGGCGTCCGCCCAGATACTGGCGACGCGCATCAGCTCGTCGTGCGTGACGGGTTCGATTTCGCGCCGAACCATCTCGACCGCGCGCCGTCCATTCGCCGCGCGAGCATGCTTTTTCACAAAGCTGTATACCGCGGCCTCGCCACAATCGTCGGGCGCGAGAACATCCACCACACCGAGGTCGTACAGCTGACGACCGGTGTACATGTTCCCAGTGGTAATGAGTTCTTCCGCGGTGCGGCGCCCCACCTTCCGCGCAAGAAAACTGTACGCTCCCATGCCCGGAAAGAGGTTGAACAGGATCTCTGGAAATCCCATGCGGACCGATTCTTCCGCGATAAGCACTGACGCTGAAAGCGCGCACTCGAAGCCGCCACCAAGCGCGTCACCTTGCACCAGCGCGATCGTAGTCAGCGGCAAATCGCAGTTCCGCGACCAAGGGTAGAGGTTGTCGACACACCGACGAGCATACTGAAGCAGCATTTCGCGATCTCTGTGTGCAATCGCTTCGCGAAAGAGCGACAAGTCGCCGCCTAAGTTGAAGATCCCAGGGACCTTCGACGCTATCACTGCATAGTTGATCGGATGCTCCTGGCCCTTGTTCCAAACAATGCCTCCCGGTTGCACGATTGAGTCGACGTAGGCACGCAACTCGGAAAGCAATTGTGGGTTGAATGTCGGCCGCGGTTTCGGGTTCATGAAGCCCCACATCACGCCGTATTCGACATCGAATCGAGTTTCGACTTGTGTCCACTGCGTCTGGGGGAAAAATCGAACTTCTGCCATGGCGTTCATGCTTCACTCCTTCCGGGCGGGCGGGATCGAAGGGCTTGATTCAGGCGCACAGCGACAAGGGCCTATTGAGCATTGTGGCAAACAAGCCGTGACAATTCCAGCGAGAACTTGCGCTGGCTCAAACTAACCGCTGGAATTTCCTGGATTCATACACAACGAACTATAGGGTACAAGGTCTTTGTGTACGCTACAATATTGAGCAAATTGCCCGTGCTATACACTGTGTGCCAGCGTACATAATTTCGCGGAATCAGCTACTTGCTCGCATCGACGCGTCGCCACACGCCATCGATCAGGCCCTCGGTGGGGCGGAAGGTTGCCTTGTAGGCCATCTTTCGGCTCTCGGCGATCCAGTAGCCGAGGTACAGATGCGGTAGTCCGAGCGCCTTGCAGCGCTCGATCTGCCACAGGATGTTGTAGGTGCCGTAGCTCGCGCCCGGGACGCCGGGCTCGAAAAACGTGTACACAGAGGACAGCCCGTCGGCCAGCCGGTCGACCAGGCTCACCATCCGGAGCTCGCCCTCTTCGCGAAACTCCAGCAAGTCGGTGGCGACGTTGCTATGGAGCAGGAAGTGCTGATACTGCTCGCGGCTGTCCTGATCCATGCCGCCGCCGGGATGACGAAAGCGCTGGTATCGCAAATACAGCGCGTAATGGCTCGCGTCGAATGCGAGCTCGCGCCGCGCGACGCTCAGAGCGGCGTGCGTCCGCATGCAGCGCCGCTGCGTCCGATTCGGCTTGAACAGAGCAACTGGTACGCGCACCGGCACGCACGCGCGGCAGTGATCGCAATACGGCCGATATGTGAACGCCCCGCTACGGCGGAAGCCGAGTCGCACGAGCTCGCTGTACACGCGCGTATCGATCAGATGGCTCGGTGTCGCGACCTGCGAACGCGCAAGCCGATCCGGCAGGTAGCTGCACGGATAAGGCGCCGTCGCATAAAACTGCAACGACGCGAGAGGAAGATCGTTGAGCTTCGTCACAAGAGCACGTCCGCCAGTGGCGGCGCCGCCCACGGGGCGGCCACTTCTTCCGAGTTTATCAATGCGGCGAGCCGGTCGGCAAACATTCGTCGCGCAATGGGGCGCGCTCCGAACGTCGCGAGGTGCGCCGTCTCCTGCTGGCAGTCGATCATCGGCATCTCGCGCAAACGCAGTATTGCAGCGAGATGCACGAGCGCGACCTTCGATGCGTCGGTCGCGCGCGCGAACATCGACTCGCCGAAAAACATGCGCCCGATCGCCACGCCGTAAAGCCCGCCGACGAGCTCGTCATCCTTCCACGCCTCGATCGAATGCGCGAGCCCGCGCGCATGCAGCGCACAGTAGGCGTCGATGACGCTTTGCGTGATCCAGGTGCCGTACTGGCCGGCGCGCGGCATATTGGCACACGCCACCATCGTGTCGCGAAACGCCGTATCGACCCTGATGTCGAAACGCCGCGCGCGCACGACCTTCGCGAGCGAGCGGCGAACACGGAATTCGTCGACGAAGAGCACCATGCGCGGGTCGGGACTCCACCACAGCACCGGATCTCCCTGCGCGTACCACGGAAAAATCCCGTGCCGATACGCTTCGACCAGCCGATCGGGCGAGAGATCCGCGCCCGCGGCGAGCAACCCGTTCGGGTCGGACAGCGCGGTGTCGACCGGCGGAAACGGACTGTGCGGGCGCAACCAAGGGATCACAGCGATGATTCTGCCACGCGGGCGCGTCGCTGCCGATGTGGCGCGCCGATATCTGCGATGCGCCGGAGCACATCGAGCGCGAGCCGACGCGAAGTCTGGTACCGATCGGTATCCCGACCCCACGATCGCAATCGCCAGCGAGCCATAGCGATCCGGTAAAATCCGCGCTCGAGCCCCGGTAGCTCAGTGGATAGAGCAGCCCCCTCCTAAGGGGCAGGTCGCACGTTCGATTCGTGTTCGGGGCGCCCTCTCGCCGACCTGGAGTTCCGATGTCACCAAGGCGCGTCACGCTTGCCGCCCTGCTCGTTTTGCCGCTCGCCCTCGCAGGCTGCAAGATCAATTCGATCAATTATTTCCCGCCGAAGGCCGCGCACGTTCGTGCGGTCAATGTCGTCGCGGACGCTCCGGTGCTCGACATTTCGGCCGGCGACGCGGCGACGTGGTCCGGCGTCGCGTTCGAAGGCAGCACCGACTACGTCGATCTCGACAACGCGTCGACGACGTTCAGCGCAAAGGCGCCGAGCGCGACGTCGCCTCTCGTGCAGGGGACGTTCTCACTCGCCGGCGAGCAGACATACACGCTCATCACGTACGGGACCACGGCGGCGCCCGCATTTGTGCTGCTTCCCGACGCCACGATCCAGCCGGGCAGCGGCCGTTCGCAGCTTCGCGTCGTCGAGGTGGCGACCGGTATCGGAACCATCGACGTCTACCTCACGACGCCCGGTCTCGCAATCGACACGCTGTCGCCCAATTTTGGCGGCGTCGACTACAACGGCGCGACCGCATACCTACAGTTTCCGTCGGGCACCTACCAGCTGCGCATCACCGGAACCGGAACGAAGACGGTCATCTACGATTCGGGCTCGCGCGCTTTCTCCGACAACACGTCAACCGATCTCATTGTTTATGCACGCACGAGCGGAACGCTCCCCAACGCGCTGCTGCTCGACGTCAACGGCGCCGGTCAGCGCGTGGTCGCCAACAATACGCTCGCGAACGTCAGGTTCATGCACGCCGCCCCTCAAGCCGGCAACATCAACGTGCTGGTGGACGGGACCGCGCTTTTCAGCGATCTCGCGTATCCGCAACCGACCGGCTACAGCACCGTCACGGCGGCCACCCACACCGTCACGTTCGAGGCGACCGCGACGCCCGGCTCGCCGATCGCGTCGGTGACGCCCACATTCGCGCCCGCGAGCGACAGCTCGATCTTCGTCTCTGGTCTCGCCGGCTCGACGCATGCGGTCGTGCTCAGCGACAACAACCTGCCGCCGCAATCGGGCAATGCGAAGTTTCGCTTCGTGAACGCGAGCATCGGTGTCGGCGCGCTCGATGTGCTGATCAACAACGTGAAACAGGTTTCCGCGCTGGCGCCGGACACCGCGTCGGGCTACATCGAGCTGGCGGCGGGCACGTACACGATCGCGTTTTCCGATCCGGCCACCGGTGTGGTGCGGGCCACATTGTCGGGTGTCACGGCGACCGACACCCAGACGAACAGCGTGTACGCCTACGGGACGGCCGATGCGCTCGCGGGCGTCGTCGTGCAGGATGACTAGCGCGCCGTCGCGCGCTCTGCACGCCTCGACGATCGGCATGCTGCGTTCGACGACGCGATACCGAATCGCCGCGCTCGATCCGCGCGCGCACCTTTTCGAGGTGAGCTGCACAGTCGACGACCCTGATCGGGATGGCCAGCGCTTCCGGTTGCCGACATGGATTCCGGGCAGCTATCTCATTCGCGAATTCGCGCGCCATTTCATCGATGTGCGCGCGCAGAGCGCAGGCGAGCCGGTTTCGATCGTCAAGGAAACGAAGGATGTTTGGCGCACGTCGCCGTGCACGGGTCCGATCACCGTCACCGCTCGGATCTACGCTTACGACCTGTCGGTGCGCGCAGCGTATCTCGATCGCACACGCGGATTCTTCAACGGCACCGCGATGTTCCTCTGCCCGGAAGGCCGCGCCGAGAATCCGTGCGAAGTGGAAATCCTCGCGCCCGCCGATACCGAAACGCAATGGCGCATCGCAACCGCGCTACCGCGCGCCGGCGCGCCGCCATACGGATTCGGGCTCTATCGCGCCGCGAGCTACGAGGAGCTCATCGACCACCCTGTCGAAATGGCGGACTTCTCGCTCGTGACGTTCACCGCAGGCAGTGTCCCGCACGACATCGCAGTGAGCGGCCGCCATCGCGGTGACGTCGAGCGCCTCGCGCGCGATCTCGCGCGTGTGTGCCAATGGCAATGCGATCTGTTCGCCGGAGCGCCGGACGCCCGCGCGCCGTTCGACCGCTACGTGTTCCTGGTGAACGTCGTCGGCGACGGCTACGGCGGCCTCGAGCACCGGTCGAGCACGAGCCTCATCTGCAAGCGCGACGAGTTGCCGCAGCCCGGCATCACGGCGGTCAGCGAGGATTACCGCACGCTTCTGGGCCTTGCGAGCCACGAATATTTCCACAGCTGGAACGTCAAGCGGATCAAGCCGGCCGCGTTCGTACCGTACGATCTTTCGCGCGAGAGCTATACGACGCAGTTGTGGGCATTCGAAGGCTTCACGTCGTACTACGACGATCTCGCGCTTGTTCGAAGCGGCGTGATCGACGTGAAGTCGTACCTCGAGCTCGTCGGCCGCACGATCACCACGGTATTGCGCAATCCGGGTCGGGAGCGTCAGAGCGTCGCCGAGTCCAGTCACGATGCGTGGATCAAGTACTACCGGCAGGACGAGAACACGCCGAACGCCGTGGTCAGTTACTACGCCAAGGGCGCGCTGATCGGCCTCGCGCTCGACCTCACGCTGCGCCGTAGCGGCCGCTCGCTCGACGACGTGATGCGCGCGCTGTGGCAACGGTACGGACAGACCGCCGTGGGCGTGCCCGAGGAGGCGATCGCGGCGCTCGCCTGCGAGATCGCCGGTGTCGATCTACGCGAGTTTTTCGCGCGTTACGTCGAGGGCACGGACGACCCTCCGCTCGCCGAGCTCTTGCGAGACGTCGGCGTCTCGTTGCACCGGCGAGCCGCCGAAGGAGCGAAGGATCGCGGCGGATCGCCGGGCCACGACGATGCGCAGCCGCGCTGCTGGCTCGGCGCGAAGCTCGCCCCCGGAGCGGATGTGAAGCTCGCGCACGTCTACATCGGTGGGCCCGCGCACGAGGCCGGCCTTGCACCGAACGACGTCCTCATCGCGTTGGACGGGCTGAAAGTCACTTCCGACGCAATCGACAAGATGCTCACCACGCACCGCGCGGGCGATGCGATCGCCGTGCACGCGTTCCGTCGCGACGAGCTCTTCACGACGCGGCTTGCGCTCGCGCCCGCACCCCGCGACACGGCATGGCTCGAGCTCGATGCCGAGGCTGGAACGATTACGCGTGCGGCCCGCGCGTCGTGGCTCGACGTCGCGGAGTAACGCCCTACAGCTTGACGGCGGGATTGAGCGTGTAGCGGCCGGTCACCGCCGACTGCGCGAGCACGTGCCCCGCCATGGCCGCGCGCGTCTGCGCGCCGGTGAACACGCCTGAAACGTCGAGCCGCGCCACATCGAGCGCGAACAGCGTGAACACGTAATGATGCGGCCGCTCGTCGTTCCACGGCGGGCACGGTCCGTCGTAACCGAAGTAGCTGCCGGCCATTTGCTCATCTGCGGCGAACCACCCCGTGTAGTCGTTGATGCCCTGTCTCGCGCCGCGCGTCGCCGCAGGTCCCGGCTTGCCGCGCGGCGTGATGCCCTCGGAGAACTCGCCGCGCGCGATCGGCGCCGTATCGGCGGCAAGTTCGATCAGCACCCAGTGGAAGAAATCGACGCGGGGAAGACTCGCAGGCACCGTGCGACCTTCCTTGTTGACGTCGTCACCCCGCGACGGCACGTCCGGATCGTGGCAGATCAGCGAGAGCGAGCGTGTCTTCGGCGGCACGTCGTGCCAGCGGAAATCGGGATTACGATTGGCCGAGAGCTTCACGTGCTGCGCCGGATCGATCACGCAGAACGCGAACTCGGCCGGAATCACGCCTGCGTCGTTGAATCCCGTCGTCGTGAGCTTCATCGCAGCCTGCTCAGCTCTTCTTCCAGTGCGGAGGGATCGTCGCTTCGAAGAACGGCAACGCTTCGATGCGCCTCTTCCATGCGGCGATCGGCGCAGGCAGCAGGCCATCCGCGTCGAAATCGGTCAGCTTGATCTGTGCACGCTTGATGAACGCGACCAGCGGATAGAACGCGAAATCGGCCGCCGACAGCGGGCCGGCGAGGTAGTCCCCCTTCATCGCGCGAGCGAACAGCCCGAGCTCGTCGACGATCGCGTCGCGAATCTTCGCGAACGCAGCAGCGTCGCGCTCCTCCGGCTTCTTGTAGAACGCGTAGTCGACGAGCGGATCGACCGCCTCGCCGAAGTAGTTGTCGGTTTCCATGATCAAGCGGCGAATGACTGCCCTCGTGCGCGCGTCGCCGGGAAAGAGCGGCGCGCCGCGGCCCGGATAGGCCTCGTCGACATACTCGACGATCGCGTTCGATTCGTAGAGCACGAAGTCGTCATCGACCAGAACGGGCACGCGATGACGCGGATTGAGCGCGACGAACTCCGGCTTGCGCGTGTCGCCGGCCGAAAACGACAGCACTTTGCGCTCGTACGGCAGCGCCTTGTGCTCGAGCGCGAACTGCGCGCGCCAGGCCCACGGCGAACCGGAGCCGTAATACAGGACGAGACTCATCGTGACGACCCTTTTCCTGGTTGGATGAAGAACGCGCGACCGCCGACCGGCCGCGTGGTTGAACCCCGTGGAACGGCGCGCTAACCCCGGTTGCGCCCGCCTTCCGGTTTCGACGGCGTGTTCCCGCGCAGCGCCTCGAGCGATGCCTTCTGCAATTCGAGCGTGCGGATGCTCATCTGCATCAGATTGAGGCTCATCGCGAGCCAGTTTTCGATCACCTTCAGCTCGCCGATCTTGCGTTCGACCTCGACGGGGTCCAGCGCCATGAACATCGACGCCGGATTGGGGTACTGGAAACCCGACGGTGATGCGGGCGGCGTGCTGCCCGCCGCTTCCTTCGGCGGCGCAGCCGGTGCCGTCGCGCCGGGAATCCCGAATCCCGGCATCGGAACACCGAACGGATTCCACATGCGCTGCATGAATTCCATCGCTTCCTGCGGGCTCATCGAAAACGGCGAGTCGGAAGGCGGCGGATCGGAGGCGGGCTTGGCCATCGCGTTTTCCTTTGGAAAGGAGAGCCGCGCGGTGCGGCGGCACGGGGATTTCGCTATCATCGTGGTCCATCATGGCGGATCGCGCAACTTTTGAGCGTCGGCTCGCGGACGCCGTCGGCCCCGCCAACGTGCTCACCGACGCGGCCGACATCGAACCGTTCCTCACCGACTGGCGTGGCCGCTACCGCGGACGCGCGCGGGCCGTCGTGCGTCCCGCAAACACCGGCGAGGTCGCGGCGGTCGTGCGCGCGTGCGCCGAATCGTCGGTGCCCATCGTTCCTCAGGGCGGCAACACGGGAATGTGCGGCGGCGCAACGCCGGCGGCCGACGGCGACGCGATCGTCGTCTCGCTCACGCGAATGCGCCGCGTCCGTGCGCTCGACGCCGCGAATTCGACCATCACCGTCGAGGCCGGCATGCCGCTCGCTGCCGTGCATGAGGCCGCCGCATCGGCCGGATTGCAGTTTCCCCTTTCGCTCGCCGCCGAAGGCACGGCGACGATCGGCGGCAATCTGTCGACGAACGCCGGCGGCACCGCGGTGCTGCGCTTCGGCAATGCGCGCGAGCTCGTGCTTGGGATCGAGGTCGTTCTCGCCGATGGGCGTGTGTTCGACGCTCTGCGAGGATTGCGCAAGGACAACACCGGCTACGATCTCAAGCAACTCTTCGTCGGCGCCGAAGGCACGCTCGGCATCGTGACCGCCGCGGTGCTGAAGCTCTTCCCTGCCCCGCGCACACGCGCTACCGCGTGGGTCGCCGTCGGCTCGCCTGACGACGCCGTCGCGTTGTTGCGCGCATTGCGCCAGGCGCTGTCCGACCGGCTCACGGGCTTCGAGCTCGTCTCCGACGTCGCGCTCGCGTTCGTGCACCGGCATTTCCCCAAGCTCGCCGATCCGTTGCCCGGCCATCCTTGGTACGTCCTCGTCCAGGCCGATGATCCCGCCGACGACTCTCCGCTCGCCTCACAGCTGGAAGCAGCGCTTGCCGGCGCGCTCGAAGCGGGCATCGCGCGTGACGCCGCGCTCGCACAGAGCGGCGACCAGGCGGCGGCGATGTGGGTGCTGCGCGAGAACATCTCCGAGGCGCAGAAGACCGAAGGGCTCAACATCAAGCACGACATCGCGCTGCCCGTCTCGGCCATTCCGGAGTACCTGCGGGCGGCCGAATCCGCGCTCGCGACCGCGTTTCCGGGCGTGCGCTTCGTCGTGTTTGGGCATCTGGGCGACGGCAACCTTCATTACAACCTGTCGGCGCCCGAAGGTGTGGCCACCGACGATTTCATCACGCAATCGCCGCGCGCGAACCGCATCGTGCACGACCTGGTGGTCGCCCGAGGCGGTACCATCAGCGCCGAGCACGGTATCGGCCAGCTGAAGCGCGGCGAGCTCGTCCGCTACAAGAGCGCCGTCGAGCTCGACCTGATGCGCGCGGTGAAGCGCGCGCTCGACCCGCGAGGCCTGATGAACCCCGGAAAGATTCTCTAAGTGGGCAAAGTCCTGTTCTGGATCGTCATCATCTTCGCGGTCCTGTTCGCGTTGCGTCTGTACAACGCTCGCCAGGCGAAGCGGCGCGGCGACGCGGCGCGCGACGCTGCGCAGAAGAAGACCACGGCGACCGGCGACCCGATGGTGCGTTGCGCGCGCTGCGGCGTCTTCCTGCCGAAGGCCGAGGCGACGTCGGTGAGCACGGGGTACGTCTGCAGCGATCCGGCGTGCGCCCGGCGCGGTTGACGGGCGGCGCGACTTCCTGCGATAACGGCCACATGCAGTCCGAACCCGCAGTGCCGCCCTACGAGCCGACGCTCACGCTGACGCTCAACGACTCGAGCCGGCGGATTCTCTGGATCATCGGCCTGTACCGCGCCGTGTGCGCGGCGGTGCTGCTCGGCATCGCGTTGCTGCTCGACCTGCGGATGCTCAACATCGCCGCGCCGAACGCGTTCGTCACCGCTTCCGGTCTGTATTTTCTGTTCGGCCTGTTCACGTTCTGGTGGATCCAGCGCGACCCGCTGCCGCTGCCGCTGCCCGCGCTCGTGTCGGGGCTGCTCGCCGGCGACGTGTTCTTCATCGGCATGGTCATGGTCGCCGGCGGCGGAACCGGCGGGCCGTTGCCGATCCTGCTGTTTCCGCAACTCGCCGCGAGCGGCTGGCTGCTGCGAACGCGCACGGCGTTCTTCCACGCGGCCATCGCAACCGTCGTGCTGCTCGGCCTCGACCTGATGCGCGCGTACGAGGGCCAGATCGGCGGCGCCCAGCCGTTCCAGACAGGGCTGATCGGCTTCGGGTATTTCGCGACCATCGGCGTCGCCGTCGCGCTCGGCCGCTACACCAAGGCGTCGGAGGATCTCGCCGCGCAGCGCGGGATCGACGTCGCGAACCTCGAGCAGGTCAATCGCCTCATCATCCAGGACATGCAGGACGGCGTGCTCGTCGTCGACCTGAACGGCGTCGTGCGCGGCCACAACGCCCAGGTCACGCGGCTTCTCGGCGGCTTCGGGCGAATGCGAGGCGGCATGCGGCTCGCGGAGTTCAGCTCGACGCTGCACGACTACTGGCGACGATGGCAGGAGGATTTCGCCGAGCCGCTGCCGCCGTTCAAGGTCGAGACGACGCAGCGGCTCCTGCGAGTCCGTTTGGTACGCATCGGCTCGGGATTAAACGGCGGCACGCTGATTTACCTCGAGGACCTCGGCCGCGCACAATCCGACGCCCAGCAGATGAAGCTCGCGGCGATGGGCCGGTTGACCGCGTCGATCGCGCACGAGGTGCGCAATCCTTTGTCCGCGATCAACCAGGCGGCGCAGCTGCTCGAGGAAGATCGCGTGGTCGCGCCCGAAGGCGCCCGGCTGTTGACGATGATCCGCAACAATGCGAAGCGCATCGACCGGATCGTCGGCGAGGTGCTGCAGCTGAATCGCCGCGACCGCCAACAGCCGGAAGTGATCTCGCTGGCCGATTTCATGCATGCGCTGGTCGAGGAAATCGTGCAGGCGGAAAACGTTCCGCCGGGCGGCGTCGTGATGAGCCTTCCGGGCGATCTGCTCGTGATGTTCGATCGTGGGCACCTGAACCAGATCGTCTGGAACCTCGTGCGCAACGCGTGGCAGCATTGTCAGAAGAAGGAAGGCAGCATCCGCGTGGCCGCTCGGCCGGGCTACATGGGCGACGCCGTGATCTGCGAGATCGACGACGACGGTCCCGGCATACCGGCCGAGCTGCGCGGACAGATCTTCGAGCCGTTCTTCACGACGCGGCCCGGCGGCACCGGGCTCGGCCTCTACATCGCGCGCGAGCTTGCCGATGCGAACGGCGCGGCGCTCGAGTTGCTGCCCAAATCGCCGGGCGCGCATTTCCGCATGACGCTGAAACGGGCGGTGAACCCCGCCTCATAAGATCGCAGGGAGCAAATACACATGAGCCGCAGAACCCGAGGCCAACCCAAAGTGCTCGTCATCGACGACGAGCCCGATCTGCTCGAGCTGCTCGAGCTCACGCTGTCGCGCATGGGGCTCGATACGTCGCGCGCCGAGAGCGTCGGCGAGGCGATTCGCCTGCTCGACAAGGAGCCGTTCGACCTGTGCCTCACCGACATGCGGCTGCCCGACGGCGAAGGCCTGCGCGTGGTCGAGCACATCAACCAGAAGGGACTCGACGTGCCGGTCGCGGTAATCACGGCGTTCGGCAGCGCCGAGAATGCGGTGGCCGCGTTGAAGGCCGGTGCGTTCGACTATCTCGCGAAGCCGGTCGCGCTCGAGCAGCTGCGCGCGCTCGTCAAGCAGGCGTTGAAGGTACCGGAAAAGGCGCCCGCTACATCCGGTTATCAATTGCTCGGCGGGTCGCCGGCGATGGAGAACGTGCGCTCGCTGATCGACCGGCTCGCGCGGAGCCAGGCACCGGTGTTCATCAACGGCGAATCGGGCAGCGGCAAGGAACTGGCGGCGCGACTGATCCACACGCAGTCGCCGCGATCCGAGCTGCCGTTCATCGCGGTGAACTGCGGCGCCATCCCCGAGAACCTGATGGAAAGCGAGTTCTTCGGTTATCGCAAGGGATCCTTCACCGGCGCCGAAGCGGACCGCGACGGATTCTTCCAGGCCGCGAATGGCGGCACGCTGTTCCTCGACGAGGTCGCCGACCTGCCGCTCGCGATGCAGGTCAAGCTGCTGCGCGCGATTCAGGAGAAAAAGGTGCGCAAGGTCGGCGCGACGCAGGAGGACCCGGTCGATGTGCGCCTGATGAGCGCGACGCACAAGAAGCTCGCCGCGCTTGTCGAGTCCGGCGAGTTTCGCCAGGACCTCTATTACCGGTTGCACGTGATCGAGCTCGCGATGCCGAGCTTGCGCGAGATGCGCGAGGACATTCCGCTGATCGCGAACGCGATCCTCGCGAAGCTCGCGCGCGGAACGCCGGCGAAGCTCGATGCGGACGCGCTCGCAGCGCTCGAGCGCTATCCGTTCCCCGGCAACGTGCGCGAGCTCGAAAACATTCTCGAGCGCGGCCTTTCACTCGCCGGCGATCCGCAACGGATCACGTCCGAAGATCTCGCGCTCACGCCAGCGCCGGAGGAAAGCGAAGGCGGCCCGATCGCCGCGGGCGACAAGTGGCCGCTGCAGGACTATCTCGACCGCGTCGAGCGGCAGGCGATCAACGAAGCGCTGGAGAAGACACGCTTCAATCGGACCGCCGCGGCGAAACTGCTCGGGATCACGTTCAGAGCGATGCGCTACCGGATGGAACGGTTGGGAATCAAGTGACCGGCTATCACATTTGCCTTTTGTAGCCCCACAAGCGGCGGCGCGCGACGTATGCGACGCGGCGAAGCGCGCTCCCGTTGCGCGGCGCGACTGCGCGGATGGCCTTCTTCACGATCGCCGAGGCCGGTTCGATCAGGTTGAAATCGGGCGAATACACCGCAAGATAGAGCACGCGGACGCATTCGGCACGCAGCAGCTGTCCGATCGTGCTGTCACGGCGCTCGAAGACCGGCGCGTCTGCCTGCTTGCGCATCACGGCATGATCGCGACCGGCGCGTCGCTCGCCGATGCGCTCGCGGTGGAAGTCGAGCACCTCGCCGAAGTCCACTGGCGCGCGCTGCAGACAGGCGAGCCGGCGTTGCACTCTGACACCGAAATGGCAGTGGTCCTCGAGAAATTCAGAACGTATGGGCAGCCGGTCGATCGCGACCGAATCCGCTCATGACAGGCGGCATCGTCACTGCGCGATCCGACATGCATCAGAGCGACAGTCCGGCTTGCAACGTGGCCAAGGCGATCATCCTCGATCGCGATGGCGTGATCAACGCCGATAGCGACGACTACATCAAGAGCCCGGCTGAATGGCACCCGATCCCCGGCAGCCTGGAATCGATTGCGCGCTTGAACCGCGCCGGTTATCGCGTCGCAGTGGCGACGAATCAATCAGCCGTCGGCCGCGGGATCATGCCGCTCGAAGTGCTGGCCGCGATCCACACGAAGATGACGGCTGCGGTGGCGGCAGCCGGCGGTCGCATCGATGCGCTCGTCTACTGTCCTCATGTGCCTGATGCGGCGTGCGAATGCCGCAAGCCGAAGCCCGGCATGCTGCATGAAATCGCTGCAATGTTGCGAGTCGACTTATACGGCGTGCCGTTTGTCGGAGACTCGCTGGCCGACATATTGGCGGCCCGAGCCGTCGGCGCACGCCCGATCCTCGTGCTCACCGGCAAAGGCCGACGAACGATTGCCGACCCGAGCTGTCCCTCGGGCATCGAAGCGTTCGCCGATCTTGCGGCGGCGGTCACCGCGTTGTTGGCAGAGGGCGCTGCGCGTTGCAGCGTGATACCCGGCCGCGCCGCATGATGGCTATCGCAGCCTCTCGTGCGGCGCCTCTATCGTTCGATCTCGACGAGGTAATACAAGCTGCCTCGATCTTCGGGCCTGGCCTTCTCGGTGAGCTCATTGAAGTCCTGCCGCAGCAGGCGCCAGCCGCGCCGCGCCATCGTGCGCTCGAAACTGCTGCGAGAGTACCGATTGCCCCAAGGTAGTCCGGGACCGGGAGCTTTGTAATAATCGGGATCGTCGGTCGCAAGGCTCACGACAGTTTGCACGATCAGATAGTCGGTGGCGAGCCGATAGGAACGGTCGAGCACCGCTTCCGGATCGGCGACGTGATACAGGCCGCCGATATTCATCACGATCGAAAAGCGTTCCCGCTCGTCGATGTCCTCGACTGCTTGCCGACGAAACTCCAGGTTGCCGAGCCCAAGGGTGTCGGCAATACGGCGAGCGTTGACCAAGTATCCGTCGCGATCGTTGTCGATGCCGACCGCGCGCGTCGCGCCGAGCGCTCGCGCCACCATCGCATAGTAGCCGTCGGCACAGAACAGCTCCGCTGCCGAGATTTCGACGGCCCCACGCTGCCGCAACATCGCGATAGCGTGCGCGAGATACGCGATGATGACAGGCGCCTTGGCTTGTTGATTGGGCGCGAAGATGCCCGGAAGCTGCTTGGTCGGCATGCCGAGCAGCGCGAAATCGTGATACATGGGACCGAGCGCGTCGCTCATCGCTTGCCGCGCCGCGTGGAAATGCTCCAATGCGGCGTTCAATCGACTATCTTCCGCAGTCACGTGTTTATCGTCCGGCGTTTCGCAATGATCATTCAGATTACCATGCGTTGCAGTCACCGCCTGACGCCGGCAGTCCGTCAGCAGACCCTTCGTCGAGAACGGCCGGCACGATCTTCTGCGCAGCGGCCAGCGATTCCGGAACGCCGATGTCGATCATCGGACCGGGGACGATGACAGCGCGTGGTCTAATGCGATCGACGAACGGGCGCAGAAAATGCTCTTCGAAAGAGAAGCGTTCGGGCAAGACAAAGCCGTCGAACAAATCCCGCCTGACCCAGTACGCACCAGCGTTGACAAACGCTGCGCCGGACGCGACTTTCTCGGCGAATCCGGTGACCTGTTCGCCGTCGATCGCCAGCGCGCCGTAGCGCCGAGCGTCGTCGATTTTCACTGCGGCGATGACCAGCGATTCGTCCGCCCGGCCCTGCAGCGCGGCGAAATCGAGCCTGGCCGCGGTATCGCCGTTCAGGACGAACGCGCCGCGCGCTTCAATCCTGCAAAGCGCCGCGCACAGCGCACCACCGGTGCCGAGCGGCGAGGCTTCGAGCGAGTAAACGACTTCGATGTCGCGATACCGATGGCCGAAAGCATCGACGATCTGCTGACCGCGAAAACCGATCGCAAGCACGACGCGACGGATGCCGTGGGAATGCAGATAGTCCAGCTGCCATGCGAGAAAGGGCCGCCCGGCAACTTCGGCCAGCGGCTTCGGACGATCGGCCACTACGGCCGCGAGCCGGCTGCCCGATCCGCCGGCGAGGATGATGGCCTCGCGAGTCACACGCGCACGTGGACGAGCGCGGGCTCGACGATCGCGCACATCGCGTGATCGAGGCGGCAACGCGGGAAGTTCAGTTGATGCGCCATCCCTGCGTGCCGTGCTCGCTGAAGTGGCACGCGTGCACCGCGCCCTGCCCAGATGCCGCGAGCGTTCTCACGACATCGGCGCGCTGTTCGGGATCGACGAAGAAAATGACGAAGCCACCTCCGCCGGCACCCGACAACTTGGCAGCATATGCGCCCATCGACAGCGCCTCTTCGATTGCTCGATCGATTGCGGCGTTGCTGATGTTCGGTGCAATCCGCTTCTTCGCCTCCCAGCCCTTGCGCATCGACGCCGCGAAGGCCGGAATGTCGCCGCGCAGAAGGCACTCCTTCATCGCCCACGCTTCTTCCTTGATGGCATGCAGCGCCGCGATCGCTTCGGGGTGGAGGCGATGCATGCGCTCGCGCTGCTCGTCGATGATGCCGGCGGATTCGCGCGACACGCCGGTGTAGTAAAGCACCGTCGACGATTCGAGCTCGGAAAGGATCCAGTTCTTCACTCGCAACGGATTCACGATGACGCGCTCGTTTGCGTAGAACTCCATGAAATTGACGCCACCGAAAGCGGCCGCGTAATGGTCCTGCCTTCCGCCCGCAAGCTTCAAGTCCAGCCGCTCGATCTCGTAGGCGAGTCGCGCGATGTCGTATTCCGACAGCGGCAGATTGAGCAGCTCGACGAACGCCTTGACCATCGCGACCGCCAGCGTCGACGATGCGCCGAGGCCGCTTCCAGCCGGCGCGTCCGAATACGTACGCAGAGTGACGCCGAACGGCTCGCCACGGTGGAATTCGCTGACGATGCGGTTGTAGACGCCTCGATGCAGCAGAAGTGGTCCGTCAAGTGGAACCGCGGGCGCCAGCGGCAGCTCGATCAACGATCGCTGATCCGCTGCTTCGAATACGATCTTGCCCTCGGTCGTCGTGGCGAGCGTCGCGTACGCGTAGAGATCGATCGTCGCGTTGAGCACGACGCCGCCGAACTGATCACAGTACGGCGACACGTCGGTGCCCCCACCGGCAAGGCCAAGGCGAAGGGGTGCGCGGGCGCGGATTTTCACGAGGCGCTCGGTCGGGGGTTGGGCTCAGATGTCGGCATCGTTGAGAAACGGAGGATTGTCGCGATTGGATTCCTTCATTCGCGCCACGTCATCCCGATACTGGTTCAGATGCAGGCGGGCTTCGCGGCCGGGCTGCGCGGTAGACGGCAATCTTCCGCCGCTCAACACTTCCTCGGGCCGGCGCTTGCGCACGACGAACTCGATTCCGCATTCGCCGATCGGCGTCTGTGTCTGATCGTAGCGCGGCAGACCGTAACGGTAACTGGAATCGAGCAACTCGATCTTGAGCACTTGCGAATGCGGCCCGAGCTCCTCCAGTAACGGCAGCACGCTGATCGACGAGGCGCTCCACGACGCGCGCTTGAATATGGTAAACGTGTGGCGATGCTTCAGATTGAACGTGCTCGGAAAGATGCCCTGCTCGTACAGGTCTTCATCGGGTACCGTCACGATAAGGTGACCACCGGGCCGGATGACGCGGAACCAGTTGCGCAGCCCCTCGCGCGGATCGGCTAGATGCTCGAGACAATGGCTGCTGTGCACGAAATCGAGCGACTCGTCCGCAATCCCGGTGAGAAATTGCGCATCGCCGTCCTCGATGTCCCAGGTACGAACCGAAACGACCCGGGTGAACAGTTCGGCGTACAGAGCGAGCGGATCGGGCTTGCCTCCGATATCGATGCCGTTGCCGACGAAGTAGCGATGCCCGAAGTTCGAATCGGCGAGTCGGCGTGGGATGGATTTGCTGCATTCCTTCATGTCGACTTTCCTGCCGGCGCGAACGAAGCGACGCAAACCGCGGATCGAGTCCGGACAGCCATCATCCCAGCCCGGCGCGGAAAACGAATTGCGGAAAAATCTGCTCGGCGTGCATTCCGTCGCGCAGGATGACGAGGTGCTCGACGGCTTCGGTCGCGCCGAGACAGCTCGGCGCGGTTGCGTCGTCCAACACGTAATAGCCTCCGGTTACCATGTTCTGCTTCACCGCGTCGTACGACACGGCAATCGCCGAGTAAATATCGGAATCGAGATGCGCCAGCGCGACCGGGCCGATGCGCAGTAATGCGCTGGCGGCGGTTTGCTCGAACAGTCCGGGGACCAGTTCCAGGTTGTCGAGGTCGGCATCGGCGATCGCACGCCGGACCTCGTCAACGTCGACATCGCCGAAGTCACCGGCGCCGTGAGCATCGATGGTCGCATCGGTCATCGGCATGCCGGCGAACGTGTCGAAAGCGAATACCCTCGCCTTGCTGCCGAGACGCTTCAGCACGCGAGCCATGAACATCGCGTTGCCGCAACGATAGGCGCCGAACTCGACGACATGCCCGAACGCGATGAGCGGCAGAAAGAATCGCAAGATCAGGTACAGATTGATCCGGTTGTCCTCGGCCATCACGCTGCGACCGTTCGCGAGCTCGACCGCTTCACGATAGAGCGCATCCGCCCGCACTTTGTCGCGCAGTCCCTTGAACTGGATGCCCCAGCCGCGGACATAGCCGTCGCGGGGCACGCGACCCTTGCGCACGCCTTCGGCAACCCAGTCGACGCGTGGAAGATCAGAGCGTTCCATTTCGGGTGTCCCTGGCTCGTCCTTGCCTTCACGCCGGGACGACGCCCAATTGCCGCAAGCGCCGGCGATAGCGCGCGCCGATCGCGGCGAAGCTGTGGTGTGCGCGCATGTACTGGGCGGCGCGCCGCCCGAGCGTCTCGCGCAGTGTGCGATCGTTCGTGAGCGCGCGCATTGCCGCCGCGGCCTGGTCGATGTCCGGCTCGGCCCACAGTTGCCCATCGGAATGGGGATATTCGCCGGGCTTGACCGGCACGAGCGTGTAATCGATCAGCAGCGCATTATCGGGATTCATGAAATCGACGTTTCCCGAATAGCCGGTGCCGATCACCGCCTTGCCGTAATACATTGCCTCTGCCAGGCCCCGCCCGAAACCTTCCGAGCGATGCAGCGACACGAAGCAATCGCAATTGCGCACCAGATTGCGCACCTCGTGGTCGGTCATCACGCGATCGAGCAAGATGACTCCGTCGCCGACCTCGATCAACGAATCGCGGAACTGACGATAATCGTCCGGCCGCTGCCCTGCGCCGTTCAGCTTGATGACGATCGCGACATCCTGCTTGCCAGCGTTGGCAAACGCCTCGCGAAACGCAGCGAGCGCGCCAAAGGGGTTCTTGCGCGCGATGTACGACGTGAAATCGAAGTAGAAGAGAAAAATAAATTTGCGCTCGGGCAATCCGAAATGGCGGCGTGGCAAGGCATCGGTCGCCGAAAAATCGACCGCGAGCGGCATGTGGATCACCGGGCACGGCGCGCGCTCCGCGACCGCCTGCTGAATGAACCGCGACGGTGCCCATATCTCGTCGAAGAAGGCGAACGATGGCGTCCACGCATCGGGAAATTTCGCGAGTTCCCATGCCCAATAGCCGATGTTGTATCGGTTGGCGAAGAATCCGGCGCCCAGATGCGCCGATGCGAGCTTCATCTCGTCAGCGTTGAGATGGAACAGCGACACCGGGAACGGATTGTCGCGGACGATGCGGTCGGGGAAGGGGAATTCGCCGAACTTGCCGCCATGCGGTCCCACCTGGTCGAACGTGTTGACGACGACGAATGGAATGTCCGCCGCGGCGAACGCCTCGGCCGACTTGCGGACGTGCTCGCCCATTCCCAAGGCGCCATACGGGTGGCCGACGAGGTTGATTCCCGCACCGCCGCGTGGTGCCGACACGTCGCGAGGCTTTGTCGGAGTCCGCCGCGAGCTCATTTGAACCAGCGCGCGGTATCGGTCCACCAGTCCCGCAAAGCCTTCGCGTCGCGCGACGCCGAGCGCCTTGCGCACCGACCCCGCAATGCCGTGCGCTCGCACTTTTCGCGCGAGCGAGCCCAACATGGCGCTCACCGGGTCGCCTCGAACAGCACCGGCCACATGAATCCCTCGGGATAGGGGTTGTTGTTGCTCACGATGCCTTGAAATGGATCGTAGAGAATGCCGATGCGTGCCTTGGAGAATCCCGCTGCTCGAATATCGTCAAACAGCGGCCATCCGAAATGCGTGAATACGAGGCTGCCTTCTGCCGACATTGGGTTGTCGTGGTAGCCCGCCGGCAGCCGGTGAACGATCGTCCCATTTTCGACGGTGGCGCGCACGACATGCGAATCGAGCTCGAAGAACGGACAAGTGAAGAGCAGCCGCCCACCCGGTGCCAACGCCCGCGCGCACTCGCTGAGCGCTCTGCGATGATCCGCAACGTGCTCGAGAACATCGGCGTGGCAAATTAAATCGAGACCGCCGTCGGGCGCCGATAACGCCTGCATGTCCTCGTGGACCACGTCGACGTCCCGAACACGGTGAATCGATCCCGGCGCCGCGTTCGGCGCCACGTATTCGCATCCGTGAACGAAAGGAAAATGCTGGGCCAACGCCGCATAGAATGGCGTCAGTCGCTCGAAGACCAGTGCGCGCGGCGCCGATCGGAAACCCGCGGCCGCGTCGGCGAACGCTTGGAACACCATACGCATGCGTCCGTTGAGACCGCAGCCGCAAACGAAGCTTTCGCGCAGATTCCTCCAGTTGTCCGCGCCCGCCTGGGGCAGTCGAAATATCTCGATGCGATTGCGTACGCAGCAGTAACCCTCGAACATGTCGCATTGCGACAAATGGTCCTCGACCACGCGCCGCATCGACCGCAGCGCGTCGGTATGACGCCGGTAGCAGGCAAGCTCGTCGAACCACCGGATCATGGGCAGGCGCCGGCGCGGCCGTTGTGCATAGTCGCCGCGCAATGCGAGCCGTCACCCGGGCACCGCGACTTGGCAGCCGCGCAGACATCGGGATGCCCGGCGACATGATCAGCGCGCGAGCACGCTTCTCGTCGCATCGAGATACGTATGTCCGAATCGGAGGTCCGGCTCGAGATAATTGCCCTCGCCCCACTCGTTCCAAGCATTGATGAAAAGCATTCGTTCGTCGCCGTAATAGAACTGCCGCGTATAGTCGACGGCCCGGTTCAGCCATTCGCGATACGCCTCGGGCGCCGAGCCGACGAAGACGTTCGCGTGCGACCCGCGCCGCGCCGTGTTGTCCCATCGCGGCATGACCGCACGGAACACCTTGTGCGCCGGCAGTTCACGCGACATGAAGTTGTCGGCCGTTCGCGCGTAGTCGTAGACCTTGCCGGCGAAACTACGGCCGCCGAATCCGCGCGGCTGCTTCGCGCACTCGACCGCGAACGAATGCGGGGGGAATTCGACGGCCGCATCGAAGCCGAACGCATCCGGGCCTCGCGCGTCTATGTGAAAGAAGCTCTGTGTGGACACCAGATAGAGGCCCGGCAGGCCGAGCCGGGTCGCATGCTCGCGCCACCGCCTTGTAGTCGCGGCCGCGTCCGGCAGTAGCGACGGCCGATAAACCAGCAGCAGCGGCTTGCCGTGAACGCGGATGTAGCGCCTGTCGCGCAGCGCCGGCAACACGCTTTCCAGAAACGCGATGTCGTCTTCGACCGAGTGACGCTGCGCGATCAGGATCTCGGAATCGAGCCCATCCCAACGACGCGTCCAATTCTCGTTGGCCCAGCAGATGCAGAACGGAAAATCGGGCTCGCCGGAAGACACGACCGCATCGAGCGGCCCGGTCAACAAGCGAGTGCCGCCAAACCAGTAATAGTAATAGCAGAATCCGAACAATCCGGCTTCGCGGGCGAGCCGTGCCTGCTCGGCTCGCACGATGGGAAGACGCAAGTCGTAATAGCCCAGATCGGCAGGCACGTTGGGCTGCAGATGTCCTTCGAACGTCGGCCGCGCGCGAGCGACGTTGCTCCACTCGGTGAACCCCTTACCCCACCATCGATCGTTTTCGGGTATCGGATGGTATTGTGGGAGATAGAACGCGATCGCGCGTACCTGATCCTCTCGTTGCAGCGTCGACGACCACCGGTCGAGAAAGCGGCGCTGGTTTACTGCAATCACCGCACCCTTGTCGATGGGCGATTCCTGCATCGATGCGCTTAGCGCATGTGTCACGCTAGCGCGGGGCTGGTAGACGACGCGCTTGCCGGCGGCGCGCACGCGAAAGCACAGATCGGAGTCCTCGCAGTAGGCGGGCTCGAAAGCGGTGTCGAATCCCTTGAGCTCGAGAAACAGCGCTCGATCTATCATGAAACAGGCGCCGGAGCAGTAGGCGACATCGCGCTCGAAATTGTACCGAGCGCGATTCGGGTCGTCCCACAAGCCGATCATTTCGGCATTGCCGTCGGGGCGGATATAGCAGCCCGCCTCCTGAAGGCGGCCGTCAGGGAAGACGAGCTTGCAGCCGACGATGCCCGCGTCGGGGTTCCGATCGAAGGTCGCGGCCATCGCCTGGATCGAATCCGGCGCGACCTCGGTGTCGTTGTTGAGAAACAGCAGCAGCGACCCGCCCGCGGCCTCGCCGCCGCGGTTGCACGACGCGATGAAACCGAGATTGGTGTCGTTGCGCAGCACCTCGACGCCGGGAAGATCGGCCAGCGCGGGCGCTAATGGTTCCGGTGAACCGTCGTCGACGACAATCATCTCGCACGAATCGCCGCCATGGCTGCGCAGAACGGACTCGATGCACGCGCGCGTCATCGCCGCTTTTCCGTACGCGGGAATGACAATCGATATCGATCGAGCGGATGGCTCGAACCCCGTCGATGGCGAGACAGCGGCGGCAACGTCCGTCGGCACCGACGTCGTGTCAACACGAGGTTCGGTCGTGGCTTCCATCGCCTTCCAAAGCTGGTAACCCTGGTGATTCGCGAACACTTCGCCGAAACGCCGGTAGAACAACCGCTTCGCCACGCGCCGAGCGCGCTCGTTCAACGGAAGCAGCTTGTACATGCGCCTAAGCGATCGGAATGCGGCGTCCCGAGTCGCGCGGCGCCACGTCTGAAGTGCCCTCTGCGATTCGCGCTGCTCGATCTCGAGTATCCGTTGGCGCAGCGATTCGATTTCGCCGTGGCCCACCGCTTCCGCGCGCTCCATCTGCGCAATCTGATCTTCGAGCTCCGATACATCGTTTGCTCGTTCCGTGAGCATCTGCTCCACGCCGACCCGGTCGTCGATCGCATCGGCCAAGCTCTTGTTCAATTCATCGCCACGAGCGATGCTTGCCGCGACATCCGCTTCGAGTTCGCCGATCCTGCGGACAAGCTGCTCGGCCTCGCTCGCCTGCTCTTGGCGCAACTTTTCCAGTTCGCCGGTGCGGGAGACATTCGCGTCGACGTCCGCTTCCAACTGGCCGATTCGCGCAAGCCGCTGTTCGTCTTGCGCCGCCGCCTGTGCGGTTACCGCTCGCAATTGCTCGTGCAGCGCCTGCTCGCGCTGCGCGACGCGTTCTGCGTATTGCGCGAACTGGTTCGTCCGGTCCGCGAGTTCCGTTTCCAACTGGCTGATTCGGCCGACACGCTGCGCGTCCTGCGCCGCTGCAGCCGTGCGGAGCGTTCGCAATTCCTCCTGCAACGCCTGCTCGCGTTGCTCGCGTTGTTGCCACGCCTGATGCTCCTGGCGAGCCAACGCTTCCATCAGTGCGCCGACACCCGCGTCGAACGTCGATCGTTGCTCCAGCGCGCGCGCGAATTCATCCCGCTCGCGCGCTCGCGCCGTCAACGCGTCTAGATCCGACGTAACCGATTCCGACCGTTCGCTGCCGAGCGCGGCCGCGAGCGCCTCGCGCAACGTTGTGCTGCCACCGTCGTCGGCCGCGCGCTGGACGGCGGCGCCCGCATACGCGCCGATCGCGTCGAGCGCGTGTTGCGCAGCGTCCGCATGCCGGGTTGATGCCCGTGCTTCGGATTCGATTCTCGAGAGAACTTCGCCGGAAGACGCGTACGTAGCCGCCGGCAAGCGAAGTCGCCCATCGAAGATGCGCTCTTTAGGCCGGTCACGCCACGGACGGAGCACTGTGCGGATCAGCGCGTCCTCCAGCGCGATGTAAGGCGACCAGTCGTCGATGTCGCCAAAACCGAGCTTTGGCATGAGGTCGCCGACAAGCTCGGTGCTTGTCCGGTCGGCGAGATAGCGGTGGCCGAAGCACCGGCTCGCGGTATGAACGACCCCGCGCAGCACCACCCACGGCAACGGAATGCGTCCTTCGACTTCCAGCTCCAGGTCGATCGCTTCGAGCGCACCGCTCTCGGTGACGATCAAGTTGAACGGCACGCAATCGACGAACTCGCCCGGCAGCGTCAGCTGCGACCACGGCGTTGCGGTGACCACATCGTGCCCAGAGTGCGCGTGAGCCACCAGGTAGCCGATCCAGGGCGTCAGCGTCGCCGCGATGCCCGATGCGTCGAGCCCCTGCGCAACCGCGTTGGCAAACGCGCGGGCGAAACTGCTGCCCCGAACATAGGGTTGCTCGCCGAGCCGGTGTCTTATGCGTATCGGCTCGAGCGATGGCGATTCTGGCGGAACCGGCGCCAGGCGTGCCTTTTCGACGACGATGCGTTCGCGATCAGCGGTGCGAAAGACCGTGTCGGTGCTAAAGCGCGGCGTGCGCATCGCCGAGTACCGGTGGGCGAGCCAATCCGGATCCGGATCGAGCGGATTGCCGTCGCCGGCGCTTGCGACGACGAGGAAGGAGTTCGCGAGATCGGGCACAACGCCGTTGCGGGCGAGCACCGACCACACCGCGGCTTCATCGAAATTTCGATGAACGCCGCCGCCATGGTCGCGCGCGTACTCGCCGAAAAGCAGGTCGCCGACGGAAAACTCGCGCCGCTCGAACGCCCGTTCCGCGACGATCGTCGTCGGCAATTTGTAATCGGGGAACGGAAAGTACCAGTCCGTTCGCTTGAAGCCCGCGCACGCCAGTCGTCGAGCCAGCTCGGCCCGACCGAACGTCACCGGCG
>DASWDF010000119.1:0-8068 GCA_036395475.1 Casimicrobiaceae bacterium
CGCGATACGCGTGCTCCCTTGCCGGTCCAACCGGGGGCGCCGCTCAAGCAAGACTACGAGTACGCCCGCGCTGGCACCTGCAATCTGTTCGTGGCGGTCGAACCCAAGGGCGGACGACGCACGGTCGAGGTGACCGATCACCGGGCCAAAATCGACTTCGTTGCCTTCATCAAGCACTTGCTCGAACACGTCTACGCGACCGCGCGGCGCGTCCACTTGGTTCTCGACAACCTGAGCACCCACTTTCGCATCTGTTTCGAGGCCGTGCTCGGCGCCCAGGCGGCGCAGGACCTGCTCCGACGTGTCGTCTTCCACTACACCCCGAAACATGCCAGCTGGCTCAACATGGCTGAAATCGAGATCGGAATCCTTGATCGTCAATGCCTTGACCGGCGTCTGCCAAACCGCACGCAACTCGCCGCCGAAGTCGCCGCTTGGCAGCAGCGCCGTAACGCCGAAGGTCGCCGCATCGCGTGGACTTTCACGCGACAGGATGCTGATCGAAAAATGAGCTGCCATTATGTTTCGTAATTAATGGGTTGTGATACTAGGCGGCTGAAGAGTTTGGTTTCGATGAAGCTGATCATCTCGCCTTATTATACGTCATTGACGGACTACGTCGATGACGGAGTAACCGTCGGCTGAGCGCTTCGGCGGCGCTTCCTTTCGTGCTTGGCTGCCGGCGTATGATTCACCTTCCCCTTCCGCAACTCTGAATCAAAATTCCCCATGGGCGACAAGGACATCCGGCAGGCGTCGCTGGAGTATCACCGCCAGTCGCCGCCCGGAAAGATCGCGATCGCGGCAACGAAACAGCTCATCAACCAGCGCGATCTCGCGCTCGCCTATTCGCCCGGTGTGGCCGCCGCATGCGACGAGATCGTGCGCGACCCCGCCGAAGCGCGCTCGCTCACCGCGCGCGGCAACCTGATCGGCGTCGTCACCAACGGCACCGCGGTGCTCGGCCTCGGCAACATCGGCGCGCTCGCCGGCAAGCCGGTGATGGAAGGCAAGGCGGTGCTGTTCAAGAAGTTCGCCGGCATCGATTGCTTTGATATCGAAATCGACGAGAAAGACCCGCAAAAATTGGTCGAAATCATCGTCTCGCTCGAGCCGACGTTCGGCGGCATCAACCTCGAGGACATCAAGGCGCCCGAGTGCTTCTACGTCGAGCGCAAATGCCGCGAGCGGATGAAGATCCCCGTGTTCCACGACGATCAGCACGGCACGGCGATCATCGTCGGCGCCGCGGTGCTGAACGGCTTGCGCGTCGTCGGCAAGGATATTTCGAAAGTGAAGCTCGTCGCCTCGGGCGCCGGCGCCGCCGCGCTCGCGTGCCTCGATCTGCTTGTCGCGCTCGGCATCAAGATGGAGAACATCTTCGTGTCCGACATCGCCGGCGTCGTCTACGAAGGCCGCAAGGAGGAGATGGACGAGAACAAGGCGCGCTACGCCAAGCGCACCGACGCGCGCAAGCTCGCCGACATCCTGCCCGGCGCGGACATCTTTCTCGGATTGTCGGCCGCGAAAGTGCTGAAGCCCGATTGGCTGCCGCTGATGGCGCCGAAGCCGCTGATCCTGGCACTCGCCAATCCCGAACCCGAGATCATGCCCGACCTCGCGAAGCAGGTGCGGCCCGACGCGGTGATCGCGACCGGGCGCTCGGATTTCCCGAACCAGGTCAACAACGTGCTGTGCTTCCCGTTCATCTTCCGCGGCGCGCTCGACGTGGGTGCGACGACGATCAACGAGGAGATGAAGCTTGCAACCGTGCGCGCGATCGCCGATCTCGCGATGGCCGAGCAGTCGGATATCGTCGTGAGCGCGTACGGCACCGAGGACCTGAGCTTCGGGCCCGAATACCTGATCCCGAAGCCGTTCGATCCGCGCTTGATCGTCAAGATCGCGCCTGCGGTTGCGAAGGCCGCAATGGATTCCGGTGTCGCGACGCGTCCGATCACCGACTTCAATGCATACCGCGATCGGCTGACGCAGTTCGTCTACCACTCCGGCCTGCTGATGAAGCCGATCTTCCAGGCGGCGAAGCAGGCGCCCAAGCGCATCGTGTACGCGGAAGGCGAGGACGAGCGCGTGCTGCGCGCGGCGCAGGTCGTCGTCGACGAAGGGCTCGCGAAGCCGATCCTGATCGGCCGCCCCGCGGTGATCGAAAAGCTGCTCGATCGTTTCGGCTTGCGGATGCGGCAGGGCAAGGGCATCGAGATCATCAACCCCGAGTCGGATGCGCGCTACCGCGATTACTGGACCGAGTATTACAAGCTCACGCAGCGGCGCGGCGTGTCGCAGGAATACGCGAAGCTCGAGATACGCCGGCGATTGAGCCTGATCGCCGTCATGATGGTGCACATGGGCGACGCCGACGGCGCGCTGTGCGGCACGATCGGCACGCACGCGCAGCATCTGAAGTACGTCGACCACGTGATCGGCCTGCGGCGCGGCGCGCGCGTCTATGCGGCGATGAACGGGCTGATCCTGCCGAACCGGACCGTGTTCATCGCCGACACGTATGTCAACGCCGATCCGTCGGCCGAGCAACTCGCCGAGATCACGCTTGCCGCCGCCGAGGAGATCCGCCGATTCGGCATCACGCCGAAGGTCGCGCTGCTGTCGCATTCGAGCTTCGGCTCGAGCGCGCATCCGCAGGCGAAAAAGATGCAGGCGGTGCTCGGACTCGTGAACGGCATGGATCCCGAGCTCGAGGTCGACGGCGAGATGCACGGCGACGCGGCGCTGAACGAGCAGGTGCGCATGGCGGCGCTGCCGACGTCGCGCCTCAAGGGCGACGCGAACCTCTTGATCATGCCGACGGTCGACGCGGCGAACATCTCGTTCAACCTGCTGAAAACCGCATCGGGCTCGGGCGTGACGCTCGGCCCGATCCTGCTCGGTGTCGCAAAGCCCGTGCACATCCTCACGCCGTCGGCGACCGTGCGGCGGATCGTCAATATGACGGCACTGACGGTCGTCGACGCGACGATGCAGAAGCAGGCACAGTTGCTGTGAACGTCCTAGCGACTCGGCGCGATACGTATCGACGCGGCGCCACGCCTCCCGGATTCGCATGACCTATTGCGTGGGTGTGCTGCTGGACCAGGGCATGGTGTTCGCGTCCGATTCGCGGACCAATGCCGGGCTCGATGACGTATCGAGGTTCTGCAAGATGACCGTGTTCGAGCGCAAGGGCGACCGCGTCGTCGTCCTGCTCAGCTCCGGCAACCTCGCCGGCACGCAAGCGGTCATCAGCATCTTGCGGCAATGCAACGAGGCGAACGATGGAACGCCGAATCTGTGGTCGGCACAGACGATGTTCGATGTCGTCACCTGCGCGTCCGACGCGATGCGCGCGGTCGAGCAGCGCGACGCCTCGTACCTGGCGAGAAACGACATCGCCTTCAACGCGTCGCTGATCGTCGGCGGCCAGGTGCGCGGCGAGCCGATGCGGCTCTTCCGCATCTATGCCGAGGGCAACTTCATCGAGGCGGGCGACGACACGCCGTTCGTGCAGACCGGCGAGGCGAAATACGGCAAGCCGATCATCGATCGCGTGATCACCCGCGCGACGACGCTCGCCGATGCCACGAAGTGCGTGCTCGTATCGTTCGACTCCACGATGCGAAGCAACCTGTCCGTCGGCATGCCGATCGATCTGCTCTGCTACGAGCGCGATTCGCTCGAGGTGACGATGCGCCGGCGCTTCGAGAATCACGACGCGTACTTCCACGAGCTCGGCAACGCGTGGGGCGAAGGTACCCGCGAGGTCTTCACGAAGCTGCCCGAGCTTCCGTGGTGACGAATGTGCGGCACAGCATACGGGAGCGTGCGCGGATGCGTGCTCGATGATGGGAACGCAGCGTGATGTCGGATGTCCCAGTGTCGCCTGGGTAATACCAGGGGAATCGACCGCGTCGATCGACAGGTAGGTTCTACGCACCGTGACGGCGCAACGCGTCGCTTGCGGCGCCGAAATGGGACACGCGAAACTCGACACGCCGCGGGCTGCACCATGAAGATTCGCATCGGGTACGAGATCGTCTATGAGTGCCCGCAACCCACGTTCATGGTCCTGATGTTGAACGTCCATTATTCGCGGGTGGCGGACCTCGTCGAAGCGGATCACGTTAGGACGTCGCCGGCGGCCCCGCTTGCCGGCTATCGCGACTGTTTCGGAAACTGGTGCACGCGCCTCGTTGCACCCGCCGGCGAGATGCGAATCAGCGCCGATGCCGTGATCCGGGACAGCGGAGATCCGGACCCCGTCGTGCGTACGGCCGTTCAGACGCCGGTCGAACAGCTCCCCGACGATGCGCTCGTGTTTCTGCTCGGAAGCCGATATTGCGAGACCGACCGCTTGATGCAGACCGCTTGGTCTCTGTTCGGTAGCACACCGCCGGGATGGGCGCGCGTCGAAGCCATCTGCCAGTACGTTCACGATCGGATCACGTTCGGATACGCATTCGCGCGATCGACCAAGACCGCGTTCGAAGCGCACGAGGAGCGGCAGGGCGTATGCCGCGACTTCGCGCATCTCGCGGTGACGCTCTGCCGCTGCATGAACATCCCCGCGCGCTACTGCACCGGCTACCTCGGCGACATCGGCGTTCCGCCCGCGGACGCACCGATGGACTTCGCCGGCTGGTTCGAGGCATTTCTCGACGGCAAGTGGTACGTGTTCGATGCGCGCCACAACACGCCGCGTATCGGTCGCGTTCTCATCGCCCGCGGCCGCGATGCCGCGGACGTGGCGATCACCACCACGTTCGGCCCGAGCCGGCTTGCGAGCTTCAAGGTCGTCACCGACGAGATCGTCAATTCGCCGACCAGGACCCAAGAAACGCTGACGGCGACGGTTTAGTTGCTGTAACCTCTTTCGGACTGTGTGGGCGTTGCAGGTCCAGAGGGGGATGCGATGGTCCCGATCGGCAATGCAGGTCGCAGCGTCGCTATCCTTGCCGCGTTCCTCAGTGCGGGCTGCGCATACCGGATGCAGCGCGCCGACTCCGATCCGCCGAGCGCAGATCCGCTGCTCGCGTACCAGACGCAGGTCGTGACGGGCGATTGCATCTTCGGGAAACCGCCCGACAAGATGCGGTTGCTGCTTGCTCCGATCGCGGATGCACTGTTGGGCAGCGCCATCGAGCAGGCCGTCAACTCGGTTGGACAGGCCCTTCAGGAAGCAGCAAAGGCAACCGACGATCAGGCGGCGGCGGCCCGTAACGTCGAGATCAACGCCAACACGTTCGGAGCGTGCCTGCAGGTCGCGCGCGGCTGGTTCCACCGCGGTTTCGCGGACGAGCAGGAGAGCGACAAGGTCAGGACGCAATCCGCCGCGACGTGGGCAGCGGCCGAGCGCAAAGGAGTGATCGATCCCGACAACCTGAAGCGCTTCTGGGATCGACGAATGTGGCTCGCCGAGCAGCCGGATTTCTTATTCGAAGCGCAGGTCGTGCCGACGAGCATCACCGGCGGGTCCGATTCCACGCTACTGACACTGGCGCCGGTGTACGCGAGGCTCGATTATCCGATCAGTCGCGCGATCCTGCGTCTGTCGAAGGAGCGCGACGTCGGCATGTACTTCGCGTTCCACACGCCCGAACAGGATCCGGCGGCGCCCGGCACGGCCAATGGCGGCCTGATCCTCGGCCGCCTGCGCCCGGGTGTTGCGATGAGGTATCCGCCTCCCGTTCTCGATACGGACCAGACTCCGAATCGCGGCAACGACGAATCGAGATGGTTTTCGATCGCGCTTCCAAAGGACATGATCGACAAGAAGGCGTTGACGATCTCGGCACTCGTGACCGAGCATCAGGATCCTTCTCCCTTCCTCCAATTCTGGGCCGACGTGTTTGGCGGCGCCAAGCCGCAGATCACGAGCACGTTACAAACGGCGCTTGTGCCGTCATTGCGTCAGCAGGCGAAAGAAACCCAGGCCACGCAGGCCGAAAATGCGCTCACCGCTTACGAGGACGCGCTCGTGAAGGCGCTCGATGCCGCGACGACATGCGCCGCCAGCTCAAACAGCGGCCTTGGTACCGCGGCAAGCGTCCGCGGTCTGTTACGTGCGTTCAACCAGGCAGCCCGCGCCGCCAACCGGGGCACCATCAGCGAAGACACCGTACCGATGAGCAGCGACGCAATGAAGGTGCAATCCGGGTGCAAGGACGCGCAGCAACGCTTGGCTGCGAAGTTGTGAACGCAGTGGTGGCTTGTACGTCCAGCCGTGTGACGCGACACGAGCAGCCACCGCCTGCGGTGCGGCTGCACGCCGACGAGTTGACCCGGTTACGCGACCGCCAGGCGGCCGCATCTTGCACGCCTGGAATGCAGCGAGGGGGCTGCACTCGCAAGGTCTCGCCGCGCTCGCCAACGTATCGGGCTACGAGCTCTCTGAAGTACGCACCGATCCGCAGCTCAACGCCTGGTACGACAGCTCGGCCGCGGAGAACGCGGACGAATGCGCGTGGGCGTTCGGCACGCCGCCGCTCACGTTCACGAACAGGAGCCAGTGGAAGATTCAGGGGAACTGGTCGGACGCGGCGTACAACACCGGCACCGGATACCCCAACAACAGTGGCCAAGCCGGCTGCCTCGACGGCGGCAACTTCCAGTGATGTGAGAACGAACAAGGGCCGGTTCACCGGCCCTTTTTTCTTAGCGGTGCGAAAGCAGAAGTCGCTGCTCGACCGTTTTTCCCGCGAAGGCGGGGACCCAGTGGCGTGGCTATGAGTTGCCCGAACGCGGACTGTATTTCGCTTTCCAAGCCTCCCACGGGCGCGCGATGACGCTCATGTTCGTCTTGTCGGCCAGTGCGCCTTCTTCGTTTTCCAGGAACGTGATCGAACCACCAAGCGCGATGGCTTGCTGCTGCAACGCGGCGTTGAGCTGCGTGTAGTAGGCGCGGTAGACGGCGACCTGAAGCGTCTCGCCGACGGTGCAGAAGCCGTGGCCGCGCATCAGCACAACCGCGCTGGCTTCGAGCGTTTCGGCGAGCGCCGCACCCTGCGCACGGTTACGCACGAGCAAGTCGGTCATTCCGAACATCTTGCGGATCTCGAACACGGGCGCGCCGGCGTGCAGGAATCCGCTCATGTGATAGATCGGCCGCAAACGCACTGATGATGCCGCGAACGGCACGACCGTCGGCGAATGGCTGTGCACGACCGCGTGCAGGTCTGGCCGCTTCGCGTAGATCTCGCCGTGAATGAAGCTCTCGAGATACGGCTGCCGCGTATCGTTGTCCTGCGCGGTCGACGCGAAGTCGAACGTCATGATGTCGTCGTGCGTGACGAGCTCGGGCGCAAGCGAGCGCGACAACAGGTAGCGGTCCGTCTGCTCGGGATGGCGCGCGCTTACGTGGCCGAAGCCGTCGAGAACGCCGAGGCCGGCGAGGATGCGGTTGGCCGCGACGAGGTCCTCGATGAGTGCGGGGAGGGAGGTCATGGGCAGCGCACGGAGCGATTCTAAGGGCGTGAGGTGGCGCGGGGGGACGAGGACGCTACCACGTTGCGGCGCTTCGGCCAAAAGCCGGCCAGCGGGTACATTCGCGGGAGCCGGGCGGGGAGGCCCACTCGGGTAAAATCGAACGTTCGGAGAGGTGGATGAGCGGTTTAAGTCGCACGCCTGGAAAGCGTGTTTAGGCTAAATGCCTAACGCGGGTTCGAATCCCGCCCTCTCCGCCAGGAATATTACTTATAATCAGTAACTTACACAACAACGGGCTCTGCTTATGGCGGTTCTTGTGGCGAGTTGTGGCAAATCTCAAGGCGCTATGTCCGAGGTTAGTCGGTCCGTATGGAGCTGCTGGGCTGCCACAACTGCGGTGCGATAAGCGTGACTACCGATTTTACGCGCGCGTAAGAAGACCAGCTCGCTCTGCCTCCACAAGGATCGACGTGGGAGCGGCGCCAACAGAAACGATAACACTCAAGCGGTACCGCGCACGCGTTATTGATAGATACATCTCGCGCAGTGCTTGCTGCTCAATGGCTGCGCTCAGCGCAGCATTGTCGGCGATACGAGGAGGAACGACGCCTTGTTCAAGTCCGACTAGCAC
>DASWDF010000120.1:0-15035 GCA_036395475.1 Casimicrobiaceae bacterium
CGGCCAAGGCGTACATCAATGCATTGAACAAGTTGCACAGCAAGCAGGAGCGGCTCAATCCGCAGCTAGCCGCGTGAGCCCGTGGCGTCGCCGGTCGCCCCGCGCACAAAGCGCGCGGCTTGTGCGTCGTCGATGCGGAGCCGGCGCGCGAGGCGAATCGCGGCTGCGGGCGACACGCAAAGGGACCGTGTGTATGAATCGGGGCAAGGAGGCCGCCGCGTGAGCGTGATGCCGGCGCAGTCAGTGGACCCCAGAGCGGGTGAGCAGGCGGCGCTGCCTGACACGATCCACGTCGGCGGAAACGATCTTCCCGTCTGGCCTCAGGGGCAGGCAGTTGAGCCGCTGTCGGCGCCGCTGATGGCGGCGACGAGATTTGCCGACTTCGAAGCGCTGCATCCGGCGCTGATCGATGCAGTCCTGATCGCGGAGCGCGATCCCCGCTGGCGCGCGGTGCTGGTGCTCGACCGCGGCGGTTCGTCGAGCGCGCCGGTCTTTCGGGGCGGCTGCGGCACGAAGGTGCGCAAGATCTCCGACTGGAATGCCGCCGCCGCATCGCTCGTGCATGCGCGGGCGTTGATGCTCGCGCATCGTACGCTGTCGCGCCGCCCGGTCTACGCCGACGACAGCTGGGCGAGCGTCTATCGCGCCGGCGACTACTGCATGCCGCACAGCCACCTGCGGTCGAGCGTCAGCATCGTCTACATGCTGGACCCGGGCGACGACGACGCCGAGGACCCGATGGCGGGCAAGCTCTGCTTCGCCGATCCGCGCATCGACGCCTGCTGCCCGGATGAACCCAGCCGCGTCACGCGCCATATGATTCCTGCGATGACGCCGGGGACGATGCTGATCTTTGCCAGCGATTACCTGCACAGCGTGAATCCGTATCGTGGGCGACGGCCACGCATCACGCTGTCGTGGAACATCACGCTCGATCGCCTTGCCGGCCGTCCCGGCGAAGGGTGGGAATAATGCTCGCGAGGGCCTTGCCCCGCGCCGCGCCCATCCTGCTATTATTGCCGCACCGCAGCAACACAGCCTGAACCGGGCTCCGCGGCCTAACCGGCCTCTGCCCCGGCGTTCCTTGCCCGACCCTGCTCGAACGCGCCCGGCTGCTTCGCCTTCGCTTGGAATCAAGGACAGGGATCGCTCATGACCACGCTGCGCCATGGCCCGGGGATCGAGATCACCGGCCGCATTACTGCCGAATATGCCGAGATTCTCACGCCCGAAGCGCTCACCTTCGCGGCCAGACTGCAGCGCGCGTTCGGCGGCCGCCGCGCGGAGTTGCTCGCGCGCCGCGCGGCGCGGCAACGCGAGTTCGATGCCGGCAAGCTGCCCGACTTCCTGCCGGAAACGCGGGCGATTCGCGAGGCCCGCTGGACCTGCGCCCCGATTCCTGCCGACATCCGCGACCGTCGCGTCGAGATCACCGGCCCGGTCGACCGCAAGATGATCATCAACGCTCTCAATTCGGGTGCCAGCGTGTTCATGGCCGACTTCGAGGACGCCAATACGCCGAAATGGGACAACAACATCCAGGGCCACATCAACCTGCGCGACGCGATCCGCCGCCGGATCGACTACGTCTCGGCCGAGGGCAAGGAGTACAAGCTGAATGCGAAGCTCGCCAAGCTCTTCGTGCGCCCGCGGGGCTGGCATCTGCCCGAGAAGCACGTCCACATCGACGGTACGCCGATCTCGGGCGGCATCTTCGACTTCGCACTCTACTTTTTCCACAATGCCAAGGAGCTTGTCGCCCGCGGCAGCGGCCCTTACTTCTATCTGCCCAAGCTGGAGAGCCATCTCGAGGCGCGCCTGTGGAACGACATTTTTATGATGGCGCAGGACGAGCTGGGCGTGCCGCAGGGGACGATCAGGGCGACCGTGCTCATCGAGACCATCCTCGCGGCGTTCGAGATGGACGAGATCCTCTACGAGCTCAAGCAGCATTCCGCGGGACTCAACTGCGGCCGCTGGGATTACATCTTCTCGTGCCTCAAGAAGTTCCGGCTCAATCGCGACTTCTGCCTCGCCGACCGCGTGTTGGTGACGATGACAACGCATTTCATGAAGAGCTACGCGGAGCTCTGCATCCAGACCTGCCACCGGCGCGATATTCACGCGATGGGCGGGATGGCGGCACAGATCCCGGTGAAAAACGACGGGGCGGCCAACGCCGAGGCATTTGCCAAGGTCAAGGCCGACAAGGAGCGCGAGGCGACGATCGGTCACGATGGCACCTGGGTCGCGCATCCGGGACTCGTCCCCGTGGCGAAAGAGGCATTCGACCGGCTGATGCCGACGGCGAACCAGATCGCGGAAAAGAAGCGCGAGGACGTGCGAGTGAACGCCCCCGATCTGCTCAAATTCGAGCCCGCAGCGCCTATTACCGAGAAGGGCCTGCGCCTGAACATCAGCGTCGCGATTCAGTACATCGGTGCATGGCTCGCGGGTCAGGGCGCAGTGCCCATCTTCAACCTGATGGAAGACGCCGCCACCGCCGAGATCTCGCGCTCGCAGGTATGGCAGTGGATCCGGTCCGCGAAGGGCAAGCTCGACGACGGCAGGAAGGTGACCAAGGAGATGGTCGCGGCGATGATCTC
The DNA here is from genome assembly GCA_036395475.1 of Casimicrobiaceae bacterium. Lineage (GTDB taxonomy): Bacteria > Pseudomonadota > Gammaproteobacteria > Burkholderiales > Casimicrobiaceae > PALSA-1003. The sequence continues at coordinate 2,607 of DASWDF010000120.1, forward strand.
CGAGGAGATGCAGAAGATCCGGACGCTGCTCGGTCCGGCGTTCGGCGAGGGCCGTTACGACGAAGCTGCGGGAATTTTCGCCGACCTCGTCAACAACGACACATTTGTCGAGTTTCTGACGCTGCCCGCATACGAGCGCATAGACTAGCCGCGCGAGCCCGTGGCGTCACCAGTCGCCCCGCGCGAAGCGCGGGGATCGCGTGTGGCGAGTCGCGAGTGCTACCGACACTGCGTCGTGTTGTACGCACGCCGACCATACAGGGAGGTAGCAGGAGTCGATGAACCTCCTGCGGATTTATCCGCACGGCGCAGCATGGACGCTGCTGGCCGAATGAATTGGGCTCCATGAACGGCGCGTATTATTCGATCCGGCAAGCCTCCTCGAAACCGAGCCGCGGATTCCACGGCTTGACGCTCGCGGCATTGCCGCCCAGGTTGCACAGGAAGTTGGATTTCCACTTGCCATCGGGAAAGAAAGCCGCGTCGACTTTGGCGTTGTCGAAGCCCGACATCGGTCCGCAGTCCAGGCCAGCGCCCGCGCGGCGATGATCATGTACGCCCCCTGCAATGTAGCGTTGCAGAATGCTGTGGACTCGATGAGCGCCGGCTTGCCGGAGAACCAGCTGCGGGCGTCAGTGTGCCGGAAGAGCTTCGGGGAGCATGCGTACTCCTCGGTGAAGCCAAGTGGAAAAGCGGCGACCGGCGCGGCGAGGTGTAAGAACAGTGCCGCGGATCTCTTCGGATATACGCAGTTTATTTGTTACATTCTAACAATCAATTGGACATATCGGCTGGCGTTGCGCAAAATAACCTCGCTGAGTTAGCGACGGGCAGCAGGTGCCCGCCGCGGGGCCACGTCATCTCGAGAGGAGATAGCAATGAATCTGAAGGGCACCAAGACGCACGACAACCTCAAGGCGGCCTTCGCCGGCGAATCGCAGGCGAACCGGCGTTACCTGTACTTCGCCAGCAAGGCCGACGTCGAGGGGCAGAATGATGTCGCGGCGGTTTTCCGGTCGACCGCGGAAGGGGAGACCGGGCACGCGCATGGACATCTCGACTATCTGGCCGCGGTCGGCGATCCGGTCACCGAGTTGCCCATTGGCAAGACACGCGAAAACTTGAAATCAGCGATTGCGGGCGAAACGCACGAGTACACCGACATGTACCCGGGCATGGCCAAGGCCGCGCGCGGCGAAGGGTTCGAGGAGATCGCCGACTGGTTCGAGACGCTGGCGAAGGCCGAGCGCTCGCACGCCAACCGATTTCAAAAGGCGCTCGACATTCTCGCCGATTAGCTGTTGTTGCGTCGCGGCGAACAGCGGTCGCGCGCTGGCTTTGCGTTGGCGTGCCGCGATGCAATAACTCCGCGGATTGAAGCGGGCGTGCTGCGCACGCCCTTAATCCGCGGCTAATCGTGACACACCGATCCGGAGCGCGAAATTATCCACGATCGCGTACCACGAGTAGCCAGAATGACCATTCGCGAAGGCAGCCTGGAAGCGCCCACCAGGCATCCGCTTGACTGGCGCAATCCGGATTTTTACGACGAGGCGTCGCTCAACCGCGAGCTCGCGCGCATTTTCGACATCTGTCACGGCTGCCGGCGCTGCGTCAGCCTCTGCAACGCGTTTCCGACGCTGTTCGATCTCGTCGACGCGAGCAAGAGCGGCGAAGTCGACGGCGTGGATAAGGCGGATTTCGGCAAGGTCGTCGACCAATGCTATCTGTGCGACATCTGCTACATGACCAAATGCCCCTATGTGCCGCCGCATCCGTGGAACGTGGACTTTCCGCACCTGATGCTCCGCGCCAAGGCGCGCAAGTTCCTCAAGGGCGAGACGCGTTTCCGGGACCGGCTGCTCACGAGTACCGACCGGTTGGGCAAGCTCTTGACCATTCCGGTCGTCGTGCAGATGGTGAACAAGGCCACCGCAACGCCGTTCGCCCGGAAGGCGCTGGACAAGATGCTCGGCGTGCATCCCGAGCGCAGATTGCCGCCCTACGCGGCACAGCGGTTCGCGGAGCTGGCGGCACGGGCGGTAGCCTGGCCGGTGAAGGATGGCCGGCGCTCACCGGGCAAGGTCGCGATCTTCACGACCTGCTACGTGAATTACAACGAGCCGCACATCGGTCTGGATCTGCTTCGGATTCTCGACCACAACGAAATCCCTTACGTAATCGTCGAACAAGATTCCTGCTGCGGAATGCCCAAGCTCGAGCTCGGCGATCTCGAGTCTGTGCTGAAGCTCAAGAACGCGAACGCGCCGCGGCTGGCTTCATTAGCGCGTGCCGGCTACGCGATCCTGACGCCGGTGCCGTCCTGCACTCTAATGTTCAAGAGCGAGCTGCCGCTGATTTTTCCCGAGGACACGGACGTCAAGGCTGTCTCCGAAGCGATGTTCGACCCTTTCGAGTATCTCGTGCTGCGCGACAAGGACGGCCTGTTGAAGCGGGATTTCAAGACGCCTCTGGGCAAGGTGGCGTACCACATCCCCTGTCATTCGCGGGTGCAGAACATCGGTCAGCGGACGCGGGAAGTGATCGAGTCGATCCCCGGCACGACGGTAAACACCGTCGAGCGCTGCGCGGGCCACGATGGCACCTGGGGCGTGAAGCGCGAGTTCTATGCGGCGTCGATGAAGATCGGCAGGCCGGTATTCCGGCAGATGGCGCAAGACGCTCCTGACTACGTCAGCTCCGACTGCCCAATCGCCGGCCGCGCGATCATGCAGGGCATCGAAGAGGCCGCTCGCCAGGACCCGAACGCCGGCCATCCGACCAAGGCGCACCCGCTGACGCTGATCCGCATCGCCTACGGGTTGTAGACGAGAAACGCATGTCCAGCATCACCCGCGAGTCTCTGCTGACGCTGGAAGCCTACGCGAAGGATCGCAAGGCATTCCGTGCCCGCGTGCTCGAGCACAAGAAGCCGCGTACGGTGCACCTGGGAGAGCATCTCACTCTGTTGTTCGAGGACGAGCTGACGATCCGCTATCAGATCCAGGAGATGCTGCGTATCGAAAAGATCTTCGAGGACGCCGGCATTCAGGGCGAACTCGACGCCTATAACCCGCTGGTCCCCGACGGACAGAACTGGAAGGCGACGCTGCAGGTCGAGTACGAGGATGTCGAGGAGCGCAAACGGGCGCTCGCGCGCCTCAAGGGCATCGAGGACAGCGTGTGGGTCCAGGCAGACGGACACCCCCGCGTGCACGCGATCGCCGACGAGGACCTCGAGCGCGAGACCGACGTGAAGACATCGGCGGTACATTTTCTGCGGTTCGAGCTGATGCCGGCGATGATCGCGGCGCTGAAGTCGGGTGCCGGGCTTGCGATCGGCGTCGACCATCCGGAGTACGCGGCGACGCTGCGACCCGTTCCCGACGCGACGCGCAGCGCGCTGCTCGCCGATCTCGTGTAGCGGCGCGAGCCCGCAGCGTCGGCGGATGCAGTCGACGCTAGCGCCCGACGCGCGACATCACAACTTGGATGGCTTGAAGAGGAAGGCGCGGCGCGGTCAAGCCGCACTGATCGCGATCAGGTTTTCCCACTCGTCGCGCGTGATCCCGCGTACGCAGAATTCCTCCTGCACGCCGCGATGGTCTCGCGTCTCCATGCCGAGCAGATGCATGCCGCATTTTTCCATGACCCGTCCCGAAGCGGGATTCCGTGTCAGATGTGACGCGGCCAGTGCATCGATATCGAGCAAACCGAAGGCGAGTGCGATGACGGCGCGCGCCGCTGCGGTGGCGTAGCCGCGACCCCAGTACGGCCGCCCGATCCAGAAACCCAGGTTCTCATGCGCCGTCGCGACCGGACGCAATCCGACGGCGCCAACGAGGACACCGTCATCGCTCCAGGTGACGGCATACGTATATTCGCGTCCTGCCGCCTGCTCGCGGGCCTGGCTGGCGATCCACGCCTCGGCTGCGCCGTCGGGATAGGGATGCGGGATGATCGCGGTGCTTTCCGCGACTTCGCGCTCGCCGGCGAGTAGCTGCACGCGGGGCGCGTCGGTCAGCTCGAACGGCCGCAGCGTGACGGGAAAGGCGAGGGCGCGTTCGGGCAGCAATGAAAGCCTCGCTGCGGGCTCGCGCGATTAATCCCTGAAGTTTCCGAATTGCACCGGAAAATCGGTGATGGACTTCTTCACGAGGGCGATCGCACTCTGCAGCTCATCTTTCTTGCCTCCCGAGACGCGCACCGCATCGCCCTGGATGCTCGCCTGCAGCTTCATCTTGCTGTCCTTGATGAGCTTGACGATCTTCTTGGCGAGCTCCTGCTCGATCCCGACCCGGATCGTGACGACCTGCTTGACTTTATCGCCGCTGATCTTCGCAACGTTCCCGAACTCGAGCGCGCGCACGTCGACGCCGCGCTTGGTCAGCTTGCCCAGCAGCACGTCGGTCACCTGCTTGAGCTTGAAGTCGTCGTCGGCGTAAAGCGTCAGCTCCTTATCCTTGTGTTCGATGCGCGCATCGGAACCCTTGAAGTCGTAGCGCGTCGAGATTTCCTTGTTAGCTTGGTCGAGCGCATTGCGGACTTCGACCTGGTTGACTTCCGAGACGACATCGAATGAGGGCATGGTGGCAGTGGCGATTCCGTCGGTTGCGATCAGCCAGGCACGAAGCGGAGCCGCAGGCTGCTCAGGAGCGCCTGCGGGCGAGCATCGTCTCGATCCGCAGGCGCAATGCATTGAGCTTGATGAACCCGGCTGCATCTTTCTGGTCGTACGCACCTCGATCCTCGTCGAAGGTCGCGATCGCCGGGTCGAACAGCGAATCGGTTTTCGACGCGCGGCCGACAACCATCACGTTGCCCTTGTAGAGCTTCAGGCGCACGTGGCCGTTCACGGGAGCCTGCGAGGCGTCGATCATCGTCTGCAGCATCTTTCTCTCCGGCGACCACCAGTAGCCGTTGTAGATCAGGTTCGCGTAGCGCGGCATCACTTCGTCCTTCAAATGCGCCACCTCCCGGTCGAGGCAGAGTGATTCGATCGCGCGGTGCGCTTTGAGCATGATCGACCCGCCCGGTGTCTCGTAGCAGCCGCGCGACTTCATGCCGACATAACGGTTCTCGACGAGATCGAGCCGACCGACACCGTGCTTGCCGCCGAGCCGATTCAATTCGGCCAGGACCTGCGCGGGTGGCAGCGCCTTGCCATTGACCGCCACGATATCACCCCTTAAGTAGTCGAGCTCGAGATACTCGGCGGCATCGGGCGCCTTTTCGGGCGCGACGGTCCAGCGCCACATGTCTTCTTCGGGCTCCTGCGCCGGATCTTCCAGCGCCCGGCCCTCATAGCTGATGTGCAGCAGGTTGGCGTCCATCGAGTACGGCGCCCCGCTGCCGCGGTGCTTCATCTCGATCGGGATGTCGTGCTTTTCCGCGTAGGCGAGGAGCTTCTCGCGCGAGCTCAAGTCCCACTCGCGCCACGGCGCGATCACCTTGATGCCCGGCTCGAGCGCATAGTAGCCGAGCTCGAAGCGCACCTGGTCGTTGCCCTTTCCAGTCGCGCCGTGCGACACGGTATCGGCGCCGGTCTCGCGAGCGATCTCGATCTGCCGCTTGGCGATCAGCGGCCGCGCGATCGACGTGCCGAGGAGATATTCGCCTTCGTAGATGGCGTTGGCGCGGAACATCGGGAACACGAAGTCGCGGACGAATTCCTCGCGCAGATCGTCGATGTAGATCTGCGCAACGCCCGCCGCCTTCGCCTTGGCCCGCGCGGGCTCGAGCTCCTCGCCCTGGCCGATATCGGCGGTGAAGGTCACGACTTCGCAGCGGTAGGTGTCCTGCAGCCACTTCAGGATGACGGAGGTGTCGAGGCCACCGGAGTAGGCAAGAACGATCTTCATCTCAGTCGATCTTGGCGCCCGTCTTCTTGATCACCGGTGCCCACTTCTCGGATTCGCTCCTGATCAAGTTTGCGAAATCCTCGGGCGTGCCCCCGACGAGCTCGAAACCCTGGGCGTTGAGCGACGATTTCACGGCAGGGTCCTTCAGAATCGCGTTGATCTCCGCGTTGAGGCGCTGCACGACCGGACGCGGCGTCGCGGCGGGAACGAGCACTCCGTTCCACGCCAGCGCCTCGAAACCCGGGAAGCCGGCTTCGGCGACCGTCGGCAAGTCGGCGAGCAGCGCAAACCTCGTCGCAGTCGTCACGGCCAGCGCACGCAGCCTGCCGGCCTGAATCTGCGCCTGCAGCGGTTGCATGACCGCGAACAGCATCTGCGTCTCGCCCTGCACCGTCGCGGTGACGGCCGGCGGCGAGCCGTTGAACGGCACGTGCACGATATCGATGCCCGCGGTCGCCTTCAGCAGCTCCATCGTGAGATGCGACGAGCTGCCATTGCCGACTGACGCGAAGTTGAGCTTGCCTGGATTGGCCTTGGCATACGCGACGAGCTCCTTCACCGAGTTCGCGGGAAGCGCCGCGGTGACCGCGAGCACATTGGGCTGACTGGACGTGATGATGACCGGCGCCAGATCCTTCTGCGGATCGTAGGGCAGCTTCGAATAGAGGTGCGGGCCGAACGCCAGCGGCCCATTGAACGACATCACCATCGTGTAGCCGTCCGGCGGCGATTTCGCGACGAAATCGGTCGCGGCGGTGCCGCCGGCCGCGGGCCGGTTGTCGACGACGATCGGTTGCCCGAGCCGGTCCTTGAGCCTGTCGCCGATGATGCGCGCCAGCACATCGATCGAGCTGCCTGCCGGCGCGGCGACGACGAACTTGAGTGGCCGGTCCGGCCAGGTCTGGGCGAATGCTCCCTCCGCGACGGCCCAGCAGAGCGCAAGAGACGCGGCGAATGTGAATAGTCTAGGCAGCGAAATCAAGCGAAGCTCCTTCATTCCGGCGTATGACACACGACCTCGATGTTATGGCCATCCGGATCGAGCACGAACGCGCCGTAGTAATTTTCGTGGTAATGCGGCCGCAATCCCGGCGGCTCGTTGTCGCGCGCGCCCGCGGCCAGCGCCGCCTTGTAGAACGCGTCGACCTCTTTCCTGCTCTGCGCGCGGAACGCGACGTGGATCGGCGGGACATTGGGCTTGCCCTGGCCGATCCAGAAGTCGGGCTTGGGCGGCACGCCGAAACCGGCGTACTGCTCCCACTCCATGATAAGCGCGTAACCCAGGGGCCCGAGCGCCGCCCGATAGAACGCCTTGCTTCTGGCGACATCGGCGACTGTCAGACCGGTGTGATCGATCACGGATTTCTCCTAAGCTTTGACGCGTCCGCACACCAGATATTCCAGCAGCGCTTTCTGTGCGTGCAACCGATTCTCGGCTTCGTCCCACACCACGCTCTGCGGTCCGTCGATGACTTCGGCGGCCACTTCCTCGCCGCGGTGCGCGGGCAGGCAGTGCATGAAGACTGCGTCGGGCTTCGCATGGCGCAGCATCTCCGCATCGACCCTCCAGCGGGCGAAATCACGCTTGCGTTCTTCATTTTCGGCTTCGAAGCCCATGCTGGTCCACACGTCGGTCGTGACGAGGTCGGCGCCGTGGCACGCGGCGCGGGGATCGGAGAAAAAGCGGAAATGACTCGCGTCGCGCGCGCCTGCCGCGGGCCTTATCTCGTAGCCGGGCGGGGTCGACACATGCACGCTGAAGCCGAAGATCGCCGCCGCCTGCAACCAGGTGCGGCAGACATTGTTGGAATCGCCGATCCACGCGACGGTTCGTCCCGCAATCGATCCGCGCTGTTCGACATAAGTGTAGATGTCGGCAAGGATCTGGCAGGGATGGTATTCGTTGGTGAGACCGTTGATCACCGGCACACGCGAGTGCGCGGCGAAGCGCTCGATGATGGCCTGCTCGAAGGTGCGGATCATCACCACGTCGACCATCCGCGATATCACCCGCGCGAGATCCTCGATCGGCTCGCCGCGCGAGAGTTGCGTATCGCCGCGGTTCAGGTTGATCGCGATCCCGCCGAGCTGGTTCATGCCGGCTTCGAACGACACGCGGGTGCGCGTCGACGCCTTCTCGAACACCATCGCCAGCGTGCGGTCGCGCAGCGGCTGATAGAGCTCGTAGCGCTTGAAGCGCTCCTTGATCCAGCGGGTACGTTCGAACAGGTAATCGAGCTCGTCCCGGCTGAAATCCTGAAACTGAAGGAAATGCTTGGGCGCCATCGATACGATAGTGGAGGCTTCAGAGCACCGGCTTGTAGTTGAAACCTGGGGCACTCAACCTCTATTAAAACAGAATATTAGCATGAGGCAGCGCGCTTCCAGTCGGGTGTCGCCGGAAACAAAAAAAGCGCCGGTCAGGCGCTCTTCGCATAGCGTGAAATGGGCGCTTTACGCCATCGACTTGATCGCATGAGCCAGGCGGTGCTTGCTGCGCGACGCCAGGTTCTTGTGCACAACCTTCTTGTCCGCGACGCGGTCGATCACTGACTGCTGCGCGTGAAATTCTTTCATTGCGGCAGCCTTGTCGCCGGCAGCAATCGCCTTCTTGACGTTCTTGACTGCACTGCGCAGCGCCGATTTCAAGCTCGCATTGCGCTTGCGCGTCGCCTCCGACTGCCGGGCGCGTTTCTTGGCTTGCGCGGTATTGGCCATTGAAAATTCCTGGTTTTCTGGAGTGGCAAAAAAAGAGCGGGCATAATAATCGTTTTTCGCAACTCTCGCAAGCCGAATCGACACCCGCCAAGCATGCCAACTGCGCCATCTCCCGCCTCGCCGTCCGTTCCGGATCGCAGCGCTCGTCGATGAATCTGCTGAAGGCGTTGTCGACGGTCAGTGCGATGACGCTGCTGTCGCGGATCACGGGCCTCGCGCGCGAGAGCATCAAGGCGGTCGCGTTCGGCGCGGGACTGCAGATGGACGCTTTCGAGGCCGCGTTCCGGCTGCCGAACATCCTGCGCCGCCTGTTTGCCGAGGGCGCCTTCTCGCAGGCCTTCGTGCCCATCCTCGCCGAATACAAGCGGCAGCGCGGCGACGACGCGACGCGCGATCTCATCGGCACGGTCGGCGCGCAGCTCGCCCTGGTCCTGCTGGTGATCTCTGCGCTTGGCGTGCTTGCCGCGCCGTGGCTCGTGTATCTCCTGGCGAGCGGCTTTGCCAAGACGCCCGGGAAGGTCGAGCTCACCGCGGAGCTGATCCGCATCATGTTTCCGTACGCGCTGTTCATCTCGCTGGTGTCGCTCGCCGGCGGCGTGCTCAACGTCTACCGCCAGTTCGCGATTCCCGCGTTCACGCCGGTAATTCTTAATCTTTCGATCATTGGCGCGGCGATCTTGCTGGCCCCGCACGTCAATCCGCCGATCATGGCGCTTGCGTGGGGCGTCGCCGTCGGCGGCGTGGCACAGCTCGCGCTGCAGATCCGTCCGCTCATGCGGCTCGGGATGCTGCCGCGCCCGCGCTTCGACTGGGGCGACCCGGGGGTGCGGCGGGTGCTCTCGGCGATGGGCCCTGCCGTGCTCGGCGTGTCGGCGGCGCAGATTTCGGTGCTGATCAACACCCAGCTCGCCGCGTATCTCGGCGACGGCCGTATCTCGTGGATCACCTACGCGGACCGGTTGATGGAGTTTCCCAGTGCACTGCTCGGCGTCGCGCTCGGCACGATCCTGTTGCCGAGTCTCGCCAAGCACCATCACGACGAGAACCAGGGCCAGTATCGGGAGCTCCTCGACTGGGGCCTGCGGCTGACTTTCATCCTCGCGTTGCCCGCTGCGCTGGCGCTCGCCTTGCTCGCGACTCCTCTGATCGCCACGCTCTACCAGTACGGCCGGTTTACCGTCGGCGATGTCTGGCAGACGCGCGCCGCGCTGCTCGGCTACAGCGTGGGTCTGCTGGGGCTGATCGCGGTAAAAATCCTCGCGCCGGGCTTCTATGCACGCCACGACATGCGCACGCCCGTGCGCAGCGCGTTTCTGACGCTGCTCGTTTCGCAGACGCTGGCGGTCGCGCTGATGTTCCAGATTGGGCACGCCGGACTCACGCTGGCGACTTCAATCGGCGCGATCCTCAACGCGCTGCTACTTTATCGCGCGATGCGCCGCGGCGACATCTATGCGCCACTGCCGGGCTGGGGGCGGTTCCTTGGCCGCGTGGCAATCGCCCTTTTCGCGCTCGGCGCCGTGCTGTGGTGGAGCGCGGGTGCGGACGAATTCTGGACCACCGCGGGCTTATGGGCGAAGGTGGGACGCTTGGCGCTGGTGATCGGCGCTGGCACGATCGTATATTTCGGTGCGCTGTGGCTGCTCGGTTTTCGCTTCGCCGACTTCAATCGCCGCGAGTCGTCGTGAGCAACGGTATCGTAGCTGCGAATTCATTCGCACGGCCGGCGATGCGATGCGCCGCGGCCGGATGAATCCGGCCCTACACCCTCAATCTTGTCCGCCGGGCTTGCGGTACGGGCAATTGACCTTCACGCACTCGGCGTAGAGATACAGGGCGTGTTCGCTGATCTCGAAGCCGCGATCGCGGGCGATCCTGAGTTGCCGCTTTTCGATCTCCGGGTCGAAGAATTCCTCAACGCGGCCGCACTGCAGGCAAACCAGGTGATCGTGGTGACCGCCCTGGTTCAGCTCGAACACGGATTTGCCCGACTCGAAATGGTGGCGGATCAGCAGCCCCGCCTGCTCGAACTGCGTCAGCACACGGTACACCGTCGCCAGGCCGACGTCGACGCCGTCGGCCAGCAGCTGCTTGTAGACATCCTCGGCGGTCAGATGCCGGACCTTGCTCTGCTCGAACAGGTTGATGATCCGCAGCCGCGGCAGCGTCGCCTTGAGACCGGCATTCTTGAGGTCATGCGACGTCGTCATGGCGATGGACGGATAGCCGCGGGCGGCTGGAGCGGAGGGGGCGCGCGCCTATGATATAGTTTCCGATCGTCTTTTGGCAGCATCTAACGCAACCATGCGCATGGTCCTCTGCGCGGTATCCTTGACCCTGATGCTCGGAGGCTGCGCGTATCTCACGAGCCTCGGTGTCTACAAGCTCGACATCAACCAGGGTAATTACGTCACGCAGGACCAGGTCGACAAGCTCAAGGTCGGGCAGACGCGGCAGCAAGTCCGCACCGCGCTCGGCACGCCGCTGGTCACCGACGCGTTTCATGCCAACCGCTGGGACTATGTGTACGAGTTCCGGCGTCAGGGCCGGATGCTCGAGCACCGGCAATTCACGGTTTATTTCGTCGACGACCGGCTTGCACGCTGGGAAGGCGATGAGATGCCGCCGCCGCCGGCGGAGGTAGCGCGGGCTGGAGGCGGAGACGCGGTGCTCGACAAATCACTCTCGACCGCACCGAAAACCGGGCAGACGACCTGGCTGCAGGACCTGCTCAAAAAGCTCGGCTGGTGGGAATAAGAGTCTCTGACATCGGGGAACGCGTGATGCGCTGGCACGATTTGGGCTCAAGCGCGCGAAGCAAGCCACGCCGCTTGGTAGGCCCCAAGCAAGTGGCTTGCGCCAAAGCGGGTGGGCCCAAATCGCGGCCAGCCCTGCGGGTTGCGGCCTCATTTGCCAACTTAGCCGCCGCTGGCATTGTTGCCGGGCTTGCGAATGGGCTCCACTATTCGCTGCGCCCTGCGCCCCGCCAGCGGCGGTTTGTGGCCAGCAACGCACACGTGTTCCCCGGTGTCAGAGACTCTTAGGCTGACGATCGCAGGCGCCAGCGGCCGGATGGGCCAGGCGCTGCTCGAAACGGCGCTCGCGGAGCCCGACGTCGTGCTCGCCGGCGCGCTGGATGTGGCGGCAAGTCCGCTTCTCGGCCGCGATGCAGGCGAGCGCTTCGGTCGTGCCACCGGGGTCATGGTCTCCGCGGACATTCCCGCCGCGGTTGCCGGTGCCGACGTGTTGATCGATTTTACGCGGCCCGAAGGCACGCTCGCGCATGTCGCCGCCTGTGCCCGCGCCGGCGTCTCGGCAGTGGTCGGCACGACCGGGCTGTCGGCCGCCGACAAGCGTGCACTCGCCGACTTTGGGAAAGCGATTGCTATCGTGTTTGCGCCGAACATGAGTGTGGGTATCACCGTGCTCCTGCGCCTGGCCGAGCAGGCCGCGAAGCTTCTGGGAATCGATTACGACGTCGAGATCGTCGAGATGCATCACCGGCACAAGGTCGACGCGCCTTCGGGCACTGCGCTGCTGCTGGGCGATGCGGTAGCGAAGGCACTGGGACGCGACCTGAAGAACGATGGCGTATTCGGCCGCAACGGCGTGACCGGCGAACGCAAGCCGGGGACGATCGGCTTTGCCTCTTCGCGCGGCGGCGATGTCGTCGGCGACCATAGTTTGATCTTCGCCGGCGTCGGCGAGCGCGTGGAGTTGACGCACCGGGCCGGTTCGCGCGTGAATTTCGCCCAGGGCGCGCTGCGCGCGGCGCGCTTCGTCGCGGCGAAGCGCGCTGAAGGGGCGAAGGGTTTGTTCGACATGCAGGACGTGCTCGGCATTCGCTAGC
>DASWDF010000121.1:0-6908 GCA_036395475.1 Casimicrobiaceae bacterium
CGCCGCTTGATCGCTGCTTGCGTCACGACAAACGGATGAGTGCGAAGGACGGTCGCTGCCTAGATCCCATCGAGGGCCTCGCGCAAGTCGCGCCGCAGGTCGTCGACGTCTTCGATTCCGACCGAGAGGCGGACCAGGGAATCATCGATACCGAGAGCATCGCGTTGCGGCACGGGGATCGAGCCATGCGTCATCAATGCCGGATGCTCGATCAGGCTTTCGACGCCACCGAGGCTTTCGGCCAATGCGAACAAACGGCAGCGCTCCAGAAAGCGTTTTGTTCCGGCGAGGTCCGCTTTCAGCCCGATGCTCACCATCCCGCCGAACGCGCGCATTTGCCGACGTGCGAGCTCGTGCTGGGGATGCGACGCGAGGCCGGGGTAATGCACACGCGCCACTTCCGGCTGGCTGTTAAGCCAGAGCGCAAGCTCCAGCGCGTTGACGCAATGCCGCTCCATCCTTAGCGCGAGCGTCTTCAAGCCCCGCAACGCGAGGAAGCTGTCGAAGGGGCCGCTGATGCCGCCGACGGCGTTCTGCAGGTAGGCGAGGCGCTCGGCCAGCGGCGCGTGGCGCGCCTCACCGCCGATCACCACCACGCCGCCGACGATGTCGGAGTGGCCGTTCAGATATTTGGTCGCCGAATGCACGACGATGTCGAAGCCCAGCTCCAGCGGCCGCTGAATCCAGGGACTGGCGAAGGTATTGTCGGCCACCGCGATGAGATCGCGTTCGCGCGCGATCTTCGCAACCGCTGCGAGATCGATCAGCTTGAGCAGTGGATTGCTCGGCGTTTCGACCCAGAGCATTCTCGTTTCGGGACGGATCGCCGCGGCCAAGCGCGCCGGGTCGGACATGTCGACGAAGCTCGTGCTCAAATTCGCCGAACGTTTGCGTACGTTTTCGAACAAGCGATAGGTTCCGCCGTAGAGATCGTCGCTCGCCACGATGTGCGCGCCGGCATCGAGCGCGTCGAGCACGGTCGCCATGCCGGCCAAACCCGACGCGAAGGCGAGGCCGCGCGCGCCGCTTTCGAGATCGGCCACGCAGGCCTCCAGCGCCGCGCGCGTCGGATTCGCGGTACGCGCGTAGTCGTAGCCCTTGTGCACGCCGGGGCTCGACTGGACGTAGGTTGACGTCGCATAAATCGGCGTCATGATCGCGCCCGTCGCGGGATCGGGCTCCTGGCCCGCGTGAATCGCGCGCGTGGCGAAACCTTGTTGTCCTTCGCGGACGGATTTTCGCATCTGATCATTCACGGCAGGCTTCTCCGCAGGTACGTAAGCAGGTCATAACGGGTAATGAGGCCGAAGAAGCGGCCGTCCGCGACGATGATCGCGACGAGTTCGCGGTTGAGTATTGCCAGGAGGTCGGCAAAGCTCGCGCGCGGATCGAGCGTTTCGAGCCGCTGGGTCATCGCGGTCGCGACCGTGTCGCGAAAACGATCGGGTTGCTTGTACACGTGCAGCAGCAGATCGGATTCATCGAGGATCCCGACTACTTCGTCGTCCGCGAGCACCGGCACCTGCGACACGTCCGCCATGCGCATGCGCTGGAAGGCGGTCAGCAACGTGTTCTCGGCGCTGACGGACACTACCGCTCCATCGGCGTAGCGGCGCGAAACCAGATCGCGCAGATCGCCGTAATGTGGCAACTCGAGAAAGCCCTGGTCGACCATCCAGAAGTCGTTGTACATCTTGGACAGATACTTGCTGCCCGTATCCGGAATGAAGGTCACCACACGCTTCGCCGCAGCCTGCTCGCGACAGTAACGCAGCGCTGCGGCGACGAGCGTGCCGGCCGACGAGCCGCCGAGAATGAGCTCGGAGCGCAAGAGCTCGCGCGCAGTCGCCAAGCTCTCCTGGTCGGGAATCGAGTAAGCCTTCTTGACGCCCGAGAGATCGGCGATCGGCGGGATGAAATCCTCGCCGATGCCTTCGACCACCCATGAGCCCGCCTCTCCGATCTTGCCGGTTTCGACATAGGGTGCGAGCACCGAGCCGACGGGATCCGCCAGCACCATCTCCGTGCGCGGGCTGGTGCGCGCGAAATAGTGGCTGAGCCCGGTCAGCGTGCCGCCCGATCCCACGCCGCAGACGACCACGTCGACGTCGTGGTTCATTTGCTCCCAGATTTCGGGGCCGGTCGTGCGCTCATGCGCCAGCGGGTTCGCCGGATTGCCGAACTGATTGACGTAGAACGCGGCGGGAATTTCCGCGGCCAGCCGGGCCGCCATGTCCTGGTAATACTCGGGATGGCCCTTGGTCACGTCCGAACGTGTCATGCGAATCTCGGCGCCGAGCGCCTTGAGATGCAGCACCTTTTCCGCGGACATCTTGTCGGGGATCACCAACAGCACGCGGTAGCCCTTGGCGCGGGCGACCAATGCGAGGCCCAGGCCGGTGTTGCCGGCAGTGGCTTCCACGACCGTGCCGCCCGCTTTGAGTCGGCCGTCCTCTTCGGCGGCGGCGATCATCGAAAGCGCAATGCGATCCTTGATCGAGCCCCCGGGATTCTGGCTTTCCAACTTGACGAAGAGGCGGCAACGACCGGTGTCGAGGCGGGTTATTTCGACCAGCGGCGTGTTGCCGATGAGGCTCAACACAGCCGGATCATTGCGGGTGCGGGCGGGCAGGACGCCCACGGTAGTGGCTTCCATCCATGTGTAGCATGGCGTGGCAGCATGCGATTGACTATCGAACGATCGTTCGATAGACTGTAATTTCCTGTCTGACCGGAACCCGTCCCGGCTCATCCCCGGGGCGGGTCCGCCCGGTATCCGGCTCGCCATGAAGCCCGCGCTCGCCGAACTGCTGCACAACCCATTGCTCTGGCGCGGAGATCGGCTGGCCCGTGCCGATAATACGGTTGCCAGCAGTTTTCCCAGCCTCGACCGCGAACTACCGGGCGGTGGCTGGCCCAAGGCTGTGCTAACCGAGCTATCGCTCGATGCCGAAGGTATCGGCGAGCTCTCTCTGCTTCTTCCCACGCTCAAGCGCCTCACCCAGGCAGGCGAATGGATCGCGCTGGTGGCGCCGCCGCATATCCCCTACGCGCCGGCACTCGCCGGCCGGGGCGTCGATCCGGCACGGGTGATCGTCATCGAGGCGGAGGAAGACAAACATCGCTGGTGGGCGGCCGAGCAGGTACTGCGCGCGAACAGCGTGGGGGCGCTCTTATTCTGGCCGAAGACCTGCGCTGATCAACGCACGCGGCGGCTGCAGCTGGCGGCGCAAGAAAGTCAAACGCTGGCGTTTCTTTTCGCGTCGACCGCACGCGCGGCGCAACCGTCGCCCTCGCCGCTGCGCATCCGACTTTCGCTCTCGGGAAAACGCCTGAGCGTCGATATATTCAAGCGCCGCGGCGGCGCGTTATCCGCACCGTTGCTGCTCGATATTGCAGGATCGTCGGCGGACAGGCCGAACGAGCGCGCGCCAAGCGCGCTCAGGCTGCCGGCGAAGTCCGAACGCTTGCCGGCGAACCGCACGGCGAGCTTCCATCGCCACTATCCCGTCGGCGGCCCGCAGGCTCGGATATGGAATCGTGCGCTGGCGCGCGCCGATGAAGTGCGGCGAGTGCCGGGGCCGGACCCGCGGGGCGGGCATGCTCTGGACCTGTCTTAACTTTCCCGACCTCCCGCTGGCCGTGTTCGCGCGCGGGGCGACGCACGAAACGCCTGCCGTGGTGGCGAGCGTGAGCCATCGTCCCGACGTTGTCGTCGCCAACGATGCGGCGCGAAAGCGCGGCATCGTCCCGGGTCTTTCCATCGCCGCCGCGCTCGCGCTCGACCCTGAAATCGCGATTCATCTGCGCGACGAGCGTGCCGAGACCCATGCGCTGAAAGGTATCGCCCTCTGGGCAGGACAATGGGCCTCCACCATCAGCATCGAGCCGCCGGCCTGCGTGCTGCTGGAAATTTCGGGCGGCCTCACTTATTTCGGCGGCCTGGAAAAATTGCTTCCCCGGATCGATGCCGGGCTTGCAACGCTCGGCTTTGCCGGCGTCATCGCGACCGCACCCACCGCGGGTGCGGCGAGCCTGTTCGCCCGCGCAGGTCAGCCGATCGTTGCCGAGGAAGACACCGACTGGATGCGCAAGCTCGCCGCGCTGCCGATCGCACTGCTAGCCAGTGCTCAGGCCGCGCTGGACACGCTGTCGGGCATCGGCGTGCGGACGATCGGCGAATTCATCGCGCTGCCGCGCGATGGCGCCGCCCGCCGCTTCGGCCAGGCGTTGCTCGACGAGATCGATCGCGCACGTGGGATGCTGCCCGACCCGCGTCCGCCGTTCGTGCCGCCGGAGCGCTATCACGGCCAGCTCGAATTACCTGCGCCGGTCGATGAGGCCGAGGCGCTGCTGTTCGGCATCAAGCGGCTGGTCGCCGAGCTGGCCGGCTTTCTGCACGGCCGAGGCGCAGGCGTCATCCGCTTGCGCTGCGATCTCGTGCACGAAGACGCGGCCCCGACGTCTATCGTGCTGGGGCTCACCTCCACGCGGCAGGTCGAGCACATCCTGAACGTGCTGCGCGAACGGCTCGCGCGCGAAGAGCTGCCCGACCGGGTCGAAGCGATCCGGATCGTTTCGGAAGAGACCGCGCCGCTGAATGCCAAGGAGGGTGACTTCTTCCCCGTCGCAGGCCGGGACGGCGAAGCCGGCGCGCAACTGTTCGAGCGCTTGCGCGCGCGCTTGGGCGAGGATGCGGTGCGGACGCTCGAGCTTCGCGCCGATCATCGGCCCGAGCGGGCATGGGGACAGACGCCGATGATCGTGCGCGCCGTCTCGGCGCTGAATCATCGGGGGCAGTTCCCGATTCGTCCGTTGTGGTTGTTCTCGTCGCCGCGGCGGCTCGGCGCCGATCCGGCGGCGGCGAAGGTGAGACTGGTGTCGGGTCCCGAACGCATCGAAACCGGCTGGTGGGACGGCGACGACGTCGGCCGCGATTATTTCGTCGGGCGTAACGCGCGCGGCGAGGAGCTGTGGCTCTATCGCGACCGCGGCGGCGAATGGTTTGCGCACGGCGTGTTTTCGTAGGGCCGAATTCATTCGGCCGTCATTGCTTCGATTTCTCGCCGTGTGCGAATGAATTCGCACCTACCCATGTCTTACGCCGAGTTGCACTGCATCTCCAATTTCACTTTCCTGCGCGGCGCTTCGCATCCGGAGGAGCTCGTCCTGCGCGCGCAGGAGCTGGGCTACGCGGCGCTGGCGATCACCGACGAGTGCTCGCTCGCCGGCGTGGTGCGCGCCCATGTCGAAGCGAAGCAGAGCAAGTTGCCTCTTATCATCGGCAGCGAATTTCGCCTCGACGACGGCCTGCGCTTCGTCCTGCTCGCGACCGATCGCGCAAGCTACGGCAATCTCTCCGCGCTGATCACCCGCGGCCGCCGCAACGCCGTCAAGGGCAGCTATCGCCTGACCCGCGCCGATATCGCCGACGGCGTCACCGGCTGCCTCGCGCTGTGGCTGCCCGGACGATCGCCCGATGTCGACGAGGCGCGCTGGCTCTCCACGCGTTTTCCCGGAGCGCTGTGGATCGCGGCTGAACGCCTGCTCGACGCTGACGACGCCGTACGTTGCCAGAAGCTCATCGCCATCGCCGACCTAACCGGCTTGCCTCTTGTGGCGGCCGGCGACGTGCACATGCACGAGCGCGAGCGCCGCGCCCTGCAGGACACGCTGACCGCCATCCGGCTGAAAACGTCGGTCGCGCAAGCCGGCTACGCGCTGCACCCGAACGGTGAGCGCCACCTGCGGGCGCTCGAGACTTTGCAGCGCCTTTATCCTGCCGCCTGGCTCGCCGAGACGCTCGCCATCGCTGCGCGCTGCAGGTTTTCGCTCGAAGAATTGCGCTACGAATATCCCGAGGAGATCGTGCCGCCGGGCGAAACGCCGACCTCTTACCTGCGGCGGCTCACCGAAGAGGGTTTCGCGCGACGCTTTCCGGCCGCGACGACGAGCGAGGCGGGGCGGGCAAAAGTGCGCAAGCTGATCGAGCACGAATTAGTGCTGATCGCCGAAGCGCGCTACGAGGCGTTCTTTCTCACCGTCTACGACATCGTCGAGTTCGCCCGCAGCAAAGGCATCCTCTGCCAGGGCCGCGGCTCGGCGGCGAATTCGGCGGTGTGCTATTGCCTCGGCATCACCGCGGTCGATCCTTCACGCATGGAAATGCTCTTCGAGCGCTTCATCTCGCGTGAGCGCAACGAACCGCCCGACATCGATGTCGACTTCGAGCACCAGCGGCGCGAGGAAGTAATCCAGTACCTCTACGGCAAGTACACGCGCGAGCGCGCGGCGCTGACCGCCACAGTGATCTGCTATCGGCCGCGCTCGGCCTTGCGCGACGTCGGCAAGGCGCTGGGGCTCGATCTGTCGCAGGTCGATCGGCTGGCGAAGTCGATGGCGTGGTGGGATGGCAGCCGGGCGCTCTCGAAACGGGTGCAAGAGGCGGGTTTCGACGCCGAGAGCCCGGTGATGCAACGGCTTTTCTCGCTGGTCTCGGAATTGCTTGGTTTCCCACGCCATCTGTCGCAGCACACCGGCGGCTTCGTGATCTCGCGCGGACCTCTGTCAGAGCTGGTGCCGGTCGAAAACGCGGCGATGCCTGAGCGCACAGTGATCGAATGGGACAAGGACGATCTCGATGCCCTGGGTCTGCTCAAGGTCGACGTGCTCGCACTGGGCATGCTCTCCGCGATCCGTCGTGCGCTCGATCTGCTCTCGGTCCGCTACGGCCGGCCGTTCGGGCTGACCGACGTGCCGGCGGAAGATCCTGGCGTGTATGAGATGATCGGCCACGGCGACACCGTCGGCGTGTTCCAGATCGAGTCGCGGGCGCAGATGGCGATGCTGCCCCGGATGAAGCCGAGGAATTATTACGACCTCGTGATCGAGGTTGCGATTGTGCGCCC